>CAMCCR010000015.1 GCA_945873085.1 Candidatus Kuenenia stuttgartensis | reverse complement strand
GAGATGCGGGTGCCGGTCTACAACCGTTCGTGGCACAACGAGTATCCGAAGTCGCGGCGCTACAACCCCTTCGGCCACCACCACAACCTCGACGTGTTTTGAGTTGTCGCGTGGAGCAAGCCTCCACGGAGACTTCGTCACACACCATCGCGCCTCCGCCTCGCCATCTGGGTGAGGCGGAGGCCGCGTCGCGCGCCCGAGGCCGCTCTGCCCCGCCCTCACGCCATCGCGGCGACGAGCGCCGCGGCGGCGATCTCGACTTCGGCAACGTCGATCCACTCATTACACGTGTGGGCCTGATCGATCGAGCCGGGGCCGAACACGACCGTCGGCACGCCCGCGGCCGCGTAGACGCTGGCGTTGGTGCCGTAGCGGGCGGCGCGAACGACGCTCTTGCGACCATGGCCGCGGACGGCTTCCTCGAGCCTGTCGGCCAGGCGCCGGCCGGCCAGCATCGTCTCGGCGCCCCCTGATGGCAGGCCGTGGTGCTCGACGAACGGCTCCTCGTGCTCGATCGCCGCCCCGGGGCAGGCCTCGGCCACGCGGCGGATGACCTCGTCGCGGGCGGCGCGCGGGCTTTCCCCCGGCACGAGCCGGCGGTCGAGCTCGAGGATCACCATGTCGGGAACGAGATTGACCCCGAAACCCCCGCGGATCGTCCCCAGGCTGAGCGTCGGCGGACCGCAGGGATGATCGGGAGCGCGGGTGAGGAGCTCCCGGGCGAGCGACTCGATCGCCAGTGCCGCCCGGGCGGCCGGATAGATCGCGTTGTCGCCGCGCTCCGGGAAGGAGCTGTGACAGGCCCGCCCCCCCACTCGAATCCGCCACCGCACCGCTCCCTTATGCATGCCGACGACATCGAGGCTGGTCGGCTCGGCGACGATTCCCGCCACCGGCCGGGCAGCCCCGACGAGATCGCGGGCCGGGCCGTCGCCGGGGCTCACCACGCCAGCGCCACTCCACAGCGAGGCGATCGCCCGGGCCCCGGAGAAGCCGAACTCCTCGTTGACCGTCGCCGTGAACAGGATTGTGACCGGGCGGTGCTGCGCGGAGCCGAGAAGCCGCTCGAGCCCGACGATCATGGCTGCCATCCCCCCCTTCACGTCGCACGCCCCCCGCCCTTGGAGCCGGCCGTCGCGGACCAGCGGAAGGAACGGGTCGATCGTCATTCCCTCGACGGGCACGGTGTCTTGGTGGGCATCCCAGAGAACGGTCGGAGCCCCGGAGACTGTCGCCTCGAGACGGGCCAAGACGTTGTCGCGGCCGGGGGCGACCGGCTGCCTGGCCCAGGGGAGGCCAGCGGCGCTGAAGCGCTGCACGAGATAGTCGGTGATCCGACCCTCGAGGTACTCAGGCCCCGAGACGTCACGCCCCATCGGGTTGACACTGGGGCGACGGACGAGGTCGGCAAGCGTCGCCAGGGAATCTGCCATGAGCAAAGCTTAACAAACTCTGATCTGCCCCCGCCACGCGTTACCGCCGGCATAACCCGATCGTCGAGCGGACCGGCAGGCCATGCTAGGATTGTTTTCCGGGGGATGACGCCTCCGGAGACTTTTTTTCGGTCTCATCCCCTGCCCCGCCCTCGTCCGCGAGTTTTTGCGTCATGAGCATCCTCCGAGTCTCCTCTCGATCCTGCCGCCTGCTCGGTGCCCTCGTGGCAGCCCTGCTCGCCGTCGGCATCCCCCCGGCTGCCGCCCAGGCGCCGGCGGAGCGGGCCCCCGCGGCGAAGGGAACAGGCATCGAGGCCGTCCGGGCCGCGTCGCGGATCTACCAGGAAGCGCTCGCCCGCGGTGACGGAAAAGCCGTCGCGGCGCTCTGGACCGAAGATGGCGACATCATCGACGACATGGGGCAGGTGTTCCGCGGACGGGAGAGCGTTGCCGGCCTGGAGCCCGCCGCGGAAGGGCAGGCTCGCCCCTCGTTCACGATCGAGGAGGTCTCGATCCGGCTGCTTTCTGAGTCGGTGGCCCTCGAGGATGGCACCGTCGTCGTCACTCCCCCCGGAGCTTCCACCGCACATCACGGTCGGTTCGCCGCCACCTGGGTGAAGCAGGCCGACGGCTGGAAGGTGGCAAGCCTGCGGGAATGGCGGACCGATCCGCCGGAGACTTCGGCCAGGCTCGCCGACCTTGAGTGGCTCGTCGGCGACTGGACCGTGACCGTCGACGGAAAAAAGCCGGAGGGAGAAAACGTTGCACCCCCACGGATGGAGATGAGCGTCCGCTGGAACCCCACCGGAACCTACCTCCTCCGCGAAACGATGATCACATCGCCGGACGGGAGTCAGGGCTTGCAGGTCTCGCAGCGGATCGGCTGGGATCCCCTCACTCGTCGCCTCCACTCCTGGTCTTTCAGCACCGACGGCAGCCATTCCGAGGCGGATTGGTCGCTCGAGGAGGGGGTGTGGGTGTCGCGGGCTACGACCGTCCACCCCGACGGAAGCCAGACGTCGACCATCAACCACTATCTGTACGACGGCAAGGAAGAATGCACCTTCCAGTCGCTGCCGACCCACTCCGGGGCCACGAATCAGGCCGCGGTGACGATGACGATGACCCGCAAGCCCGGGGAACCCTCCGAATGAACCCCTCTGCCACCTCCATGCCCACCAAGCTTTTCAAGCCGCTCCTTCCCTGCCTCTTGGCCTGCGCCGTCGTGGCGGGGGTGACCGGGGCGTTCGCGCCAGCGCCACTCAGCCTGGCGGCCGATCCGCCGGCGGCGGCGACCACCGAGCAGGACGACGCCCAGGAATCGATGGCCGCGAAGGCGGAAATCCTCCAGAGCACGCGGTGGCGACGGGCGATCTTCGAACTGGGGGAATGGCTCTCCGTTCAGAAGATCTATCCGCCGCGCGAGGTGCAGCGGATCAAGGCCGACTTCAACACGAAGGTGATGAAGATGTCGCCGCAGGAGTTGGAATACCTCCTCGACGACCTCGAGGCGAAGTTCAAGATCATCGACGCCCCCGAAGCCCAGGAGGCCAGGGCCTGGATGGGGCAGTACCTCTCGGCGATGACCGACCGCAAACGGGCCGACGTCCTCAAGGATGTCCCCAACGTCGTCGACATGACCGCCGCCCAACTCTCCCAGGAGATCCAAAAGATCGAACTCACCCGCCAGAATCTCAAGGACCGGCAGGCGGCCTTCGATGGCGGCCGGAAGGTCCTCGCCGACGTCGCCGCGGCCAACCGCAAGGCCACGGCTGATGCCTCTCTCGCGGCCACCTCGAAGATGAACTCGAGTACCTCCTACTCCCCCTACCGGAGCAATTCGGGGGGGAGCGGCGGTAGCCCTCCCTTCGCCAATGCCCGGGTCGGCAGCGGGATGTCGATCGGGATCGGCCCCTGGGGCGCCTACGTCGGCATGAGCCTCGGAAACTTCTGATCCCCCGGACGCCGCGTCTTTCCAGCTGCGGGAGGGCCGGTATCGGTTGATCCCGAGGCCAACCAACCAACCATCGCCCAAGAACCCCACCTCGTCGCCGGTCGGTCGGGACGGTATAACCTCTCCCATCGGTTCGACCCGTCCAACCGGGAAAAAATGGCCGGAGCAGCGCTCCGGCTTTTTTCAAAGCCGACTTTGTGAAGGATTTCACGAAGTCGCCCGGTTGGCTCCTCGGTCCGGTCAGCCCCCTTCCACGCCAGATCGGGCACTGCCCCGCCTTTCCCCACGGTTCAGGCCTCACCCATGGATGCGATCCTGCCCGTCCTTCTGTTCGTCGCCATCGCCGCGGCGGTGTCGGTCGGACTGGTCGTGGGTTCGAGCCTCATCGGCCCCAACAAGCGGACCAACCGGGTCAAGGAAATGCCCTATGAGAGTGGCATGGACCCGGTGCATGACACGCGCCGTCGGTTCGATGTCCGATTCCATCTCGTGGCGATCACGTTCCTCGTTTTTGACGTGGAACTGCTTTTCCTTTATCCCTGGGCGGTCGCCAGCCGGTCGGCGGCAGGCGTCGACGCGGCGGTTTCCCAGGGACTGGTGTCAGGTCGCGGTCTGGTGTTCGCGGGGGCGATGGCGTTCATCGCTCTGGTGGTAGTCGGATTCGCCTATGACTGGCGCAAGGGGGTGTTTCGGTGGCGTTAGAACTGCCGGAAAATGTCGTCGTCAGCCGGCTCGACGAGCTCGCGAACTGGTGCCGCAAGAACAGCCTCTGGCCGATGCCGTTCGCCACGGCCTGTTGCGGCATCGAACTGATGGCGACCGGGGCTGCCAAGCACGACCTCGCTCGTTTCGGGGCCGAGGTGTTCCGCTTCAGCCCGCGGCAATGCGATCTCATGATCGTGGCCGGACGGGTGGCCATGAAGATGCTTCCGGTCCTCCAGCGGATCTGGCTGCAGATGCACGAGCCCAAGTGGTGCATCTCGATGGGGGCCTGCGCGAGCACGGGCGGCGTGTTTGACACTTACGCGGTGGTTCAGGGGATCGACCGCTTCATCCCGGTCGACATGTACGTCCCCGGCTGCCCTCCACGGCCCGAACAGCTCATCCAGGCGATCATCGATCTCCAGGACAAGATCCAACGCGAGGGGACGATCACCGGCCGGGAGTTCGAAACGCGCGAGCGTCAACTCCGCAAGCGGGCCCTCGTCGAGGCGGTCGGCCCACTCTCCCTCGATGCCGCCCGCAATCCGGTCATCCAGCGGGAGCTGCGTTTCCCCCGCTCCTGACCCCCGCGCTTGGCCACGCGACCAGCGCCGCTCCATTCCTAACCCAGCACCCCGCCCCAGCCGCCGCCCACGACATCATGACGACCGATCCGTCCCCGACCGCCGATATTCTCGACACGCTCGTGGCCCGATTTCCGGGGCTCGAGACCTCGGCGTACCGTGGCCAGACGCGCGTCGTGGTGGGTGAACCGGCCTCGTTCGAAGTCCTCTCCTTCCTCGCCGCGGCCGGCTTCGATCTCCTCGTCGATGTCACCTGCGTCGACTATCTCGAATACCGTGGCGCCACGCGTCGCTACGGCTTGGTGTACCTCCTGGCCTCGACCGCCACCGCCCGCCGGCTCACCGTGCGGGTGTTCGTCGATGATCCAGAGCCTGCCGTGCGCAGCGTCGTCGGCGTGTGGCGCTCGGCCGATTGGCTCGAGCGCGAAGTGTGGGACATGTTCGGGATCCGGTTTGTCGGCCACCCCGACCTCCGCCGCCTGATGATGCCGGAACAGTTCACCGCGCATCCGCTCCGCAAGGATTACCCGCTCCAGGGGCGTGGCGAACGCCACAACTTCCCCGTTCTCACCCGCGAGGACGGCTGAAGCGTCGTTCGCTTCCTCCGGTCAGTCACGCCGCCCCGAAACTCCTCCTGTACCTTCAAGCCCGCAGGCCACCATGTCGATCGCCCCCGATCACGACACTCGCGTCCGTCCGGCGGCCACCCGCGAGGAGGACTACCTCTGGACGCTCAACTTCGGCCCCCAGCACCCCGCGACACACACGACCCTGCGGCTCGTCCTCAAACTCGAGGGGGAGCGGGTCGTCGATGCGATGCCGGAGATGGGCTACCTCCATTCAGGCTTTGAGAAGATCGGCGAGCACCTCACGTTCAACCAGTACGTGACGGTCACCGACCGGATGAACTACATCTCGCCGATGGCCAACAACGTCGCCTGGCACCACGCCGTGGAGACGCTCCTGGGGATCGATCTGACGCCACGTTGCAAGGTGATCCGCACGATCGTCGCCGAACTGGCCCGGATCAGTGACCACCTCCTCTGCAACGGCGCGGTGGGGCTCGACACGGGGGCGTTCACCTTCTTCCTCTACGGCTTCTACCAGCGCGAGGTGATCTACGACATTTTCGAGACGCTCTGCGGAGCCCGGTTCACCAACAGCTACACCCGGGTCGGCGGGGTCTCCCATGATTTCACGCCGCTGGTGATTGAGAAGATCCGCACCTTCCTCCGCACCTTCCCCAAGACGCTCAACGACATGGAACGGCTGCTGACCCGCAACCGGATCTTCGTCGACCGCACGAAGGGCGTCGGCGTGCTCACGAAGGAGCAGGCGATCAACGGCGGCGCCACAGGCCCCGTGGCCCGCGCCAGCGGCGTCACCCGTGACCTGCGGAAGGACGAGCCCTACCTTGCCTACTCCGATTACGACTTCCAGATCTGCTGCGCTGCCGCCGGCGATTGCTATGCCCGCTACCTCGTCCGCATGCAGGAGATGCGCGAGAGCCTGAAGATCCTCAGTCAGGCGATCGAGAACATCCCCGCCGGCGAGGTGAACGTCGGCGCTGACCAGCGGGTTGCACGACCGACGAAGGAGCAGGTCTATTCGACGATCGAGGGGACGATCTCCCACTTCGAACTCTCGATGAGCAACCGCTCGTTCGAGGTGCCGTACGAGGAGTCGTACGCAGCCATCGAAGCCCCCAACGGCGAACTCGGCTTCTATGTCGTCGGCGATGGCGATGACACGGCCTACCGGGCCCGCTGCCGCCCCCCCTCCGTGCTCCACTTTTCGCTTTTCCCTCAGCTGATTCGGGGGCACACGCTCTCCGACGTCGTGGCCGTCCTCGGCAGCCTCAACATCATCGCCGCCGAACTCGACCGCTGAACCGCCCCCACCGCCCCCTTGGCAATCGTCCGACCAGCCCCCATTCGCTCCCGCCCCATGATCACTACCCAGCGAATCCTGACGCCCGAGATGGTTGCGAGCATCGAGGCGCTCGCGCCCCGCTATCCGAACCGTCGCGCGCTGACGCTGCCGGCCCTCCACATCGTCAACGACGAACTGCGGTACGTGCCGTACGAGGCCGTCGTCGAGGTGGCCCAACTCCTCGGCCTTGCCCCCGCCGAGGTCCAGGACACGCTTTCCTTCTATCAATTCTTCCCGCAGGACAAGCCGTCGGGCGAGACCCGTGCCTGGGTCTGCCGGTCGATTTCGTGCGCGCTGCGGGGGGGCGAGGAGATCCTCGACCACATCTGCCACGCCGCCGGGATCGATCCCTACGGCACGACCGCCGATGGCGCTCTCACCGTCGAACCGGCCGAGTGCCTCGGGGCCTGTGACTTCGCCCCCTGCATGCTCGCCGGCAAGACGCTCCACAAGAATCTCACCAAGGAATCGGCCGAGGCCTTCGTCCGCGATGCCCGGGCCGGAAAGTCATCCTGAGCCGTTCCCCGGCCGTTCGCCTCCCCCGCCGCCGCCCTCCCCAACGATGCCATGACCACTTTCCAACCGGTTCTTCTCGAAGCCGTCGGCGTTGCCGGGAGCCACACGCTCGCGAGCTATCGCAGCCGCGGCGGCTACGCGCCGCTCGAGCGGATGCTCAAGGAGAAGCAGCCGACTGACGTGATCGAACTGGTGAAGGCTTCCGGCCTTCGCGGTCGGGGCGGCGCCGGATTCCCCACCGGGCTCAAGTGGACGTTCCTCCCCAAGGATCACCCTGGCCCGATCTACCTCTGCATCAATGCCGACGAGAGCGAACCGGGGACGTTCAACAATCGGATCCTGATGGAGGACGACCCGCACCAGGTGATTGAGGGGATCATCCTTTCGGCCTACGCGACGCGGGCCACTACCGCCTACCTCTATCTCCGCTACGAATATCCGCAGTCCTGGGACCGCCTCCAAGGGGCGATCGACGAAGCCTACGCCGCGGGGCTCCTCGGCAAGAACATCCAGGGGAGCGGCTTCTCGCTCGATCTTTACCTCCATCGCGGTGCGGCCGCCTACATCTGCGGCGAGGAGACGGGGCTGATCGAGAGCCTCGAGGGGAAGCGGGCCTGGCCGCGGATCAAGCCGCCGTTCCCGGCGATCGAGGGGCTGTTCCGCAAGCCGACGGTCGTCAACAACATTGAGACGATGGCCTGTGTCGCCCAGATCGCTCGTCGCGGCGTCGATTGGTTCCGTTCGATCGGCGTTCCCTCCGACCCGAACAACCCGCGTGATCCGGGGAGCTACGGGCCGAAGCTCTATTGCCTCTCCGGACACGTTGAACGCCCCGGTTGCTACGAGGCCCCCCTCGGCATCACCGCCCGCCAACTCATCGACGGCCAGGGGGGCGGAGTGTGGAAGGGGCGGAAGGCGAAGGCCGTGATCCCCGGCGGAATCTCGATGGGATTGCTGACGGAGGCCGAACTCGACACGCCGCTCGACTTTGCCGGCCCCGGCAAGGTCGGCTGCCTCGGCCTCGGCACGGCCGCTGTCGTCGTCATCGACGAGACAGTGAGCATCGTCGACTTCCTCCACAACTCCTGCCGGTTCTTCGCCCACGAATCCTGCGGGCAGTGCACGCCGTGCCGCGAGGGAACGGCCTGGTCGCTGCGGATGCTCGAGCGGATCCGCGCCGGCAAGGGCCGGCTCAAGGATCTCGAGCTCCTCGCCGAGATCGGCAACACCATGGGCATGATGCCCGGGTCGACGATCTGCGGCCTCGCCGACGGGGCAGCCTGGCCGATCAAGAACGCCATCAAGAAGTTCCGCGGCGAGTTCGAGGACTACATCAAGCGGACGAATCCGTCCGGCTGGATGGTCACCGATCCGGTTCCCGCTCTCCCGATCGTCGCAGCCCACTGATCCCGACCGAAAAGGTGCTCGCCACCTTTTCATTTTCCTCTTCCTGACGCCACATGCCCACAGTCATCGTCGACGGTAAAGACATCGAGATCGGCGCTCACGAGCGGCTCAACTGCATCGAGGTTGCGCGCCGCGCCGGCGTGGAGATCCCGCACTACTGTTGGCACCCCGGCCTGTCGGTCGTGGCCAGCTGCCGGATGTGCCTCATCGAGACCGGCACCCGTGATGCGGCCACCGGCAAGATCACGATGATGCCGAAGCTCGTCCCCGGCTGTCAGACGCCGGCCAAGGACGGCACCGTCATCGTCACCAACACGGCCCTGGTCAAGGACAGCCGCGCCCGGGTCGAAGAAGCGCTGCTCATCGATCATCCGATCGATTGCTCGATCTGCGACAAGGCGGGCGAATGCCTCCTCCAGGATTACCACTTCGAGCATGGCCAGGCGGAGCGGCGCACCGATCTCCATCCGTTCCACAGCCGCCGGCGCGATGTCGGCCCGACCGTCACGCTGTTCGTCGACCGCTGCATCATGTGCACCCGCTGCGTCCGTTTCACCCGCGAGGTGTCGGGGACGAGCGAGCTGATGGTGATCAACCGCGGCTCGAAGGAGGAGATCTCGGTCTTCCCCGGCTTCCCCCTCGACAACAAGCTCTCCGGCAACGTCGTCGATCTCTGCCCGGTCGGCGCCCTCGGCGACAAGGACTTCCTCTACCAGCAGCGGGTCTGGTTCCTGAAGCGAGAGTCGAACGTCTGCGGCGGCTGCTCGGCAGGATGCTCGATCGTCACCGAACACAATCAGGACACGGTCTACCGCCTCAAGCCGCGCGAGAATCCCCACGTCAACAAGTGGTGGATGTGCGACGACGGCCGGTACGGCTGGCACCACCTCCACGACCCCGCCCGGCTCCTCTCGGCCGGCAGGCTCGTATCGAGCAACGACGACCGCGAGACGGTCGAGTGGTCGGACGTAACGACGCGACTCCGCCAGGAGCTCTCCGGGGCCGGCCGGCTCGCCGTTGCCGTGTCGCCGATGCTCACGCTCGAGGAGGCGTGGATGCTCTGCGCCACCGCCCGCTCGATCGACCAGCAGGCGGCGCTGTTCGTGGGGCATGTCCCCGTCTCCGGGAGCGACGAGTCGTTCCCGGGGGGCTTCACGATCCGGGCTGAAAAGTGTCCGAATCGCCGGGGTGTCGAGGCCGTCGTGGCCCTCTTCGAATCGGAGGAACGCGGCTGGAGCGATCTCGTCGCGGCCGTCAGCGCCGGCGAGTTCGACGCCGCCTGGATCACCGCCGGCTACCCGCACGCCTGGATCGACGACACGACCGCCGCGCCGTTCGGCCAGCTCCGCTGCCTGGTCGTCCAGGATCTGTTCGATTCACCGCTGGCGAAGCTCGCCACCTGGAGGCTTCCGGCCGCCGGGTTTGCCGAGCGGGCCGGCACCTGGGTCAACGCCGCTCACCGCGCTCAGGTGTTTGCTGCCGCCGTCCGAGCGCCGGCCGGGGTCTGGCCGGAAGGCCGGCTTTACTGGAACATGCTCGGCCGCCGTGGGCTCTACGATCCCGCCGCCGTCCGACGGCAGATCGCTGAATCGTCGTCCTCCCTGGCCGCCCTCGGCGGTGAAATCCCTGCCGTCGGCGTCGACCTCCGCATCGATCAGCTCGCCTCGTCCTGAATCATTCGTCCCCTCGATCGTCGTCATTCCCGTCCGACATCCACGCCCGCCCCGCCAGCCACGAATCCCAGCCCATGAACCTTCTTCCCTCAGCGGCAACCCTTGCAGCGCTTGTGAAGATCGGCCTGCTCGTCG
This sequence comes from Candidatus Kuenenia stuttgartensis, assembly GCA_945873085.1. Lineage (GTDB taxonomy): Bacteria > Planctomycetota > Planctomycetia > Pirellulales > UBA1268 > QWOP01. The sequence goes on along the minus strand of CAMCCR010000015.1, from coordinate 19,567 downwards.
GCGGGCTGATGACCGCGGCGGCCTACCTCGTCCTTCTGGAGCGGTGGATTGCCGCCTGGGTGCAGGATCGCCGCGGGCCGAACCGGGTCGGGATCCCACTCACGAAGATCCGGCTCTTCGGCCTCGGGCAACCGCTGGCCGACGGCCTCAAGATCATCCTCAAGGAGGACTTCACGCCGAGCGGCGTCGACCGCGTCCTCTACAACGCGGCACCGCTGGTGATCCTCGCCGCCTCCCTGGCGATCTTTGCAGCGATCCCGTTCGGAAGCGTGCTCCCGCCGCTGGGCATCCCCGGCCTCCCCGATCCGGTGCCGTTCCTCGTGGCCCCTGGCCTCGACGTCGGCGTGCTGTGGGTGTTCGCGCTCTCGAGCATCGCGGTCTACGGCGTCCTCCTCGGCGGCTGGGCGAGCAACAACAAGTACGGCTTCCTCGGCGGCCTGCGGTCGAGCGCCCAGCTGGTTGCCTATGAGATCCCCCTCGGCCTCGGCCTGCTCGGCGTTGTCCTCGCCGCCGGAAGCCTGCGGCTCGACACGATCATGAACGCCCAGGCGGAGACGGGCGTGTGGTATGCGTTCGCCCAGCCCCTCGGCTTCATCGTCTTCATGGTGGCCAGCTTCGCCGAGGCGGCACGGCTGCCGTTCGACCTTCCCGAGGCGGAGCAGGAACTCGTCGGCGGCTACCACACGGAATATTCGGGGATCAAGCTGCTGCTGTTCCTCGTCGCCGAGTTCCTCCACATGATCACGGCCGCGTTCCTGATCGTGATTCTGTTCCTCGGCGGCTGGCATCTGTGGGGCGTGACGGGATCGTCGCAGGAGATCGGCTGGATCCAGGCCCTGCTCCGATTCGGCATCCTCTCGGGCAAGATCCTCGGGGTGATCGTGTTCTTCATGCTCGTCCGCTGGAGCTGGCCGCGGTTCCGCTTTGACCAGCTCATGAATCTCGCCTGGAAGGTGATGCTGCCGCTGGGCCTAGTGAACCTCGTGACGGTGGCAGCGGTAGAGGAGTTCCGCCCGCAACTCGTCACCGCCCTCGGCCCCGGTTTCGCAGGCGCCGTGGCGATCGCGCTACCCTGGATCGCCTGCCTCGCCGGCTGGCTCGTGGCCGGCGTCTTCACCCCCTCAGGCACCGACAACACCCCGATCCTGACGCACGATCCCCTCGACATCGAGCGGGAGATGGCCGAACACGAGCGCCTCGAACGGGCGCCCCACGACGTTTCCCCGACACTGGCAGGCAGCCGATGAAACCGACCGACCCCGCCATCACCTGGCTCGAAGAAAAGCCGCTCGGACTCACCGAGCGTCTCTACCTTCCCCTCTTCCTCCAGGGGCTCTCGACCACCGCGCGCCACATGGTGAGCCGCAAGGTGACCGTGAACTACCCCGAGGTTCGCCCAACCGTCGGCAACCCGCTCATCTACCGCGGCGTTCACCGTCTCAACCGCGACGACGCCGGCCGGGTGAAGTGCGTCGCCTGCTTCCTCTGCGCTACCGCCTGCCCGGCGCACTGCATCGACATCGTCGCCACCGAGAGCCCTTGGCCCGACCGGGAGAAGTATCCGGAGAGCTTCTCGATCGACGAACTCCGCTGCATCTTCTGCGGGATGTGCGAGGAAGCCTGCCCCGTCGACGCCATTGAGCTCACCAGCCTCCTCGACCTGACGGGAAAAAGCCGCGAGGAGATGATCTTCGACAAGGAGAAGTTGCTCAGCGTCTACGACATGACCAAGGACGCCGAGCCGATGAAGTCAAAAACGCTCGCCGCTGGGGGGATGGCCACGTTCGGCACCGCCCCGGGCAACCCGACCACCACGGCGGGGGGCCACCACTGATGGATCCCGTTTCTACGGCGACTGTCTCCCCGTCGGGTCTGCTCCTCGCGGGGAGTGTCGCCGCGCTCGCTGCAAGCTTGTGGCTCCTCCTTCCCAAGGCCTCCGACACCGTCGCCTCGCGGCGGCTCGGATTCCTCCTCGGCGCCGTGGCGCTCGTCGGCTTCGCCGCCACGGGTCGCTCGCTGGGGTGCGTCGGCGAGGATGCCGTGTTCCTCACGGTGGCCGGCATCGCCGTCATCTCCGGCCTGGCGACGATCGTCACCCGTTCGCCCGTCTATTCGGCGATTTGGTTCGCGATGACGCTGGCGGGGGTGTCGGGTGTGCTTCTGGTGCTCGGGGCACAGTTCCTCGGCGTGGCAACGATCGTCGTCTACGCCGGCGCGATCCTCGTGATGTTCCTGTTCGTACTCATGCTCGCTCAGCCGTCGGGGATGGCCCCGTACGACCGGGTGTCGAACGAACCGATGCTGGCGGCGGCTGCCGGCGCCGTGCTCCTTGGCCTGCTCACGCTGTCGATCGGGCGCCTCTCGGCCGCCGAACCACCGGCCTGCTGCCGAATGCCTTCGCGGGCTCAGGCCCTGGCTGCCGCCGCCGCGCCGGCGGACGGAGCCGCAACGAAGGATGACGAGAGCACGACCCTGATCGCCCCGGCGATGGCCGGAGGGGATACGGGCGACGCCAACGAGGTCGCCCACCTCGGTGCCGAACTGTTCGGGCGGCACCTGTTCGCTGTCGAGGTCGCCGGCGTGCTCTTGCTTGTGGCCCTCGTCGGCGCGATCGCCGTCGTGTCGCGCGGCGAGGCGACCGAAACCGACCACCGGAGGGAGGGCCGATGATCCCAGCCACGATGCTCACCAACGCCCTCCTCGTGGGGGCCGTTCTTTTTTGTCTCGGACTGGTGGGGATCCTCACCCGCCGCAACCTCATCGTCATGTTCCTCTCCGCGGAACTGATGCTCCAGGGAGTGTCGGTGACGCTCGTTGCCTGGAGCCGCTACCACGGCGACTGGGGGGGGCAGGTCCTCGTCGTCTTCGTCCTCACCGTCGCCGCCTGCGAAGCCGCGGTGGCGCTGGTGTTCGTGCTCCAGGCGTTCGCCAGCACCGGTCGCCTCGACGCGTCCGCCTGGCAGGCCCTCCGGGAGGAGAACCTCCCCAGGGTGATCGACCATGAGCTCCCCGCCGACGACCGCGTGGTGCCGACGTGGCCCCACCTCTCTCCCGCCGGCGTCGTTCCCGAAGGCGACGATTCCCGATCCCTCGAGCGCGACCACGTCTGACCGTCGCGCCGGCAACTCCCCTGCCGGCCCCCCGGCATCGACGCCCGACCCCCACACGCCCCCGAACCGACTCCCATGCAGTCCTCAGCCGCCAACCTCCTGGTGCTCGTCCCCCTGCTGCCGCTGCTGGGGGCCATCGGCACCGTTCTCCTCGGTCGCCGGCTCGGGCCCCGGGCGCACCTCCCGGCCGTGGCAGGGATCGGTGCTGCCGCGGTCGTCGCTCTGCTCCTCCTGCTCGGCACCGCCGCTCAAGTCGGCGCCGGTCACGGTGACCCGCTGCGTCCGGCCGAACCGGTCGAGATGATCACCACGCTCTGGCAGTGGGCCACCGTCGGCGATGCCAGGTCGGGCGATCTTGCCGGCAGCCTCAGCGCCCCGGTCGCTCCGGGGGCGGCCGACAGCGGTGGCACCTTCTCGATCCCGATCGCGCTGCGTCTCGATCCGCTCACCGCCACGCTCCTCACGATCATTACCGGCGTCGGCCTGCTCGTCGCCATCTATTCGATCGGCTACATGCACGACGACCCGGGCTATCCGCGGTTCTTCGCGCTGGTGGCGATGTTCGTGTTCTCGATGTCGATGCTCGTTGCCGCGAGCAATTTCCTCCTTGTGTACGTCTTCTGGGAAGCGGTGGGGGCCTGCAGCTACCTTCTCATCGGCTTTTGGTACACGAAGCCCGAGGCCGCGCGGGCCGCCAAGAAGGCGTTCCTCGTCAACCGCGTCGGCGACTTCGGTCTGGCCATCGCCACCTTCCTGCTCTGGATGACCTACGGCACGCTCGACTTCCACGACACGCACCTCGCTGACGGCACGATCGTCGAAGGGATCCTCGGCCAGATCCGCCTCGCCGACGAAGCCGGGTATGTCGGTGGCGCTGTCGGCACGGCGATCTGCCTCCTCATGCTCCTGGCCGCCTGCGGCAAGAGCGCCCAGATGCCGCTCCATGTCTGGTTGCCCGACGCGATGGAGGGGCCGACCCCCGCCAGCGCCCTGATCCACGCCGCGACGATGGTCACCGCCGGCATCTACCTCATCACCCGCTCGGCGCCGCTGTTCGTCGGTTGCCCCGGGGCGCTGACGATGGTGTCGATCGTCGGGGCGACGACGGCGCTCGTTGCTGCCCTCATCGCCACGGTGCAAAACGATCTCAAGCGGGTGCTCGCGTATTCCACGATCAGCCAACTCGGCTACATGTTCGTCGCCCTCGGCACCGGCACGATGCTCGGGTTCACCGCGGCGATTTTCCACCTCGTCACGCATGCCTTCTTCAAAGCCCTGCTCTTCCTCGGCGCCGGTTCGGTGATGCACGCCATGGGGGGCGTGATCGACATGCGGCGCTTCGGTGGACTCCGGCATGTGATGCCGATCACCGCGGGGACGTTCCTGGTCGGGGCCTTTGCCCTCGCCGGCGTTCCCCCGTTTGCCGGCTTCTTCAGCAAAGACGAGATCCTCGCCACGCTCCACGCCAAGGCGCACCCGGAAGCCCATGGCTCGGATCACGCCGAAGCGGGCTCGGCCGGGGAGCGACCGAGGGATTCTTCCGCCCAGTTGGGCGACGCGGCCCTCCGCCCCTTCCGCCCGGCCTCGATGACCACCCGCTCCTCGCGGCGCGGTGCCACCGGCGAGCATGGATCAACGGCTGAAAAGGTGGGGCTCGACGCTCTCGACCATCCGTCGACCTGGCGGCTGCTGTTCTGGATGTCGCTGCTCACCGCCGGACTGACGGCGTTCTATACGTTCCGCGCGGTGTTCATGACCTTCACAGGCCCCGTCCGCGTGCCGAAGGAAGCGGGGCACCACGCCCATGAATCCCCCCCCGCGATGACGACACCGCTGCTGGTGCTGGCGGTTCTGTCGGCGCTTGCGGGGCTCGTGCTCTTCGTCACCAACGCCCTGTCGAACTTCCTCGCCGCCACCCCGTCGCTCACCGCGCCCGCCGTGGCCCGTACGGCCGTGCCCCATGTCTTCCATTGGGATATCGCCATTCAGGGAACCCTCGCCGCCGCCATCGGCATCGCCGTCGCTGCCATCGGCCACCTCGGCCGGCGCAGCGACTCGCCGCAACTGGAACGCTACCTCGGCCCGCTGGGAACGCTGTTCGCCAACAAGTTCTACTTCGATCAGATCTACGCCGCGCTCATCGTCAAGCCTCTCGAAGCGCTGGCGATGCTCACGGCCTTCTTCGACCGCGCGATCGTCGACGGCACGGTTGACGCGATCGGACAGGTGCCGCTCGCCTGGGGCTCCGCGATCCGTCGGATGCAGTCGGGCCTCGTCCAGCGCTATGCCCTGGCGGGGGTCGTCGGGGTGCTGGCGATCGTTCTCGCTCTCGCCTGGCAACTCCGCCCCTGACCAGGCCCGATCGCCCCTCATTCCCTGAAACCATCGGCCCCACCGCGACATCCCCAGCCATGAACCCCTTCTCCCCGGCCAACCACCTCCTGCTGGTCATCCTCACCCCGCTCGTCGGTGCCCTGGCGGCCTGGCTGCTCGGATCGCGCGGCGTCTCGGCGGTGCGTCAAAGCGCCGCGGTCACGACGCTGATCACGCTTGCCGGCGCCGTCCTCCTCATCCTCAGGGCACTTCCAGAGGTGACGGCCGGGCACGCCTTCGCCGTCAGCGAGGGGCCGTGGCTCGTCGATGGACCGTTCGACATCCGCTTCTCGCTCGGCCTCGACGGACTGTCGATCTGGCTGTTCGGCCTCTCGGCCCTCCTCTCCGTGACCGCCGTGATGGTCAGCTGGGAGGCGATCAAAGAGAAGCCGGTCGGCTTCTACATTTTGCTGCTCGTCCTCGAGTCGGCGATGCTCGGCGTGTTCGCGGCCCGGGACGTGATCCTGTTCTACGTGTTCTTCGAGTTCACCCTCGTGCCGCTGTTTTTCCTCATCGGCATCTGGGGGCACGACGACCGCCGTCGGGCCGCGGTGAAGTTCTTCATCTACACCCTCGCCGGGAGCGTGCTTGCGTTCCTCGGCCTGCTCACGATCGTCCTGTGGAACGCCTCGCACACCGGCACGCTCTCCTTCGACATCGCCACGCTCACCACCGGCCTGGCGGCCCATCCGCTCCCGATGGATGCCCAGGGGGGATGGCTGCAGTGGTGGGTGTTTCTGGCCCTGTTTGCCGGCTTTGCCGTCAAGGTGCCGATCGTTCCCTTCCACACCTGGCTCCCGCTGGCGCACGTTGAGGCACCGACGGGGGGAAGCGTCGATCTCGCCGGCGTCCTCCTCAAGATCGGCATCTATGGCTTCCTTCGCTTCTCCCTGCCGATGCTCCCTGAGGCAACAGCCGCCGCCGCCCCTTGGATCCTCGGCCTGGGCGTTGTGGGAATCCTCTACGGGGCGCTGGTAGCGCTTGCGCAGACCGATCTCAAGCGACTCATCGCCTATTCTTCGGTGAGTCACATGGGCTACTGCGTGATGGGCATCGCGGCCCTCGAGCCAGTGGCCGTCGAAGGGGCGACGCTCCAATTGATCAACCACGGTCTCTCGGCGGCGGGGCTGTTCGCGCTGGTCGGGATGATCTACGAGCGTTACCACACTCGGTCGATCGCGAATCTCGGTGGGATCGCGGCGCGGGCCCCGTGGCTGGCATTCATGTTTCTCCTCTTCACCTTCTCGAGCATCGGGCTGCCGGGCCTCAATGGATTCGTCGGAGAGTTCATGGTGCTCCTCGGCTCGTTCCAGAGGGCCTGGGGAGGCGTCGCCGCCGAGTGGCGGACTCCGTATCTGACGATGGCGGTGGCTTCCGTCGCGGGCGTCGTCCTCGGCGCCTGGTACATGCTCTGGGCGGTGGAACGGGTGTTCTTCGGGGCGTCGCGGCAACCTCCCGCGCACGGCCATGCCGACCACGGTCACGCTGCCCCTGCCGCTGCCGAACATGGCGCGGATGCGGGTCATGCTGGTCATGGTCATGCTGGTCATGGCCACGGCCACGCGGCCGCCGAGCCGACCGACGACCTCCGCTGGTACGAGTGGGTGGCGCTCGCGCCCCTGGCCCTGTTCGTCCTCTGGATCGGCCTCTTCCCGGCGACCTTCCTCGGGCCCAGTGCCGTCGCCGTCCGCACCGCCATGGCCCCCGGGGCCGCGGCCTTTGCTGCCCGGATGGGGGCCCCGCATGACGCAACCCTGCCCCAGACGGCTCAGGCTGACGCCGCCACGATCCTCCCCGGCGCGGCCATCGTCCCTTCCGATCCCCCTCTCACCGCCGGCCTCGAACGAATCCCATGACCCAGACGTCGCTCTCGACTTTCCTCCTCGCCGGTCCGGAACTCACGCTCGTGGTGGCCGCCCTCGTGGCCTATCTCGGCGGAGCCTTCTGTGGACTGCGCCAGGGATGGCTCGTGGCCCTCATCGGCATCGCCGCGGCGGCCTGCTGGCCCGGGATGGGGCTCGAAGCCGGGTCGGTGGTCTCGTCGGGGCCGTTCACCTTCGATGATTTCGCTGTCTTCGTGCGTTCCTTCGTCCTCCTCGCCGGAGCGGGCCTGGCGCTCGTGCAGGCGGGGGATCAGTTCCGCGGCGCGGTCACTCCCCGAAACACGCCGCGTGGCAATGGCACCTGCGAAGAGGCAGGGACGTTCCTCCTCCTCCTCGCCGGCCTGTCGCTGGTCGCCTCTGCCAACGATCTGGTCCTCCTGTTCGCCGGCCTGGAGTTGGTGTCGATCCCGACCTACATCCTCCTGGCGCTGAAGCGGACCGATGCTCAGGGGCAGGAAGCGAGCCTGAAGTACTTCTTCCTCTCGCTGGTCGCATCGGCCCTCTTTCTTTACGGCCTGGCCTGCCTCTACGGGATCGGCGGATCGACGAGCCTGGCCGAGATCGGCAGCAGGCTCCGTTCCGGTGACGGCCGGATCGTGGCCACGGCCCAGACGCTCCTCCCGGTAGCCATCGGCATGGTGATCGGCGGAATCGCCTTCCGGCTTGCCGCCGTGCCGATGCACTTTTACGCACCGGATGTCTATGAAGGGGCCGGCCCCGGCAACGCGGCCCTCCTTTCCACCCTTCCGAAGGTGGCCGGCATCGTCGTCCTCCTTCGCCTTCTCGCCCTCGGGACCGGTGGCACGCTGGGAATGATCGCCCTCAATCAAGGAGTCGTTGGACCGGCCGGCGCCGCCTGGCTGACGTTCTTCTGGCAACTGACGGCGGTGCTGGCGGCGCTGACGATGACCGTCGGAAACGTCATGGCGCTCCTCCAGACGAACCTCCGCCGGTTGCTCGCCTGCTCCTCGATCGCCCACAGCGGCTACCTCCTCGTGGGCGTCGCAGCCGCCGCCGCGGCTGATTCGACCATCGGTGGTCGCCCCTTCCCGGGCCCCGACACCTCCTGGACCGCCACGCTGGGGGGAGCCTCGGCCACCCTCTTCTACCTCGCCGCCTATGTCGCCGCGACGATCGGTGTGTTCGGGGCGCTGGCGTATCTGGGGCATCGATGGCCTGAGTGGTCGGCCGGCTCGGCCCCGCGGCCACCGCGCGAGGAAGTTGCCACGATCGACGACCTCAACGGCCTGTCGGGCACCAACCCTGTCGTGGCCTTCTCGCTGGCCACCTTCCTGCTCAGCCTTGCCGGCATCCCGCCGCTGCCCGGCTTCTGGGGCAAGCTTTCGCTGGCGATGGCCGCACTCGAGGTCGACTGGACGGCGAAGGCAACCCCGGGAAGCCGCCGGGTGTTCTTCCTGGCGCTCGCCGTGATCCTCGTGATCAACGCGGCGATCGCCGCCGCCTACTATCTGCGGATCGTCGCCGCCATGTACTTCCGCTCCGCCAAGCGTGGCGTGCAGGCGGACGGCGGCCTCGGCGCCGGCATCGCGATGCTCGCGGCGCTGGTTGTGATGGCGATGGTCACCCTCCAGCCGCGGCCACTGTTCTCCGCCGCAGCCCGGGCCGGGGCGTCGATCGCGGCACCGAGCACCATCGGCGGATTCACTCCTTCCCCACCGCAAGCCGTTGCAGCACCCCAGGCGTTGATCCAACCATGACGACTCCCGATCGCTCCGCTGTCACCCTTGTCCTCGCCGCCATCGCCGATCCTGAGACGGGAAGGCCGCTGACCGATGCCGGGCAGGTGGTGTCGACGGACGTCGAAGCCGGCAGGATCGCCGTCGCCGTCGGGCTCACGAGCCATTCCGCGATCCTCCACGCCGCCACGCGAGCGCGGATCGAGGAGATGCTGCGGGCCCGGTTTCCGACAGTCGCCAACGTCGAGGTGACGATCACGCCCCACGAGCGGGCGCCGATGAAGCTCGGTCAGATCGGCCTCGAGGCGAAGAGCGTGATCGCCGTCGGCTCGGGCAAGGGGGGCGTGGGGAAGAGCACGATCGCCGCGAGCATCGCCATCGGTCTGGCCCGCGCCGGGAGCCGGGTCGGACTGCTCGACGCCGATGTCTACGGCCCGAGCGTGCCCCATCTCCTCGGCCTCTCCGGCCGCCCCCAGATCGAAGAGGGAAAGATCATCCCCCCGCGGCTCGATCTGCCGGGGGCACCGATCGCCATGCCGACGATGTCGATGGGCTATCTCGTCCCCCCCGGCGAGGCGGTCGTGTGGCGCGGGCCGATGCTCCATGGAGCGATCACGCAGATGCTCCGTGACACGGCCTGGGGCCCGCTCGATTACCTCATCATCGACATGCCGCCGGGAACGGGCGACATCGCGCTGACGCTCTCGCAGGTGCTCCCGCTCACCGGAGCGGTCGTCGTCTGCACGCCCCAGGACGTCGCCCTCCTCGATGCCACCAAGGCGATCGCCATGTTCCGCAAGGTAAACATCCCTGTGCTGGGGATGGTGGAGAACATGAGCTTCTTCGTCTGCCCCGACACGCTGAAGCGGTACGATATCTTCGGCAATGGGGGCGCCCGCCGCACGGCCCAGGAGCTCGACATTCCCTTCCTCGGCGAGGTGCCGATTCAGATTCCGATCCGCGAACATGGCGACGCCGGCACGACCGCGTCGAATTTCGACGATCCGGCGGCTCGGCCCTACCTCGAATCGATCTGCCAGCGCCTCGTCGGCAACCTCGCTGCCGCCCACGCCGCTCGCCCGCCGCTCCCGTCGCTGCCGGTCCTGTGACGCGAGGAAGCGTGTGGCGGCGACACGATCCGTCGATCAGCCGTCGGTGCGCTCGAGGGACGTGATGATTCGGGAGGCGATCTCTTCCGGAGTGGCGTCGATCCCCACCACGATCGGCCGTTCGTCGGGGGTGGGGCGCTCGAGGGCAGCCAATTGGCTGTCGAGCAGCGTCGCCGGCATGAAGTGGTCGCGACGGGCCTCGATCCGAGCGCGGATGAGTTCCGGGGGGCCGTCGAGTGACACGAGCCTCACGCCCAGCCTTCCCACGCCCATCCGGTCGCGGTAGCGTCGGGCGAGAGCCGAGCAGGCGAGGACGAGCCCTCCGTCGCCGGCGAGGGTGGCCGTGATCAGATCGGCCAGGGAGTCGAGCCAGGGCCATCGTTCCGTGTCGGTCAGCGCGATCCCGCGCGACATCCGCTCGACGTTGGCCGCCGGGTGGAAGTGATCGGCATCCTGGAACGCCCACCCGAGCCGGTCGGCGAGCGCCCGTCCGACGACGGTCTTGCCGATCCCACTGACCCCCATCACGACCACCACCCGTGTCGCCACGTTCATCGTCTCGCTCCCGCAGCCGCTGAAGGTCTTCGCCCGCCCATGATCAGGAGAGATCAGGAGAGATCAGTAGAGCGCCACCCAGCCGCCGTCAGCGTAACGGCGGATTGGCTGCGGGGTGTAGCGCATCTGCCGGCCGAGTTGGCGCACCTCAGCCGCTCGCCTCCCCAGCCCGGCCCACTCCCGCAAACCGGCCCGCATCGGGCGCTGGGCCGGCGGCAGGCCCCAGGCATCGCAGGCGTAGCGCCAAAGGGTGTCGAGGTGCCGGCGACGGGGATGGAGGGTATCGAAGCCATACCACGCCCCCGGCTGATCGATCGTGGCGAGACCGGCGGAGGCCGCCAGCTCGGCGATCCGGCCGTCGAGCTCGGCTGCGGCCGAATGGATCCCTTCGATCGACAGCGGACAGCCGGGCACGAAGAGCGTCTTGAGGGCCCGGTAGCGCACCGGCCCGACGCGGCGCACCGCCTCGAGCGGGAGCCGCGCGATCGCCACAGTCGCTCCCCGGTCGACGAGCCGGCCGACCGCTTCACGGACCCAGGCTGCCACCTGGGCGGGCGGAAAGCCGTAGAGGAGATCGTTGCCGATGTCGGTGACCAGCGCCACGCATCGCCTGCCATCATTCGCTTCACGATTCAGAGCCCGCCACAGGCCGCACCCCAGGATCGACGGCAGGCGTCGCATCCACACCCGGCTGTTAGCGCCGTAGGAACGGCCATGCCCCGCGGCCACGAACAGGTCGACCGGCCCATTGGCTCTCCCCCGGATCGCCGTATTGAGCCGGGCCAGCCCGCGAGAGACGTTGCTGGCACCGAGCACAACCGCCGTGAGACGGTGGTCGCCGGCCGGTTCGGCAGACCTTCCCGGCATCAGTTCCATCGCCTCCACGGAGGCGACTGCTGCAGGCTCTGGTAGCAGGCCACGGCGAGCATCGCGAACATGATCCCGAGATACTGCTCGTCGCGGTTGAAGGCGAGGTAGGCGAGCCCGCCGCCGACGACGAGCCCGATGATCGCGGCGATCCTGGCGGCATCGGCCACGCCACAGGTCTCCATCCCCTCACGGACCATCTGCCCGCCATCGAGTGGCGGCACCGGCATGAGATTCAAGAGCGGCCAACAGACGTTGACGTAGAGGAGGAACTCGACAAGCGCCCAGGCGTAGCGAGACGAGAACGGCCTTCCCTCATAGAGCCCCAACGCTTCGCCGATCGACGAAATTGGAAACGGGGCGAGATACCCACCGACCCGGAGGACGACGATGATCGCGGCAGCGAGGAGCAATTGGGCGGCCGGCCCGGCCGCCGACACGACAAACCGTTCGGCGGGACGGAGGTGCCTTCGCCGCCCCCAGCCGTCCGGGATCGCCAGGCCGCCGAAGTGGTAGAGGACGATCCGGGCATCCTGGCCGAAGCGGCGGTACATGAGCGCGTGGCCAAGCTCGTGGACGAGGATCGAGAACAGGACCACCGCCGTCCAGATGGCGAGGTCGAGGAGCAACTCGCGCTGGTTACCGCGGGCAAACGATCGGCACACCCCCCAGCCAATGAGCGCCGTGCCGACCCAAAATAATCCGGAGATCCGCACCGGCACACCTGCGACGTGGAAGTCGATGTCGAACGGCGTCTGCTGCGGTTCGGCGAGCATCGTGGCGGGACGTCCTGGATTGAGGTGAGAATCGGGCGCTGCTGGAACACCCACGGGAACGGGGCGCCCCCGTCCTGCGGAGCCCCCCGCGACGGCAGGGGCGGGCGGGCGGAAGGCCACCGGGAAAGTGTAGCGTCAGGCCGCGCGGATCGACGTCGCCCGGGCCATGACTTCATCGACGCCGCGCACCGCGGCCGCCGGATCGTTGCCGGCGGCGATCGCCACGACGGCCGCAGCGGCCCGCGACGCCGAACCGGAGCGGGCCACCCTGGCAGCGACCTCGTCGAGCCGTTCGACGACCGACTGCCGGGCTGCGGCATCGGTGAGCCAGGTGACGACATGCTCGGCGGCCCGGTCGGCCGGATCGCCGACAGCGAGGTATTCGGGATAGATCGCGTCGGGATCGGCCGGAGGAACGACCGTCGGCGGGGAGAAGACGCCACGCACCGGCAGGATCGGATCGGGCACCGCCATGAGATTGACCAGCGTGATGAATCGGGCGTGTCGGAACCAGCTCTGAACGATGTAGGCAAACCCGCCGATCCGGTAAATGATCACCGCAGGGAGCCTGGCGGCGAGGAGCTCGAGCGACACCGAGCCACTCACGGCCATGGCACAACTTGCCTCGGCCATCAGGCTTCGCGTCTTCCCGGCCACGACCTCCACCGCGCTCCCCCCTGCGCCTGCGATCATCTCCCGGACAACCTCGGCGTGGCGGTCATGGAGGACGGCCACGACGAACCGGGCGCCCGGCACCCGGCGGGCGACTCTTTCTCCTCCCCGTAGTAGCGACGGCAGGTTGGCGCTGATCTCCTGGCCGCGTGATCCCGGAAGGAGGAGCACCAAGGGCTCCCGGCCGGAGGGCGCGTGTTGCTCGGTGGCCCGGGCCCGGGGGTGGGGGTTGGGTTGGGCAGCCTCGTCGAAGAATGGATGGCCGACGAGCGTCGAGGCGATCCCCTCGGCCGTGAACCACTCGTGCTCAAACGGCAGCGGCGCCAGGACATGATCGACGAGCCGGCGCATCTTCTCCTTCCGCCAGCTTGCCCATGCCCAGATCTGAGGCGGGCAATAGAAGACCACCGGAATCCCATGCCGCTTTGCGCGCCACGCCAGCCACCAGTGGAAGCCGGGGAAGTCGACGAGCACGCAGACGGCGGGGCGGTGATCGAGGAAGCTCCGCTCGGCGCGGCGGGCGAGATCGACGAATCGATGGATCGAGAGGATCACCCGGAGGAACCACATCACCGCCAGCTTGGTCATGTCGGCGACGAGTTCGACCCCCTCGGCAGCCATCTGCGGCCCGCCCAGCCCAACGCACTCGACGTCGGGGCAGCGTTCCCGCAGGGCCCGGGCCAGAAGGGCGGCGTGGTGGTCGCCGGATGGCTCGCCGGCAGAGAGAAAGACGCGCATGGCCATTGGCTCCGGGGAGGCCAGCGCGCAAAAAAACTCCGCACGGGCAAAGGCTCCCGTGCGGAGTATTTCATCTCCAACCCCACCGCCCTAGGGCAATTCGCAGCCCTGAAACGGGGGACGTTGGCCGGGGTTCACTTCTTGACGGCTTCGAAGGCGTTCTTGTCGCCGCCGAACACGAGCGTGAGCTTCTCCTCGTCGGAGGCCTTCTCGACCTTCCCCTTGCAGTTGTTGCAGCAGAAGGTCACCTCGGCATCACCGACGGCGAGCTTCGTCTCGGGCTTGGTGGCGCCGCCGGAGAGCGGGCAGCACTTCTGGGTCAGCTGGCCGGTCGAGACCATCTGCTGGTGGGCCTTGGTGGTGAACTTCGCCGAGTCGCCCTTGAAGGCACCGGCACAGTTGTCGCAGCAGAAGTAGACCTTGCCGCCGGCGAAGTCGGCGTGCTTGGCGGGATTGCAGGCCTTGCCGGACACGGGGCACTTGGCGTCCTTCGGCTCCTTCGGAGCGGCGGAGACGACCGCCGAACCGACGAGCAGGGCGACAAGCGAGAGCGCTGCGGCGATACGGGACATCTTCATCATGGGAATCGAGACTCCTGGGAAGCGGAAGTGAAGGATCTTCAGACCGACAATTTCGTCATCATAGGAGTCTGCGGAGGGCGGAGCAACCGGCAAAACCGCTTTTGCCAGTCTGTCGAGAGCCGGAAGTTCCCTCGTTCGGGTGCCCCCGCTCGGCCGCCGCCGGGAGCCAAAAAGCCGGCCCTTTCGGGGGGCTGGCCCCTGCTCAGCCCCCGTCGGCAGTTTGGCCGGCCCGGGAAAGGTGCCGCGGCTCCGGCAGCCCGGTGGCCACGATCGCCCCGCCGGCGATGACCCCGGCCCCGAGGATGAACACCGGCTCAAACCCGAGCCGATCGACCGCCCACCCCACCAGCGGCGAGAGGACGAACGGCGCCGCCAGGGCCGCCCCGACGATGCTCACATAGCGGGGGTGCTCGGCGGCCACCGGGGCCAACTCGAGGGCGTAGTTCGTGAACAGCCGCAGCGACAGCGGATTGAGCCCCAGCGGCAGGTAGACGAGCCAGAACCACTCCGCTGCCGCCCCGTGCGGCCCACGGGCCAGGGCCGTCACCAGCAGCGGCGTCAGCGACGACAGGGCCACAAGCCAGACGAGCACCAATCTCGTCCCCCGCCGGTCGGAAAGCGGGCCGACCACGAGACTGGCAGCCCCCGTGGCGGCATTCTGGACGATGACCCAGGTCAGCAGGCTGCCGATCTGGCTCCCGAGCCGATCCCGCGCGAAGGCCTGGTAGTGGGGGAAGAGCATGAGCACTGCCGAGAAGCAGGCGGCCACGCACGCCAGACGGACGAGGCTCGGATCCCCCGCGAGGGTCTGCCGCCAACCATCGATCCCCTCCCGACAGGCCGACAACCAGCCGCGCCCGGCCGATGCCACGGCCGGGGATGCCAGTTGGGGGCGTTCGGCGTCGCGGGGCTCATCGAGGAATGGCGGCACGAGGGCCGCCAGCCCGAAGAAGGCCGCCGTCGCCGCGAAGATCTTCGGAAAGCCATCCGTCTCCTCGAGCCAACGACCGAGCCAGAGGAGGGCCGCGGCGATTGCCAGGACGCTCCCCAACGAGACGCTCACGAGCATCGCCCGGCCGCGGTGCCCCGGGGCGATGAGCTTCCCTTGGAGGGCGGCGACGACGAGCTGATTGAGCCCGTTGCAGGAGGAGAAGGCGGCGTAGACGACGAGGAAGAGGAGCGCCAGGAGGTCGGGCCGCCGGGCCTCGAGCGGCGTCCACGCCACCGCCAGCAAGGCGAAGCAGGCGGCCATGAGGGCGCTTGAGCGCATCAACGCCCACTTCTTCAGCGGCGCCCGCGAGAGCCTGCCCGAGAAGAGCAGCGGCGTGAGGCTCTGTCCTCCCCGATTGAGCACCGGCAGGAGGCCGCGGAGGGTGCCGGAATCGACGACGGCGTCGAGGACCGCCGGCATGATGATTGTCTCGGTCTTGAAGATCCACCCGATCCGGACGATCACCTGATGAATCTCGAGGGCGAGGGTGTTCCACGCGGCCCGCGCGGCTTCAGGATCGCGGCCACCATCGGCCTCGATCCGATCCCCGGGCCCCGATGCGGCGCGACGGTCCCCGGCGGCAGAGGCGCTGTCCCGGTCGTGCAATCCGCGGTCCATGGGGGTACGATTCCGGAGGCAACGCGACGGTGCGCCGGCCGCAGCATGAGGCTTTGACCGTTCTCCGTCCAACCCCCATGATCGTTCCCGGCGGGCGACGTGCCGCCGATTCTTCGCTGCCGATTCTTTTCTGGGGAAAGCGCACGCGTTCCCCTGATGTTTGTCCGAGGAGCCACGATGCAAAGAAATCACCGACTCAACCGCCGAGCCATCGCCCGCCTCGGGCTCACTGGCCTCATCGCCTCCGCAGCGATCGGAAGCCTGCCGGAGGGGCTGCTCGCCGCCGATGCCGACACGACGCGCCTCGTCTACTTCGGCACCTACACCGGCGCTCCGCCGCAGGGAGAGGGGATCTACGTCGCCCGCTTCAACGCCGCCGACGGCACGCTCTCCGAGCCGCAGCTCGCCGCGGAGCTGCGAAATCCCTCCTACCTCGCCCTCCATCCCTCCAAGCCGCTCCTCTACGCGGTCTCCGAGGTCGCCGACGCCGATGGCAAGCCGACCGGAAGTGTCGTGGCCTTGGCGATCGATCCGGCCACTGGCCTGCTCACGAAGCTCAACCACCAGTCTTCCGGCGGCAGCGGCCCGTGCGCCGTGTCGGTCGATCCTTCAGGCCAGGCAGTGCTGGCGGCCAACTACGGCGGCGGGAGCTCGGTGTGCCTCGGAATCGAGCCCGATGGTCGGCTCCGGCCGGCGGTGGCGGGGACTCCGGCAGGGTTCATCCAGCACGAGGGAAAGAGCGTCAATGCCGCCCGCCAGGAGGGTCCCCACGGGCATTCGATCGACGCCTCCCCTGACGGCCGCTTTGCCGTCGTCTGCGACCTCGGCATCGACAAGATCCTCGTCCACGCTCTCGATGCGGGGAAGGCAACGATTCGGCCCCACGGGGCGACCGCCGTGGCTGCAGGCGCCGGCCCGCGGCACTTCGCCTTCCATCCCGATGGTCGCCATGCCTACTGCATCAACGAGCTCGATCTCACCGTGACGGTGTTCGACTTCGACGCCCAGGCCGGTGCCCTCGAGCCGGTGCAGACGCTCGCCACGATTCCCGCCGGGATCACCGATCGGAGCGGATTTTCCACTGCCGAGATCGCCGTCCATCCGTCGGGGAAGTTTGTCTATGGATCCAACCGCGGCCACGACTCGATCGCGATGTACTCCGTCGATGCCCCGACCGGCCGGCTCACGTTCCTCGGGGCCGAGCCGATCCGCGGCAAGACGCCACGCAACTTCGCCATCGATCCCTCGGGCAAGTGGCTCCTGGCGGCTGGCCAGGATTCCCACGGCGTGAGCCTGTTTTCGATCGATCAGTCCACCGGCAAGCTGTCGTTTACCGGACGGACGGTGCCCGTGCCCGCCCCGGTCTGCATCACGTTCCGCTGATCAATCCAGCTGAGCCTTCCCTTCCTCCTCCGCCCTGACGCTCATGACCATCTGTCTGCTCAAGTCGAAGATCCACCGTGCCGCCGTCACCGCAGCCTCGCTCGATTACGAGGGGAGCCTAACGATCGCCGCCGACCTCGCCGAGAAGGTCGGCCTGCGGCACTACGAGCGGATCCTCGTCGGCAACATGGCCAATGGCGAAAGGTTTGAGACGTACGTCATCCTTGGAGCGCCCGGATCGGGGGCGATCGAGCTCAACGGCGCCACAGCCCATCTCGGCAAGCCGGGCGACCGGCTGACGATCATGTCGTTCGGCCACTACACCGCCGAGGAAGCCCGGCATCACCAGCCGGCCGTGATCGTGCTCGACGCCACCAACGTGATCGTGCGGGATACAAAGCGCCACTGACTCCCGCAGGCGAGCTTTGGACCGCGCCAGGGCTACGCTCACAGGCACGACCGTGAGCCGACGAAAAAACCCTGTCCCACGATCCGTGGGACAGGGTTCTCTTGAAGTCACAAAGCAGCCACGGGGAAATCGAGTCGTCGGAGTTTCGTCGCGGTGGGCGACGGTCGACGGCTGAATCCAGTTCAAAGCGGCTCGGGCGCCGGCGGGGATTTCCCCTGAAGCTTGGTCGGAACCTTCCCCTTTGGTGGCCCCTTCACGGTGGGCCCCTTCACGGCAGGAGCAGTCGCCGCGCCACCGGCCGGAGTTGCGGCAACCGGAGCCGCGGGAACGGTGGCTGCCGGAGCCGACGGGCTGGCACTCGCCCCGGGAGCAGCCTTACCCGGCTTCGGAATGCCCATCGGTGCCGGAGCCGGGGTAACGTCGCCGCCGGGCACCGGTGCCGGTGGCGGGGCGGGCTTGGGCCCCTCGGAACATCCGGCCAATCCACTGACAGCCACGGCCAGGGCCGATGTGGCCACCGCACACCACAGACAACGCATGTGCATCGAACGAGATTCTCCAGAAGGTCGATTCGGCGGATCGGCCAAGGCGTGCGGCTCAAGCCCAGACGGGCCGCAACGCACGCCTGCCGGCGGCATGAGCTGGCAGCCGGCCCCGCGAAGGGGCCGGCTGCCACCCGAGAGAGCATCAGTCGATCGAGGTGTTGAGCGACTGGCCGTCCGCACGGCCAGCGAGCTGGAGGAGCGTCAGCGGATCGGTGTCGACCGCGAGAAACTTCACCGAGCCGTCGAGCATCGAGTAGCCGATCAAGCCGCCGGCATGCATGCTGCCGAAGCGATACCAGTTCCGGTCGGCAGGGTTGTAGCGAGTGCCACCGAAGGAGGTCGTCATCCAGTGCATCGGCATCGCACCGCACATGTAGGACATGCACGTCTGACGACCAGATCCCTTCACGCCGTCGGTGAAGCTGCCAACGACCTCACCGAAGGCGATCGTCTTCGAAGTCCCGTCGATGCAGTCCTTGACGCCGGCCGCCTCGCTCGGACGGAACATCCCCTTGTAGGTGTCCGCTGCGTTGATCATGGTGGCATCCGAGGTGACGTAGGCCATATCGAGTTCGATCCGCCCAGCGCAGCCGAGGTAGTTGGTGACGTGGTGATTCGAGGCAATCGGATCGGGCGCTTCGTCGTTGAGGTAGTAGCTCGAGCCGGCCGTTGGGTCGAGCGTCATGAAGATCGTGAACTCCGCAGACCCGCCCGTCTTCCGGGCCGCCTCGGCATTGTCCGACGGGCAGATCAGCCCGGCGATCCGCGTGCCGGTGACGGCATTGACCTGCGGATAGACAAAGTAGTTTTGCCGCTTCGGATCGGCGCCGTTGCCGTAGGTGGCGAAGTCAGCCGGGTTCATCTTCATGTTGCCCGGGAAGGGCTGGTAGACCTGCGTCTGCTCCATGTAGGGGAGGAGATAGACGAGGTGGCCAACGAGCGTGTAGTCGTTCCATCCATTGCCCGCGGCGAGATCGCCGAAGGCCTTCGGAACGATCTGCGAAGGAGGAAGTTTCTTCGTCGACGATTCGTAGTTGAGGAGCGAAAGCCCCAGTTGCTTCATGTTGTTGGAACAGGCACTGCGGCGGGCCGCTTCACGCGCCGACTGGACGGCCGGCAGCAGAAGTCCGACGAGCGTACCGATGATGGCGATCACGACGAGCAGTTCGACCAGCGTGAAACCGTGACGGTGCGTTCCGGCACGGCTCGAATCTTGAAGGACCATGAGTTCACCCCGCGAGAAGGATTAAACTGATCAGA
>CAMCCR010000014.1 GCA_945873085.1 Candidatus Kuenenia stuttgartensis | reverse complement strand
GGCCTCTCATCGGCGTCCGATCCCATGGCCGCACCCGCTGACTCCACCATCCCGTCCGGCGCCGCTCCCACGGAAGCGTATCGGGTTGTTGCCCGCCGCTACCGGCCGCAGCGCTTCGACGAACTCGTCGGCCAAGAGCACGTCGCCCGCGGACTCTCCGGGGCGATCGAATCTGGCCGGATCGGCCACGCCTACCTGTTCACCGGCGCCCGTGGCGTCGGCAAGACGAGCGCCGCGAGGATCTTCGCCAAGGCCCTCGAGTGCGCGACCGGGCCCGCGGCCGAGCCGTGCAATCAATGCGACACCTGTGCCGCGATCGCCGCCGGGCAAGATGTCGATGTCGTCGAGATCGACGCCGCCAGCAATCGTGGCATCGACGAGATCCGCAGCCTCCGGCAGAACGTCGCCGTTCGCCCGGCCCGGGGCCGGTTCAAGATCTACATCATCGACGAAGTCCACATGCTCACGCGCGAGGCCTTCAACGCCCTGCTGAAGACGCTCGAGGAGCCGCCGGGGCATGTGAAGTTCGTCCTCTGCACCACCGAGCCTGAGAAGCTCCCGATCACGATCCTCTCTCGCTGCCAGCGGTTCGACTTCGTCACCGTCGATGCCCCGGCGATCGCCCGCCGCCTCGGCCAGATCGTCGCCGCCGAGGGGGCGACGGTCACCGACGATGCCCTCGCACTCATCGCTCGCCGCGCCGCTGGCAGCATGCGCGACAGCCAATCGCTCCTCGAGCAACTCCTCGGCTCGAGCGGCGGCGCGATCGGTGTCGACGATGTCCATGCCGTCATCGGCACCGGCCGCGAGGAGCGGATCGGCGCCCTCCTCGGCGCGATCGCCAACCGCGATCCCGCCGCAGCGCTTGGAGCTCTCGATGAGAGCCTCGCTGGCGGCGCTGATCCCGGCGGCGTCCTCGAGCAGCTCCTCGCGGCCCTCCGCGATTGCCTCGTGGCGAGCGTCGGCTGTGGCCCGGCGCTGCTCCTCCAGGGGGATGGCCTCGGCATCGACCTCGCCGCCGTCGGGCGCCTGCTCGGCACGGAGACGGTCCTTGCCATGCTCCAGATTCTCGATCAGTCTCTGTCGCGGATGCGGACGAGCGGCCATGCCCCGGTGCTCGCCGAGATGGCGATCGTGCGTCTGGCGCGGCTCGATGATCTCGACCAACTCGCCTCCGCCGTCGAACGGATCGCCCTGCAGGCTGCTGCCGCGCCGCTGCCTGTGGCGGCGCGGGCTCCCGCGCCACCGATCGCCAGGCCCGCGCTGCCGAGCCCAGCTCCGCCCCCGGCGCTGCCGGAGACGCGCGAAAAAAAAACGACCGACCTGACCGTCGAGGCTGAGACTCGAGCCGGCGTTGCCGAGGCGTTGCCGCCGCAGCGGCCTGCCGGGGAGCCGCCCGTGCCGCCCCCTTTGGAAGCGTCGACACAGCCGAGTCAGACTCCGGCGCCAACGCCGCCGCCGATGCTTCCGAGCGATCCGCTGGCGGCCTGGGAGGCGTGCGGCGAAGCGGTCGGTGGGTTGGCGACCGATTTCGTTGCCATGGCCGGCCGGGTGGCGTGGGTCGACGACGTTCTCGAAGCAAGTTTTCCGGCCGAGGCGACGACTGCCGTCGCCTTTCTCTCCCGACCGGAGATGGTCGCGGCGCTCAATCGGGCTCTTTCGGAGGCAGCCGGCCGACCGCTGCGTCATCGGATCAAGCAGGAGCCGAAGGCGGCCGTGAAACCGCAGGCTCCAAGAACAGCAGGCGCCGGCGCGGCGACTGGTGCCGGTGGAGCGGAGCGCGGGGGGAGCGAACCGGCCCCGCCGGCCCCGGCTCTGGGGCGATCGCAGGCGGCGCTTCTCCGCGATACCCTCGAGCATCCGCTCGTGATTCAGGCCAGGAGCCTGTTCGACGCGGCGATCCGCAAGGTGGAGCAGGGGCGTGCCCGTGCTCCATCGGTCGAGCCGACGCAGGTGGCGGCGGTGACCGACGGTGACGGGGCAGCGCTCCCGGATGATGAGGAGACCATCGACCACGCCGCGGGTGGCGACGTGGACTGATCGAGACTGGCTTCACGGAGGAACATCATGCCCGAGGAACGAGGCGTCATCGCCACGCTCATTGATTGCTTTGCCGAACTCCCCGGCATCGGCCGGAAGTCGGCGGAGCGACTTGCCTACCACGTTCTCCGCATGCCGCGCGAAGAGGCGCTGGCGTTCTCCGAAGCCCTCCGCGCCGTGAAGGAGAATCTCCGTCCTTGTCGAATCTGCTTCAATCTCGCCGAAGGGGATGAGTGTGGCATCTGCCGCGATGCCCGCCGCGACCGATCGACGCTGTGCGTCGTCGAGCAGGTTCGCGATCTCCTCGCCCTCGAGCAGACCGGTTCCTACCGGGGCCTTTACCACGTCCTCCAGGGGCGGGTGGCGCCGCTGGAGGGCTCGGGGCCGGAGGCCCTCACGATCGATCCCCTGGTCGCCCGCATTCGGCAGGGCGGGGTGCGGGAGGTGATCATGGCGACCACCCCGAACGTCGAGGGGGACGCAACGGCGCTGATCGTCGTTCAGCGACTTGACGGTCTCCCGGTCGAGATCACCCGCCTAGCCCGCGGTCTGACGGTCGGTGCGGCGCTCGAGCAGGCCAACCGCGACATGCTCACCGACGCGCTCGCCGGTCGCCGGCGGATGTGAATAGACCGGGGGTGAGCGGCGAAAGCACTGGTTCTGGACCGCGGCCCCGCCTTCAGGAAACAATTCCCCTCGAACCGGGTATCCTGAAGCGGTGGACAGGAGCGGTGTGAGTCGAAGGGTGATGCCATGCGGATGTCGTTCGGCCAGGAAATGCGGTTGGCGCAGAAGCAGGTGCTTGCGCCGCGCATGATCCAGTCGATGGAGATCCTGCAACTGCCGATGATGGCGCTCGAGGAGCGGATCGAACAGGAGATCCAGAACAACGAGACGCTCGAAGTCGACGACTCGAGCGGCGATGCGACTGTCGCCGATGGTCAGGACTCCGAGATCCGCGCCGTTGCCACCACGACCGATGCCGCCGACCCCGCGCCGGAACGGACCGTCGATGAGCGGCCGCTCGTCGTCGACCAAGACCACGCCAACCAGGCCGACTTCGAACGCTCCTACGATTGGTCGAGCGAATACCCCGAATCAGACGACGATCGCAGCCGCCCTTCGGCCTCCCGGATCGACGAGGCCTCCGACCGCTATCTCGACGCCATGGCAAACATGGAGGAGCGCCCCGAGACGCTCTTCCACCACCTCCACGAGCAGCTCTCCAACGACGAGCTCGGCCCCGAGGTGCGGCAGGCGGCGGAGAAGGTGATCTACAACCTCGATCCCAACGGCTATCTCCCGATGCCGCTCGAGGACCTCGTTGATGTCGAGGCCCCGCGCGATTCGGCCCCCTGGCAGGCCCAGCTCAGCCAACTCGAGGAGGCGCTGTCGGTGGTGCAGGGGATGGAGCCAGCCGGGGTCGGTGCCCGCGACCTGCGGGAATGCCTCCTTCTCCAGATCCGTTCCGAGATGCCCCACGCCCGGCAACTCCGCCGGCTCGTGTCGGAGCATCTCGAGGATCTCGCTGCCAACCGGATGCCGCTGATCTCGAAGAAGACCGGCTTCACGATCGAGGAGATCGAGGGACTGCGGCACGATCTCCATTCGCTCCAGCCAAAGCCGGGGGCCCGGTTCACGGTTCCCTACGTGCCGGTGGTGAAGCCCGACGTTCATGTCGAACTGCAGCAGGACGGCACCTGGAAGGTGCGTCTCGAGGAGGTCGATCTGCCGAACCTGCGGATCAGCCCGCTCTACCGTGAGATGCTTTCCGACCCGGCCACGCCGCCCGAGACGCGCGAGTACATCAAGCGGAAGATCAATTCGGCTCAGTGGCTCATCGAGGCGATCGAGCAGCGCCGCAGCACGCTTCTGCGGACAGCCCAGGCGATCGTCGACCACCAGACGCGTTTCCTCACCGACGGGCCCGAGGCGATCGAGCCGCTGAAGATGCAGCAGATCGCCGACCGGATCGGGATGCACGTGACCACCGTCAGCCGCGCCGTCGATGACAAATGGCTGCAGACGCCGCGCGGCCTGTGGGCGCTGCGGCGCTTCTTTGTCGGCGGCACGATGAGCGCCGATGGCGAGGAGGTGGCCTGGGACGCGGTGCGGATCAAGCTCCAGGAGATCATCCAGGCCGAGCCGAAGGATGCTCCCTACAGCGACGATGACCTCGTTGACGAGCTGGCAAAGCAGGGGATCACGGTTGCCCGCCGTACCGTGACGAAATACCGCAAGGCAATGGACATCCCCAGCTCGCGACAGCGTCGTGACTGGAAGATCGCCGGACCTGCCAGGGATCCAGCGGGGGCCGGCGCGGCACCGCACACGGGGGTGGCGACGGACCGCGATCCCGACGGCAGTCCGACGCAGCCTTCCTGACCGTCACGGAGGATCCCGCCGATGCGCTGTCCATTCTGCCGGGTCGACAACGACCGCGTCATCGACTCCCGTTCGATCGACGACGGCGCGAACATCCGTCGTCGGCGCGAGTGCGTCTCTTGCCGGCGGCGGTTCACGACCTACGAACGGGTCGAGAGGCAGGCCCTCTCCGTCGTCAAGAAGGGGGGCATCCGCGAGCCGTTCGACCGCGAGAAGATCCGCTCCGGCTTGGCGATCGCCTGTGGCAAACGGCCGATCACCGAGCAGGACATCGAGGCGCTCGTGTCGGCGATCGAGTCGGAGTGCTACGACAATTACGAGAGCGAGGTCCCGAGCCGGGCGATCGGGGAGCGGGTGATGGAACTCCTCCGCGGCGTCGATCAGGTGGCCTACGTGCGCTTCGCGAGCGTCTATCGAGAGTTCAAGGATGCCCGTGACTTCGTCGACGAACTCGAGCCGATCCTTGCCAGCGACCGGGCGGCGGCACGGATGATGGTCGGCGGGCAGGCGATGGTGGCCCCGGGGGCGACAGTCCCGGGCGGCGCCGGAGTGGCCGAGCGTGCGACCGAGGATCCGCGCGGCCGCTGAAGACTCTCTGCAGGGCCCCCGGGCCAGTCAGACCTGCGGCGTGATCCGCCCCTCGCCGCGGCGCCAGTCGCCACGAGTCCCGCCGGTCTTCTCCTCGAGGCGGATCCGGTCGATCGTCATCCCCGGATCGATCGACTTTGTCATGTCGTAGAGGGTGAGCGCTGCGGCACTCACAGCCACGAGGGCCTCCATCTCCACCCCGGTCCGGCCCACGGAGCGGACGGTGGCAGTGATCGTCACCCCCTCCGGCTCGTCAAAATCGATCGAGACGGCGACGGAGTCGAGCGGGAGCGGATGGCACAGCGGCACGATCTCGGCGGTCTTCTTCGCGGCCATGATCCCCGCCAATCGCGCGGCGGCGACGGCATCCCCTTTGTCGAGATTCCCCTCCCGAATTCGCCGGACCGTGTCGGCATGGGCGAGGAGTCGGCCCGAGGCGCGGGCAACGCGGAGAGAGATCGGCTTGCCGCCGACATCGATCATGCGAAGCGGGTGGGTTTCCATGCCGCGAGGATACCAGGGAAATGCAGGCCGTGGAGCAGGACCAAAAACGACCGCAGGCCGGAGTGCCCCCCTTGGCACACCGGCCTGCGGTGATGGAGTTCGAACGCGAGCGGGATGTCAGACCAGTTCCTTGCGGGCACCGATCAGCGTCCGAAGGCGCTCGGCGAGAAGTGCCACGTCGAAGGGCTTCTTGAAGCTCTCGTTGACATGGGCCCGGTCGACCGTGATCTGCGACCCGTCGTCCGGAAGCAGAGCGATGACGATCGTCTCGGCATACTCGGAATTGCGGCGGAGGTTCTGGCAGATCTGCTGGGCATCGATCCGGCCGATCGAGTAATCGACCACGATGCAGTCGGGATGGAAACTCTCCGCCTGAATACCGGCCTCGAAGCCGCTGGCGGCGACCTGGATCTTGAACGACCGCTCGAGCGGCAGATGCTTCTTGAGGTTCTCGATGAGCACCTGATCCTGCCCGACGAGGAGGACCTTCGCCATCGCTTCGTCCTCGAGATCGCCCAGCGGCATGCCGTGCTCTTTGAGGAACTTGATCAGATATTCGCGGGGAATGCGGCGATCCTGACTCCCCGGGATGCGGTAGCCCTTGAGGCGACCCGAATCGAACCACTTGCTCACAGTCCGCGGCGCTACCTTGCAGATTTTGGCGACCTGGCCTGTCGTGAAAACCTTCATCACGTGAACTCCATGTGCACTTTTTTTTGTGTCCGGAACGTCTCTGGCCAGCCCGCTCCCCAAGAGCGCGGGACACAGCCCCCCCGACGCGGAACCATCACCGTGGGGACGACCGCGTCGTCGAGCCCCTCGATGGCCGGCCATGAAAGCGCGGGGGGGCTGAAAGAGCGCGTTCCTCTTTTCGGCGCACCTTTGAAGGGTGAACCATGAGAAAGCAACGACTCGCAGGTATCCCCCCCTGCACCAATCCCGCGTTTCGCATTCCGGATGAACCGGTTTTGCGGTCGCGGCATGACCGTCCTAAGGAAAGATCGAATGGACACGTGGTGCGACTTGAGCCGTTCTTCGCGACGGCACCGGTGGCAGCGGGTGGTCCGACTGCACCGGCCCTCGCCAAAAGCCTGAAAACAGGCGATTCCCTCCCGGGGCTTCGCCCTGGGGAAGGGGGCCGTCAGGCCGCAGCTCTGATTGGAACGGAGGCCGTCGTTGGAACGGGGGCCGTCGCCGCCGTCGATTCGAAACGGACCGACACCCGCTTCGACACCCCCGATTCCTCCATCGTGACGCCGTAGAGCGTGTTGGCGGCGGCCATCGTCGCCTTGCGATGGGTGACGACGATGATCTGGGTGTTTTTGAACTCCCGCAGCACGCCGACGAAACGGTCGACGTTGGCGTCGTCGAGAGCGGCGTCGACTTCGTCGAGCACGCAGAAGGGGCTGGGACGAGAACGGAAGATCGCCAGGAGGAGGGCGACGCACGTCATCGTCTTCTCACCCCCGGAGAGCAGGGAGATGCTTCGCGGCTCTTTGCCGGGGGGGCGGGCGACGATCTCGACGGCCGTCTCGAGGACGTCGACGCCGGGCTCGAGGATGATGTCTGCCTGTCCGCCTCCGAAAACCCGCTCGAAGAGGGTGCGGAAATGACCGCGGACCGTCTCGATCGTCTCGGCGAGGAGGCGACGGCTGTCCTCGTCGATCCGGGCGATGAGCTGCTCGATCGACAGTTTGGCGTTGGTGACGTCGGCGAGTTGGGCTTCGAGCCCCGCCAGCCGTTCGGCAAGCTGCTCCGATTCGGCGAGCGCCTCGAGGTTGACGGTCGTCATCGAGGCGAGCTTCCGCTTCAGCTCATCGATGCCCGCATCGAGCGTGGGACGATCGGAGGGGATCTCCTCCGCGGCCACCGCCCCTTCCTCCGCTCGGGTTTCCCCGGTCGGCTCCGCGGCGACATCGGCCGCCTCGATGTCGATGTCGTACTCATCGCGGATCCGCTCCACGATCCGCACGCGCCGGTGCCTGGCCTCGCCGGCCTCGAGTTCGCGGGCGTGAATCTGGTCGCCGAGGCGGCCGGCGGCAGCGCGGGCGCTGATCGCGGTGTCGGTGGCGGCCGCCGCAGCGGCCCGGATCGTTTCCTGGCGCGAGACGAGGAGGGCAAGCGCCGTCTCCGCATGCTCGGCGGCCCACGTCGCCTCGGCCAGCAGGCCCCCTGCCCGGAGGACGTCGAGCTCAGTGGTGTGGAGACGGTCGCGAATGCTGTCGTAGCGGGTGAGGATCGAGAGTCGCAAAGCCCTCCGCTCCTCGACCTGCGCGGCACGCGCCGACGCCTCGTGCTCTGCCCGCGCCAGCCGCTCCCGGCCCGTTGCGAGCTCGACGCGGAGACGGTGGATTTCCTCGGTGAGCGACCCCCGGGAGCGGTCGATGTCGAGGATCGATTGCTCCATCTTCGTTCGGTCGCGGCGGAGGTCGGCCAATTCCGCTTCGGTGACTCCGAGACGGGTGGTGATCTCGTCTCGAGCGCGCTGCGCCTCGCCGGCCCGATGCTCGATCGTGGCAACGGCGGCTTCTGCGGCGGTGAGGGCCTCGTGGGCCGAGTCCTGCTCACGCGCCAGGCGCGCGGCGTCGGCCTTCGCGGCGGCCACGCTCTCGGCGTCGTGCTGACGGCGCGATTGCAATTGGCGGACGGCTGTCCCGGCCGCGGCGAGCTCGGCCTGGAGATTGCCGACCATCGCGGCGTGGTCGTCGCTGCGCCGCACGAGCTCGTCATGTCGCTCGATGATGGACTTCAGCTCGGCCCGGCGGGCCACGAGCCCCATGGCACCCGCGGTGCTTCCCAGCTCATACCGTCCGCCGCGGCAGCTCTGGCCGTCACGGGCGACGAACAGGAGCGCGGGATGGACGGCGGCCAGGCGGCGGGCGTCGTCGAACGTGGCCACGACCCACGTCTGCGCGAGGAGCCACGAGGCGGGTGTTTCGGTGGGGGGGGCCTCGCCAGTGGCGATCAGGCGGTCGAGCCGTCCGACGACGCTCTCGTCGGCGGCGAGATCGGGCTCCGGGGCGGCAGAGATCTCGCCCGCTGCGACGATGCCGACCCGCCCGCCGGTGGCGAGCGCTCCCTTGCCGGCATCTGTAGCAGCCCATGGCTTGAGCCAGTCGGCGAAGCGGTCGAGCGAAGTGACGGCGATGTCCTGCGCCGTAGCTCCCAGCGCCACGTCGACAAGCGTTGCCCATTCCATCGGCGCGTCGATCATCTCGCCGATGATCCCACGCACGGTGCTCCCCTCCACGTCGTCGGCTGCGGCGGTGAGCAGGCGCCGGGCTGCCTCGGCCACTCCCTCGTGCCTGCCGGCGAACTCCTCGAGGAGCCCGCGGCGCTCCCGGCAGGCCTCGAGCTTCGCTTGCCAGCCGGCGAGCTCGCGCCAGCCGGACTCGAGCGCCCCGGTGGAAGCGCGGACGGTCTCCTCGGCGGCGCCGATCTCGCGGCCGGTGGCCTCGAGCCTTTGCACGAGGGCTTGGAGGTTTCCCTGCCTTGCCGCCAGGGCCTCGGCGGCGGCGTCCATCCGGCGCCGGGCGGTGTCGATGAGGAGCCGGTGATCGGCCGCCAGGCGGCGGGCCTCATCCTGCCTGCCATCGGCGCGATCAGCCTCGAGGAGAAGCCGCTGTCTCTGGGCTGAAAGGTCGTCGAGTCGGTTGGCGAGGTGCTCGAGGCGGGTGCGGGCCTGCTCCACGTCGGAGTGCGATCCGGCGGCGGCCTGCTGGCATGCGGTGAGCCGTTCTTCGAGGGCCCCGCGCTCGGCGGAGAGCCCCGATGAGCTCGCCATCGCGGCTGCAGCGGCCTCGATGGCGGTGCGGAGGCTCGCGGCGCTGGTGCAGCCTTCCTGGTCGATCCGCGCCAGCTCTCCCTCCCACTCGCCCATCCGTTCGAGGAGTGGTTGGCGGCGGGCCTCGGCAGCGGCCGCTCGCTCCCGCTCGGCGGTGACCACGCTGCGGAGTTGCGTCACCTGTGGCGTCAGTTCCTGATCCTCGCCGTTGCGGGCAGCGGCCATGGCGGCAGCCTCGCTCGCGGCGGCCTCGGTCGCCGCGAGGTCGGCGCGGAGCCGTGCCAGAGCCGATTCCACCGCAGCGACCGCGCCATCGACCTCGGCGAGATCCTGGCGGGCCGCGACGAGCCGGAGCCGACGCAGGCGGTCGGTCATCTGCCGCCAGCGCCGCGCCCGTGCGGCCTGGTGGCGGACCGTCTCGAGGCGGGCGGCCACCTCGCCGACGATGTCAGCCAGACGCTGCCGGTTCTGCTCGGCACGCTCCAGACGCCGCAGCGACTCGGTGCGACGGGCACGAAACTTCGTGATCCCGGCGGCCTCCTCGAAGACGGCGCGGCGATCCTTGCCGGAAGCCATCAGGAGCGCATCGACACGCCCCTGCTCGATGACGCTGTAGGCCTCGGTGGCGGCGCCTGTGCCGCTGAACAGGTCGCGGATGTCGCGCAGCCTGCAGACCTCGCCGTTGATGAGATACTCGCTCTCGCCGCTGCGGTAGACACGGCGGCCAATCTGCACTTCATCGGCCTCGACGGGCAGCAGTCGGGCGCTGTTGTCGAAGACGAGCGAAGTTTCGGCGCTGTTGAGCGGCTTGCGGGAGACGGAGCCTGCGAAGATCACGTCGGTCATCTCGCGGCCGCGGAGGCTGCGTACCGACTGCTCGCCGAGGACCCACTTGATCGCGTCGACGACGTTCGACTTGCCCGACCCGTTCGGTCCGACGACGACGGTGATGCCGTCGGGGAACTCGAAACGCGTTCTGTCGGCGAAGCTCTTGAAGCCGAACAGTTCGAGTGCCTTGAGCCGTGTCATGACGAGGTACCGACGCGGCCCTCCCCGGCGGCCACGTCCGTCCCACGCCCCGAGCCGCTGCTGGCCGTGTCACCTTCCACGTCGTCTGGCTCCGCAGCCGGCTCGTCGTCTTGCTGTTCTTCATCCCCCCGCTCGCGTGACGCAGCTTCGTCATGGATCGAGGTGCGTCCGTCGAACTCGTTCGGGACAGCGTCGAAGGCGAGCCGGCTCGAGAGGCACCGGGCGGCACTGGCCTGCTGGAGGAATTGGACGACGTCGGGATAGGTACCGCCAACCTGGACGATGCCCCTGGCAACAGGATCGACGCGGGCATCGACCTCGATGATCTGGTCAGGCTCGCCCGCCACGAAGCGGTTGATGGTGGCCTTGCCCCCTTCGACGACGACAACGATCGAGCTCCCCGCCTCGGCGCGGAGGCCGGAATCGATCGCGTGCTCTGTTCCGAACAAGACGATCTCCGGCCGCGTGCTCCGCGTGCAGTGGACCAACGGCGGGCCGTCGACGTCGAGACAATGGATCGAGAAGGCATCGCCGAGGCGGTCGCCGCGGATCAGCGGAGCGGTGGGATCGATCTTCCAGAGAGCGCGGAACGCGCCGTAGCGGGTCTCGGCACTGGGGCTTGTGAGGAGCGACTGGAGGGCATCGATCCCGTTGGCATCGTCGAGCACCTGGAGCGCGGCGAGGGCCGCGGGGCGGGCGCTGCGGAGATGGAGGGCCGCTTCAGCCAGATGGGTCGCTGCGGTCGACTCACCCAGATAGGCCAAGGCCTCAGCGGCGGCGAAGCGGACCTCGGCGTCGGACGATTCAAGCCCCTGCTTCAGGACCGGCAGGGCATCGCGGCCGATCGCCTCGAGCTTGAGCGCGGCGGAAGGGGCCGTGACGGGATCGGCGAGCTGTCGGGAGAGGAGCTCCATCCGTGCGTGCCGGCCCGCCGGTGGCTCGACCACCGCAATCGCCCGGATGACGCGGATGTAGCGGGGGAGATTGTGCTCGTAGGCCGGCGCGATATCGAGGTCGAGAAAGCGCTCCGTCTTCGGGGTTGCCACACCGCGCTTGGTGCCCTTGATGACCGCGTGAAAGCGGCGGTTGATCGTGTCACCGACGCGCTTCGAGAGGGCGATCGAGCGGTGTTCCGGGGCAATGATCAGGCCGATCTGCCGCGTGGTCCGGGAGACACCGCCGCCGGGGACGCGGGCGCGGATCTTCGACTTCGAGTCGAGGGTGCCCCCGGAGACCGGATCGACCAGGAGCGGCCCTTCGGCGTCACCGAGGACATGGCCGTCACGGACCCGTTGGCCGAGGATCGCCATCTCCGCCAGACGGGTCGGCATCAGCCAGCCGCCGCTGAGGCTCGTCGTGTCGTTGTCGGCAGGGACCTCGACCATGACGTCGAACCGATCCCCCTTGCGGATGCCGGGAGGCAGGTAGCCATGGACCCACACAAGCGCGGTCGTGGGGGAGGCGAGGAGCTTGTTCGGCTCGGCCACTCCGCGGGCCTGCATGTCGGCCATGAGGAGAGCCCGCTGGGTGCCCGGCGGAGGATCGCTCCCCGTCCCCGGAAGGCCGGTCACGAGCGCCGCCCGTTCGATGCGCAGCGGATGGGTGCCCCAGGGGGCCGCATAGTCGCCGACGAGTCGGATGTCGGATTCCATCCCGATCAGAGCCGCCACCTCGGGGCTCTGGCTGCGGATCGCGGGTCCGGCGCAGCCGATGAGGGCGATCAGCACCGTAGCAACGGGAAGCAGCCCGCCCCGTCGACGCGTTCCCGCGGCAGCCGCGGAGACGGAGAGGAGAGAGGTGAGCGAGGAGTGTCGAGTGGTCTGCATGGCACACCGTCATCCCCGGGGTCGTGTCGTAAGGGGCGCCGTGGGCGCCGCCTCCATCCGCTCCGGCTCCACGAGTCCGAGCGGTAAGGGTGGGGAGGGTAGGAGGATCGCCAGAGAGGGGTCAAGACGGTTTCGCCACCAGGTCCTCATTCGTGACGGAGTTCTCTTGGCTCGCCCGGTGGCGGTTGCTACGGTTCGCCCCCACCTTGACCCCCGACTCGATGGAGTGACGACACGTGGCGACCACGGAAGCCGACCGACTCCGGATTCAACTCCGCTGGATGATCCGCCGAGACATGCCGGAAGTTCTGGCAATCGAGCAGGAGGCTTTCGAGTTTCCCTGGTCGGATGAGGACTTCACCCGCTGTCTTCGGCAGCGGAACTGCATCGGGATGGTCGCCGAGGTGGGCGACTCCGTCGTCGCCTTCATGATCTACGAGCTCCATCGGACGCGCCTCCATGTCCTCAACTTCGCGGTTCGCCGGTCGCACCGCCGGTTGGGGATCGGGACGCAGATGATGGGAAAGCTGTTCGCGAAATTGAGCGTCGAACGCCGCGACCGGATCCTTCTCGAGGTCCGGGAACGCAATCTCCCGGCGCAGGTTTTCTTCCGCTCACTCGGCTATCGGGCGATCACCGTCCTCAAGGATTTCTACGAGGACTCGACCGAGGACGCCTACCTCATGCAGTTCCTCTCTGCCGAAGCTGCCTCCGTCGCGATGCCGCGGCGGATGGCCGGCTGAGGCGGAGTGGCCCAAGGGAGCGCTGGCGGCGGGCTCACGGGCGGCCGATAGCTTCCTCAACGATTTCCATTCGTTGGTCGAGGAGACGTCGTGCTTCCCGGCCAGTGTCGGCGACCGCGAACAGGCTGATGCATGGCGAGCCGGATGGCACGACGGTGCCGGAGCGGGGGAGATCGGCGATCGCCGGCCATCCATCTTCATGGCTCCAGGCGGAATTGAATCCGTCGAGCCGGTCGCAGAGCCTGTCATCGATCGCGATCAGCGAGGCAGCGCGGAGGATTCCCTTCGCCCACCTTCCACCGGACGGGGCAGGGGAGCAGCGTCCGGTGACGATTCCGCAGGCGGTGAGATGATCGGCCGCGAGGGCGCTTCCGGTGCGGCGATCGATCAATTCCATCGATGATGTCGGGCGGGGATTGACCTCGACGACGACCAGTCGGCCCGACGGGGTCACGATCGCATCGACGCCGACGACCCCACGGAGGCCCAACGTCCCCGCCAGCAGCGTGCCAATCCGATTCCATTGGGCGCCGAGATCGTCGGGGAGGGTTTGCGGGTCGACATCGACCGATCCGCAGTAGGCGTACGGGGGCGCATGCCAGGCCGTGACGCCGATCAATTGCCGACTCGCGCCGACGAGCCGCGCCCCTCGGTTCGTGACGACAAACGCGCCACACACCGGCAGCCCCGGGCAGCGTTCCTGCCAGACGTGGTCGCGTCGCGCGTGGAGCGTTGTGCCACCGACACCAGGGCCGGTCCACGGAGCGATCCCCTGCCCGCCACCACTCGCGCGGGGCTTGCGGAGCCAGCTGCCGTCGCACGGGATGGCCGCCGCGTCATCGAGCGTTCGCGGAAAGCCGATCCCCACCCCGGCCAGCTCCTCGGCCAGATGGCGGGGCGAGCGGACACGGCGGATGGCCTCTCCCGCGTTACCTGCCAGCGGCCGCGCGGCCGTGATCGCATCGACGAGCCCGGGGTGGTTTTCGAGGGCGCCGGTGTAGCACCACGGCCCGGAGGGAAACGTCTCGGCCGCCTCGGCAAGAGCGATCGGGTACCGCTCCGACGGAATGGCGACGGCGGCCGCGATGGCGAGCAGGTCGCGGTCGGCGAACAGGTCGGCGGCATGAACGACAAGCCCGGTCCGGGAAACCGACGCCGCCCAGGCGCGGACGCTGGCCCCGAGGATGAGGAGCGACCGGGGCGCTCCCTGCGCGGGATCGCGCGGGCTTGTTTCGCCGCCGGTCCCGGGGCCGGATGGGGGATGGATGGCGTGTTCCGGCGGCATCCGAGGGCTCGGGGGGAGGATGTCCCGGCGGCAGGCAGGAGACTTTGTTGCCGGTAACCAGGGACATGGTATTCTCCCGATCCCATCGGACCTGCCTACGGGGCGGGAGTCGGGGGGGCGTGCGTTCGGTGTCCTGCTCGTTGAATTGTTCCCGAAGCACCTGGGGTGCCCCGGGAATCCGAGACGGGCTCCGAGGGCACGACCTGCACGCAGGTGACTGCAACGAGATTTCCGGAGCCGGCCGTGAGTCGCCGGATTCGGTCCACTCCTTCCCAATCAGGGGAGGAGTTTCACTTTACGAGGAGACAGAGATGTCGATGTTCATTGGTGAGGCGCTCGACGGTGAGGGCAACGAGATCGCCCACATCGATCTGCTGATCGGCAGCAAGGATGGTCCGGTGGGCTCGGCTTTCGCCAACGCGCTGGCCCGGCAGAGCGAGGGTCACTCCAACCTCCTCGCAGTGCTGACGCCGAATGTCGCCGTCAAGCCGGCTACGGTCATGATCACGAAGGTCACGATCAAGGGAGCGAAGCAGGCGGTGCAGATGTTCGGCCCCGCCCAGGCTGCGGTCGCCAAGGCTGTTGCTGACAGCGTTGCCGACGGCGTCATCCCCGAGAAGGACGCCGAGAACCTCGTCATCGTCTGCGGTGTGTTCATCCACTGGCAGGCTGCCGACGACAAGAAGATCTACACCTACAACTACAACGCCACGAAGATGGCGATCGCCAACGCGATGCACGGCAAGCCGACGGCTGCCGAGATGGTCGCCAAGCGCGATGAGGTCCACCCGTTCCGCGGCTTCTGAGCCCGGCCGGTCTTCGAAAACGTGTTCGCCCGTGGCGCGGCCTTCCGCGCCACGGGCGGCGTCGTTTTGACGTTGCCCCCGATGGTTCTCCCCTCTTTTTCCTCTCTCCGGTTCCCGCTTTCCCTCGGCTCCCGAAGGAGTGGCTCGCCATGCCCGCCCGGATCCTCCTCCAACTCGACACTGATCCCCAGCCGAGCACCTTCGACGCGGTTGTCGCCGTCGATGCCGGCGCTGATGTCCTTCTCCGCCACGGCGGCGTGACGGTCGACACGGTCGTGCCGCTCGTCCACGGCGCGATGTTCACGCGCGGCGGTGCGGATCTCGCCTCGACGGCGATCTTCATCGGCGGCAGCGACGTGGCGGCGGCGGAGGGGGTGTTTGCCAAGATCAAGAAAACGTTCTTCGGTCCGGTGCGCGTCGGCGTGCTCCTCGATCCCTCCGGGGCCAATACGACCGCTGCAGCCGCGGTCGTGGCCGCAAGCCGTCATCTCCCCCTCGGCCGTCCCGGTGCCAGCCTCACGGCGGTGGTCCTCGGCGGGACGGGCCCGGTGGGACAACGCGTGGCCCGGCTTCTCGCCGGCCTCGGCGTCGGCGTCACCCTCGTGTCGCGTTCCCTCGAGCGAGCGGGCGCGGTGTGTGATCGCGTCCGGGCCGACGTGCCTGGGGCGACGCTCTGTCCAGTCGAGGCCCGGAGTGCGGCCGGCACCGAGCCGGAACTCGCTGCGGCGCTTTCTCGCGCCGAGCTCGTCGTCGCCTGCGGCGCCGCCGGCATCACGCTCCTCGACGCGCAGGGCAGGACCACTGCGACCGGGGCACGGGTGCTTATCGATCTCAACGCCGTGCCGCCGGCGGGGATCGCCGGGATCGGAGCCGGTGACAAGGCCCGCGATGACGGCGGCAGGATCGTCTACGGCGCCCTCGGCGTCGGCGGAACGAAGATGAAGATCCACAAGGAAGCGATCCGCCGCCTGTTCGCCGCCAACGACACCCTTCTCGATGCCGAGCAACTCCTCGCCATCGGCATGGACCTCGAGCGGGCAAAGGGCGCGTGAGGCGACAGTCGGCGGCTTCTCTAGCGATCAACCCTCGGCCATGCGCCGACGGATGATCCGGTCGATGAGGCGCGGGCAGAAGCGGGCGGCGAGGGCGAAGCTCTTCGCCGACCAGCCGGGGTAGACCGTCGCCCGGCGGCGCTCGAGGGCGGCGATGATCGCGCGGGCGGTCGTGGCGGCGTCGAGCTGCCGGCCGCGCGACCAGACGGGCCTGTCGCCAGCGAGGAGGCTGTCCCAGAACTCCGACGCCGTCGGCCCGAGCGTGGCAAGCAGCACGTCGATCCCGGCGGGAGCAAGCTCGGCGCGGAGCGTACCGGAGAGGGAATGGACGGCCGCCTTCGCGGCGCAGTAGTCGGCATGGAGGGGAATCGGATGGAGGCCGAGGATCGAGCCGACGAGGATGACGGCCGAGTCGCGGCCGCAGGCGAGCGCCGGCAGCGCGAGCCGGACAAGCTCCGCCGGGGCGAAGAAGTCGATTTCCATCACGCGCCGCAGCGTCGCCGGATCGGCTTCGGCAAATCGGCCGATCGCGCCGCTTCCCGCTGCGGCGATCACGACGTCGAGGCCGCCGAGGCTCGTCGTCGCGGCGGCGACGAGCTCCCGGCGGAAGGCGTCGTCGGTGACATCGCCGGCAAGGACGGCGATCGGATGCTCGGCGGCGAGCGTGGCGAGGAGGGGGGCACGACGGGCCGTGGCGAAGACGGCGGCTCCGCGCGCCGAAAGCTCGACGGCGAGCGCCC
This sequence comes from Candidatus Kuenenia stuttgartensis, assembly GCA_945873085.1. Taxonomy (GTDB): domain Bacteria; phylum Planctomycetota; class Planctomycetia; order Pirellulales; family UBA1268; genus QWOP01. Next base: position 14,490 of record CAMCCR010000014.1, on the reverse strand, counting down.
GCCCCACCCCCGACGATCCGCCGGTGAGGAGGACGCGCAGGCCCGCAAGCGCCCGACGTCGCCGGAAGCGGGCGCGGAGCGCGTCAGGGGGTGCCGGTGGAGTCGGCATGGGCGGGGGGAGTCGCAGGGGAGTCGGTGGTGGGCTTTGCGTCAGGCGCGGCAGCGGCGAACGGATCGTGCGGCGTGACCTCGGCCTCGGCCGGGTCGATCCGGCCGAGCATCGCCGCCGGGATCCGGCAGTGGACCGTGACGGAGTGGTCGTCGAAGTGGCGGGAGAGCACTTCGCCATGCGCTGAGAGCCAGGCAAGGAGCCGGCCGTTGCCGGCGGAGGTGCGGACGTCGACGTCACCGAAGTTGCGGCCGAGGCAATCGCTCGTCGCTCGGAGGAGATCGGCGATCCCCGCACCGCTCCGCGCTGAAATCCGGATGGCATGCGGGTAGCGGTCGAGGAGGGCTTCGAGGCGCTCGCGATCGTCGATCGCGTCGACCTTGTTGAGCACCAGGAGCGTGTCCTTTTCATCGACGCCGAGGTCAGCGAGCACGCTGCGGACGGCCGCAATCTGCGCGTCGACCAGATCGCTCGAGGCGTCGGCAACGTGGAGGAGGAGATCGGCTTGGCGGGTTTCCTCGAGGGTCGCCCGAAAGCTGGCGATCAGCCGGTGGGGGAGATCGCGGATGAAGCCGACGGTGTCGGAGAGGAGGACCGGGCCCCAGCCATCGAGCTTCCAGCGGCGCGTGCGCGTGTCGAGGGTGGCGAAGAGCTTGTCGGCTGCCAATTCGTCGGCGCCGGTGAGCCGGTTGAGGAGCGTGCTCTTGCCGGCATTGGTGTAGCCGACGAGGGAAACGGTCATGTGGTCCTGGCGGGCCGCCACCTGCCGCTCCTTGCGGCCGTGGATCTCGGCGACTTCGGCACGGAGATCGTGGATCCGCTTCTCGACAAGCCGACGATCGACTTCGAGCTGCTTCTCGCCCGGCCCGCGCATGCCGATCCCCATCTTGAGCCGCGACAGATGCGTCCACATCCGCTTCAGCCTCGGCAGCGAATACTCCAGCTGCGCCAGCTCCACGGCGAGGCGGGCCTCGTACGTGCGGGCCCGCGCGGCGAAGATGTCGAGGATCACCTCGGAGCGGTCGAGGACCTTCGTCTTCAGCTCCTGCTCGAGGTTGCGGGTCTGGGCCGGAGAGAGGTCGTTGTCAAAGATGACGACGTCGGCGTCGTGGTGGGCGACGAGCCCGGCCAGCTCCTTCACCTTGCCCTTGCCGAGGTAGGTCGTCTGGTCGGGGCTTTCACGGCGCTGCGTGAGCTCGGCGACGACCTCCGCTCCGGCCGATTCTGCCAGGCCACGAATCTCGTCGAGCGGGCCGTGCTCATCCACGGGAGCGTGGAGCAATACACCCACGACGACCGCCCGTTCACTCTGCACACTCTTACTGCGGACCGGTGTTGTCATTCGTCATCCTCGGGGTCTTCGCCCAGGTTCGTGGCCAGGTGGCAACAGCTCTCCCAACGGCGCGTGTCGAGGAGGCCGTCGGCCACCCCGTCCTTCACCGCGCAGTTGGCTTCGTGGCTGTGGGTGCAGTCGGGAAAGCGGCAGAGATTGGCAAGGGGGCGCAGGTCGCGGAAGGCCGCTGGCACCTCGGCGGGCACGATGTCCCAGAGCTGGAACTGGCGGACGCCGGGGGTGTCGACGAAGGCCCCGCCGAGCCGATGGGGAATGAGCCGCGCCGTCGTCGTCGTGTGGCGTCCCTTGTCGTTGTCGCGGCTCACCTCGGAGACGGGGAGGGCAAGATCGGGTTGGAGATGGTTGAGGAGCGTCGACTTGCCGACGCCGCTCTGGCCGACGACGGCGCTGACGGCGCCGCGGAGCTCGGCCCGGAGGCGGGCGATGCCCATGCCGGTGACAGCAGAGCAGAGGACGACGCGGTATCCCATCCGCGCGTAGACGCCAGCGAGGGGGACGAGGCTGGCCGCGGGGACGAGATCGGCTTTGTTGAGGCAGATCAAGGGCCGGATGCCGGCGCACTCCGCGGCGACGAGCATCCGGTCGATGAGCCCCGGCTTGAGATGCGGCTGGGCCGCGCTGCCGACGATCACCACCTGATCGATATTGGCGACGATCACGTGACGGCGTCCGCGGCTGTTCCGCGCCAGTTCGTTGCGCCGGGGATCGACCGACTGGATCGTCGCATCCTGGCGGATGCCGTCGGGTCCGGTCGTCGGGAGTGCGTGGGCGGAAAGATCGGGGACCGTCGCCTGACGGACGGTGACCCAGTCGCCCGCCACCACCGGATGCCGCTGGTCGATCGCCATCGTGCGAAGGACGCGGCGGGTCGTGCAACGGACGACATGGCCGTCGGCCTTGCGGACGAAGCTCTCCAGCCCGTGGACGTGGAGCACCTGCCCACGCCAGGTGTCGATGGCGATGTCGGTCCCCGGGTCGATGACCGTCCGCTTGCGCGTCAGATCCCCCTTGCCGGAGAGACGTTCGGAAGTCGCCATGTCGGCGAGCCCGTCGGGGTCGTCACCGAGCGACCGGGTCAGGTCGCCACCGCGCCGCCGGACGGAGCGATTCTTGCGGAAGTCGATCCGTATCTTGCGGGGTTTCGCCATGCAGCCAATCAGGGGCGATCCCCCCGCGTCCCCGCAGAGGGCGGGTCGGGGCGGCGAGCGGCTGGGCCTGGCGCAGAGGAATAGGTGGGCGTGCTTCGCCGCGATTCGAGCCCCGCGCTTTCCAGGAGGCTCTTGCCCCAGGGATTCACCGGGACATTGTCGGCTGGCGCCGCGACGGCGCCGTTCTTGGACGGCTCGTAGCTGATCTCGAAGTGATGGCGGGCGACCGTGAGCTTGTCGCCGGGATCGAGCCGCTTCTCGCTGACCCGCACCCCATTGACCTTCGTGCCGTTACTGCTGGCGAGATCCTTCACGAACCAGTAGCCATCGACGAGCGTCAGCTCGCAATGAGAACCGGACACGTTCGGGAAACGGAGGACGACATCCGCGCTCTCACGCCGCCCCACGAGGAGGACGGGCTTGAACAACGGAATCGGGTCTCCGCCCCCTTGGGGGATCAATTCGCCGTACATGGGACTCGGTACGTTTCTCGCTCGAGTTCGGTTCGCGGCGCAGTTGGGCCCGGCAATCGCTTCCGAAATCTACGCCCCTGCAGGTGGCTGGTCAAAAAAAACCGGCCGCGCCAGGGTGGTATGGTTAGGGGCGACGGTTCCCGGGAGAGGGAACGGGGCGGAACGGATGGCCGCCGGTCGGGAGAGTCTACTGGGCACTCGAGAGAGCTGCCGGGTGGGAACGCCCTGACGGGAGGAAAGTCCGGGCTCCGCAGGGCGCGATGGTGGGTAACGCCCACCGGCCGTAAGGTCAGGGAAAGTGCCACAGAAAATAGACCGCCGGCGGGGAAACCTGCCGGTAAGGGTGAAACGGTGAGGTAAGAGCTCACCAGCGGACCGGGTGACCGGTCCGGCTTGGTAAACCCCATCGGGAGCAAGGCCAAGCAGGGGGGAGTCGGCCGCAAGGTCGCCACGGAACGGCCCGTTCCGTCACACCCCCGGGTCGGCTGCCAGAGACGCCGGGCAACCGGCGTCCTAGAGAAATGGTCATCACCGTGCCGCCTTTGGCGGTGCGGGACAAAACCCGGCTTACAGGTCCGCCCCTTCCCTCTCCCCGGCACCGTTCCTCCCCCGCCATCCATCAGCCCGCCATCCCCTCGGGGGCGACGCGGTCCGTCGCCATGTCCTTCCGCTCGTCCTCGTCGAGAATCTTGAGCAGTTTGGAGATGCAAAGGGTGTTGATGCTGACGCGCATGTCGTCCGCTTCCGCCTTGAGCGATTCGTGAAGGGAGCGGGGCATCCGCACCGTCACCACCCGCTGGGCCTCCCGGTTGGCGGGGCGGTCGCGTTGCCGATTGCGGAGGTCATCGAGCATCTCCCGGATCCGGGCGTACTGCGGCGAACACTCGAAGTGGGTCAGGGCGGTGGCGCTGCGGAAGGAACGGCGGACGATCCCCTCCACGCCGAGCACCTCCCGGAAAAAGACGACCCACTCCGGGCCCATGGCGTGAAGCCGCTCGGCAACCTGGAGGACCGCCGCAGCCTGGGGATCGACCGCTTCGGAGACGGGGGACTGGGCTTCAGATCTGCTGGCCATAATTCGGTAACCCTGGGAACGCTGGAACTGACGGCGGGCCCTCCGTGGGCCACCGCTGACGTCATGCTGGCGCTGCGGTCAAGTCGCAGCAGCAAGTGCCATCAGCGCAACGACTTACGCCAATCTCCACGAACGCGAGATATTTCTGTGCAGCGATGCGCACGGAAGAGGCAGAGGGGCTCGTGCCTCAAAAAGAGGCAGGTCTCCCAAGTCGCATTTCCCAACTGTCCGGGTTGTGAGGCCGGCGGAAAAGAGGGTCAAGTCGGGCTGTCGGGCCGGATCAACCCCGTGCTGGGAGCGGGCTGGGCTCGATGTTCGGCCCACCGGACGACGGCGGGGGTGGGGTCGAGGCCAGTGGCCGATGCCAGGCCCCGCCACCCTGGGACCGCGTTCACTTCCAAGACGACCGGATCCCCGGCGGCGTCAGGGACGAGATCGACCCCAGCGACCTCCACCCCGAGGAGGGCCGCGGTCCGTCGGGCCAGATCGAGCCAGGCCGCGGGGGGGCAGAAGGGCTCGCCGATGCCTCCTCGAGCCAGGTTTGTCCGCCAGTCGGTCGTCGACCGGCGCCGCAGGGCGAACGGCTCCTCCCCGACCAAAAGGATCCGCACATCCCAGCCGGGGTGGGGAATGAACTCCTGCAGATAGGTCGCCGCCCCCTCCGGGGCCGCGGCGGCGGCGGTGAGGAGGGGGAGGAGCGTGCCTTCCGAATCGATCCGTTCGATTCCCCGCCCGCACGACCCGAACAGCGGTTTCATGACGGCTACCCCGCCGAGCGACTCCCAGGCGTGACGGATGCCGTCAGGATCCTGGGCGACGACCGTCCGCGGCACGCGGATCCCGGCCGCCGCGAGTCGGGCGAGGGAGAGGTATTTGTCGATCGCTGTCTCCAGGGCGCGGGGGCTATTGATCACCGGCGTGCCACGCTCGGCAAGCCGGCCGAGGAGGTCCATCCGCAGGATCACCTCCTCGAGCCGGCCGGCCGGCATCCCGCGAACGATCACGGCGTCGGCGGCGTCGATCGCTTCAGGGAAAAAGCACTCCGTCCGAAATGGCGTGCGAATCGAAGTCTCGTGCTCGGCTCCTGCCGGCGCAGGCACGACGAAGGCGCCGAGCTGTCGCCATTCCACCACCGCGACCTCGTGGCCGCGCGATTCCGCCACCGCGCGGATCCGCGCGACATGCCACGCCCCCGGGGAACCGATCACCACCAGTCGCATCGGATCGGTCTCCGGCTCACGCCCCGCCGAACGACATCCGCACCACGTCTGCCATGATCGATCCTGCCCGGTGGCGGAGACCGGTGTCGATGTTGACCAGTTCGACGACGGCCGGCGCGAACAGGGCGGGGTCGAGTTTGTAGAAGTCGTAGCCCGCCTCCTCAAACAGCGCCCGGAACGGTCGCCCATGCGAGGCCGAGGCTCCGCTGACCATCGCGGCGGCAACGTCGTCGAGGCCGGCGTCGGGCCCGGTCACTTCGAGAACGACCTGGCCTCCGTAGAGGATGGCGTCGTTGGTACGGCCGATCGCCTCGAGGTCGTCGGGTGGGGACGGCACCGGCGGCAGCGGCGCGCGGCCCAGACCGGCGCGGATCCGGCCGAGGTCGAAGTGGAGGTCGTGGAGCTTGTGGAGCGCGGTTTCCAGCGACCGGGCGACCACCTGGAGCGTTCCAGCTCGGCTCGCGGTCCGGGCGACGAGCAGGAGAAGCTGGTCGGGAGACACGCCCGCCTCGGTGGCGAGCCGGAGGCAGACGTCTTCTGGGGGAAGCTTCGACGATTCGAGGAGGCCCACCGCGACGTCGGCACGCTCGCGAAGGCCGATGTCGTCATACAGATCCTCGCGACCGATCGCCGCTCGCAAAGGTCCGCTCGCCATCGCGAAGTATTTCCCTTCCGACACCTTCCAGCCGGCGTACTGCGAGGCGAGACAGGCGGCGATCGGCGCCTCGCTCTCCACGGCGACGATGGGCCAGGGACAGCGTCCGTCCCAGGGATCGGACGCTGGGTGGATGCGATGGTGGTGGGGGGGTGTGCCACACGCCTCCAGCCACACCTCGCCGAGCCCGGCCAGCGCCGCGTGGGCGAGGAGCAGGCCGGCCTCGTCGCCACCGGCAGCCTTCACCCCGGCGTCGACGATCTGCACGCCGGCGTCGGTCCGATGGCCGACCAACCCCAGCCGATCGGCGTCGGCGAGCCCCGCCGCGACGATCCCGGCGGCCCGTGCATTCAGTCCTGTCGGCATGGAATCAGCCCTCGATGAAGGGCCTTTCCCTGGCCGGTGTCGTCGTGCCGGATCACGATCGTGATCGCGTTCTCCGCCGCAGGCGCTCCATGCCCCGCCGGAGCGGACATAATGTCGCCGGCCGTCGAACTGGGCAATCCCCGGCGCGTTGATCGGGGATTCACGACGTCCGCTCGGCCCACGGTGGGGCCGCCGCTCCTTTTTCTCCTGCCGGGAACACCCTCGTGGCCAGCCTGACCGTCGAGAACTACGTGAAGACGATCCACCTCATCGCCACGGCCCAGTCGGGGAGTCCGGTGACGACCGGCCAGGTCGCTGCGGCGCTCGACGTCTCGCCGGGCACGGTGACGAGCATGCTCAAGACCCTCGACGCAGCCCGTCTGGCGACGCACCGCCCCTATGAAGGAGTGGCGCTGACCAAGGCGGGACGGGTGCTGGCGCTGCGCGTCATCCGTCGCCATCGCCTCCTCGAGTTGTTCCTGCTGCGGACGCTCGACATGAGTTGGGACGAGGTCCATGACGAGGCCGAGCATCTCGAGCACGCCGTCAGCGATCTGCTCGTCGATCGGATCGATGCCTTCCTCGGCCATCCCCACGTCGATCCCCACGGCGACCCGATCCCGCCCGCCGACGGCGCCGATCCCGATGACGGGCAGCCCCCGGCGAAGGTGCTGGCCGAAGGGATGACCGGAGGACGATTCCGGCTCACGCGCGTTCTCGATCAGTCGGCTGGATTCCTCCGTTCGCTCACCGACTCCGGGCTCGTGCTCGGCGTCGAGGGGGAGATCGTGCGGCCCCCCGACGGCGCCGGCTTGATGAGCGTCAGGGTCGGCGAGCGGACGATCACGCTCTCGACCGAAGCCGCGACGAAGCTGGTCGTGGCGGAGGGGTGAGGCAGCCACCGCGTAGGGACGGCTGACGCGACGGAGCGCCGATCACGGGCCCGTCCACTCCCAGACGCCTTCCTGCCCCGCGCATTCGTCGACCGCGACGATGATCTTCCCGGGGAGCGGCGTGCCCGCCGCCTCGAGGGCTGTCGTCAACTCGTCGCCGATCCAAGCGGCGATCCATTCGGCGGTGGTGTTGGCCAGTGGCAAGAGGATGCACTCGTCGGCGGGGAACACCCAGCGGCGCCGTTCGAAGCGCACCGTCACCTCCGGAAGCCCTCCCGGACCGATCGCTTCTCCCACTTCCAGGAGCCGATTGCGGGTCGGGAGGAGCATGCGGTGGTCGAGGCGGGCGACGATTGCGGAGAGCGTGTCGCGGAGCAGGATGAAGTCGACCACCATCCCGTGGGCATCCGGGGTGCCGTCGACCTCCACCGCCACGGTCCAGTTGTGGCCATGAAGGGGCTCGCAGAGGGTGTCGGTGAGGGTGATGAAATGCCCGGAGCAGAAGACATGCACCGCCTTGCGGAGTCGGACAGAGAAGCGTTCCATGCTGCGTTCACCCGCGCGTCGTGGGAAAGTCGATCGTGGCCGGAGACCGGCCCGCCGCTGCGGAGCGTCGTGTCACCGAGTGGGGAGCCGTCCGTCACGGAGAAGAATGTACAGCGCGGCGGCGCAGAGATCGGCCGTCGTGCCTGGATTGATGCGCTGCGGATGTCGCAGCGATCGATCGAAGGCCGCAGCCGCGTCGCGCCACGACGCTTCCGGTTGCCCGATGACCGCCGCGGCCCGGCGCGAGACCTCGGCGGCAACATCGGGGCCGTGGCGGCGGGCGATGAGCGTGTCGGGCTCGCGGGCGAGCTGGCGGAGGAATCCGCGCACGATGGCCTCGTCGAGGGGAAGGCCCGCTGCGACCTCCGCGAGGAGATCGCTCACCAAGCCGTCCTCGAGAGGCCCCCAGCCGTCGGTCCACAGCCGGGCGATCCGGTCGTGAGGGGCTGCCGCGGCCATCGCCGCCAGGAGATCGTCCGGCGGAGGGCCCGCCAGATCCCAGCGACCGCGTTGCCCCATTCCCCCTGGGGCCGCAACCGCGATCGCCTCCCAGGTGTCGGCTGCATCCTGACGCGTGAGCCCCTTGAGCACCGTGGCGACGTCGTCGGGACGGAACGGCCGGCCAGCCTCCGCGCCGGGAACGCTTGCCAGGGGCGCGATCGCAAGGATGATGCCGAGATTGGCATTTGATCGTGTCACGCGGCGCGACGCGGTCACCGCCGCGAGGATCGTCCGCCCGAGGGGTAGGGACGGCGCGGCCTCGATCGCCGGGGCGATCGCCCGCCCCGCGGCGACCAATTCGGCATGGTCGAGATCGGGAAACGACGCCCCAGGATGGACATTCCCCGGCTTCTCCACGGTCGCCTCGAGTCGACAGGCCTCGGCGACACACCATCCCCGGCTCCCCGGCCTGGAATGAGAATCATCCTTCCAGGAAAGCCTCGACGACCGATCGTGGGGCGGGCTTGGCGACATGGCGTTTGGTGTCGGCGTCCGGATGCCGGGCCGATTCCGGTGGGACGGCGGTTTTTGTGAGGATGATGCGAGGATAAGAGGCGATTCGTTCAGGGTGGTTAAACTCGTCGAGCTTCCATTTTTCCCACGCCGCTGCCTGATCGACGGACCAAGCCGCAGTTTATCTGTCTGAGCACTTTTTTGGTTCGAAACGGACGAAGCCACCAGACCGGAGCAAGCCCCAAGCCATGACCACCTCCGACGCCCCGGCCGGCATCACCGACACCCCCGACTGCTTCATCAACCGTGAGTTGAGCTGGCTCGACTTCAATCTCCGCGTCCTCGAGGAGGCGGAGAACGCTGCCAACCCGCTCATGGAACGGCTGAAGTTTCTCGCCATCTTCAGCTCGAACCTCGACGAGTTTTTCATGGTGCGCGTGTCGGGGGTGCGCGAGCAGGCGTTCGGCGAGAGCGCCCCACAGGACACGGCCCCTGACGGCACCGGCCCGCTTGAACAGCTCCGTCTGATCGCCGACCGCACCCAGGAGCTTGTCGCCCGGCAATACCGCTGCCTTCAGGAGAGCATCGCGCCGGCGATGGTGGCCGAGGGCTTCAAGCTCGTGCGCTACGGTGACCTTGACGAGCAGCAGTTGGCGCGTGTCGACCGGTTCTTCACCGAGCGCGCGCTGCCGATCCTCACGCCGATGGCGGTCGATCCCGCCCATCCGTCGCCGCGCTACCACAACCGCGGGCTCTACATCGGCGCCCAACTCGAACAAGAGAAGGGGCTCGGGCCGAAGCGGCTGTTCGCCGTCGTCCAGGTGCCGCAGGTGCTGCCGCGGTTCGTGAACGTCGGCTGCGACATCCCCGGGCAGCACCGCTTCGTCCTTCTCGAGGATCTCGTCGCGGCCCGCTTGTCGCAGCTCTTTGGCGGGTTCACCGTCCTCTCCTGGACCACCTTCCGGATCACCCGCGACAGCGATCTCGAGCTCCTCGAGCAGGAGTCGGACGACATGCTCAAGCTCATCGAGGAGCGGCTCAAGGCCCGCCAGCGCGGGCAGGCGGTGAGGATCGAGGTCTCGGCCCGTTCGGCGGACGACTCGGTGGCGCGGACGATCATTGAGGACGAGCAGCTCCATGACGGGCGTGGCGAAAGCTACGGGGAGGTGTACCGCATCGACGGCCCCCTCGATCTCACCTGCCTGTGGGAGCTCCACAAGCTCCCCGGCTACCCGCTCCTCCACGACCAGCCGTTCACGCCGCGGATGCCGCGCGGCCTGCGCCGCGGGGACGACCTGTTCGCCGAGATCGCCTCGCATGACGTCCTCCTCCACCATCCCTATGAGTCGTTCGATCCGGTGGTCGAGTTCGTCACCCGTGCCGCCGCGGATCCCCGCGTGCTCGCCATCAAGCAGACGCTCTACCGCACCTCCGGCGATTCACCGATCTCGCGAGCGCTGATCGCGGCGGCGGAGTCGGGCAAGCACGTCACGGCGCTGGTCGAGCTCAAGGCCCGTTTCGACGAGGCCAACAACGTCAGCTGGGCGCGGCAGATGGAGCGGGCTGGGGTCCATGTCGTGTTCGGGTTTCTCGATCTGAAGACCCACTGCAAGTTGTCGATGGTGGTGCGCAACGAAGGCCACGGTCTGCGGCGCTACGTTCACCTCGGCACCGGCAACTACAACCCCACGACGGCCCTCCTGTACACCGACATCGGACTGTTCACCGCCGACGAGCAGATCGCCGAGGATGCCTCGGCCATCTTCAATCTCCTCACCGGCTATTCGCAAGGGCATCGGTGGCGGAAGCTGATCGTCGCCCCCAACGACCTTCACCGGCGGACGATCGAGCTGATTGACGAGCAGGCTGAGCTCGCCCGTTCCGGCCGGCCGTCGCGGATCTTCGCGAAGCTCAATTCGCTCGTCGATCCGCACGTCATCGAGGCCCTCTACCGGGCCAGCCAGGCCGGTGTGCCGATCGACATCGTCCCCCGCGGCATCTGTTCGCTGCGGGCCGGGGTGCCGGGCTTGAGCGAGACGATCCGCGTCCGGAGCGTCATCGATCGGTTCCTCGAGCACAGCCGGATCTACATCTTCGGCCCCGACGAGGATGCGAAGGTCTACATCTCGAGCGCCGACTGGATGCCGCGCAATTTCTTCCGCCGGGTCGAGATCATGGTGCCGATCGAGACGCCGGCGCTCGTGACGCGGATCCTCCGGGAAATTATCCCGGTCTATCTGGCCGACAACACCCGGGCGCGGGTCATGGCCCCCGATGGGAGCTTCCGGCTCATCCAGCCAGCGGCGGGCGAAGCCCCGGTACGCTGTCAGACGTACTTCCTCGACGAAAAGGGGGAGCCGTCGGTCCTCACCGATGCGGTCCGGGGGGGCGGTGGAGGGGCGGAGTCGACTGGCACGGCGCGTCGCCCCAGGCGTCCTGGACGGAGGTGAGCCGTTCCGACCGCCGCCCGGCGCCCCTGCCTTGAAGCGACTCGTGCCGCCTTCGTAAAATCGGTCTCTGACTCGCCCGTTTCGCGCCCATTTCAACGGGCCGAGGCCAGACCGACGAACTCGAGAGTGGCGGAGCCTGATGGCTGACGATCATTACCAGACGCTCGGGGTGCCGCGGACGGCATCGGCCGAGGATATCCGCAAGGCCTACCGGGAACTGGCGCGGAAGTACCACCCCGATCTCCATCCCGATGACAACGCCGCGAAGGAGAAGTTCAAGAAGGTCCAGACGGCGTTTGACACGCTCAACGACTTGAGCAAGCGCGAGATGTACGACCGCTACGGCAGCGCCTTCGAGGGGGTCGGCACAGGGAGCGCGGGGCCGAAGGGCGGATGGGGTGGCGGCCGAGGGCCGTTTGCAGGGGGCGGCGGAGCGGCTCCGTTCGGAGGAGGTGAGATCGATCTCGAGAGTCTGTTCGGCGGCGCTGGCGGCGGGTTCGGTGATCTGTTCGGGGGCGGCGGTGGAGCCGGAAAGACGCGATCCCGGCGGAAGCCGGTCCAGGAACCGGGCGAAGACATCACGACCCATATCGATATCCCCTTCCGGCTCGCCATCGATGGCGGCAAAACCGACGTCCGGCTCGAACGCGACTCCGGCAAGGAGACGATCAGCGTCACGATTCCCCAGGGGATCCCCGACGGCGCCCGAATGCGGGTCCGCGGTCAAGGGATGCCGGGCCGAGGGGGTGGGCCTGCCGGCGACCTGCTCCTCGAGGTGGGGATCGAACCGCATCCTGTCTATCGGCGCGACGGCGACACGCTCGAGGTGACGCTCCCGGTGAGCCTCTCGGAGGCCGTGGAGGGGGCGAAGGTCGATCTGCCGACGCCGTGGGGCACGATCAGCCTGCGGATCCCGCCGATGACCAGCGGCGGACGGAAGCTCCGAGCCGCCGGCATGGGAGTCAGGCATGCCAACGGTGCGAAGGGAGATCTGATCGCCGAGGTGCAGATTGTCCTCCCGATCAACGCCCTCGGCCCCGACGTCGCCAAGAATCTCCTCACGGCCGCGAAGGCTGCAGAAGAGGGGGCGCCTCTGCCGCGCCCCGGGCTGACGTGGTGAGCGGGGGCGGGGAGTCGTTCCCGAAAGCCTCTCGGCTCCTGCGGCCGTCGGAGTTCGACCGCGTCTACCGCTTCCGGCGGAGTGCTGCCGAGGGGGCGCTGGTGCTCTACGCCTGCCCTCGCCCTCTCCAAGCCAGCGTCGCGCCGGCGGCGGCCCGGCTGGGGATGTCGGTGTCGCGACGGATCGGCAACGCCGTGGTCCGCAACGCCTGGAAGCGCCGGTTGCGGGAGGCGTTCCGCGTGGCCCGCCGGCGGATCCCCGCTGGGCACGACTACCTCGTCGTCGTCCGCTCCGGTGCGGCCCCCGGCGGGGCTGACGGGGCGGCAAAGGTCGAGGGAATGCTCGTCGCGCTCGCCACGAGGATCGTCTCGCGTCCGGCCTACCGGGATGCCGAGGTTCCCCCGGTCCTTCCCACCAAACCCCGCCACCGATGAGAGCCAAGAACAGCCCTCCGTGGGTGGCCATGCTCGACCGTGGCGTCGTTGCACTCTTGGCCGTGCTGATCCGCATCTATCAGCGGTTGTTCAGCCCGCTCCTCGGGCCGACTTGCCGCTTCCGGCCAACCTGCAGCGTCTACTTCCTCGAGTCGCTCAAATCTCACGGCGCGGTCCGAGGCAGCCTCCGTGGCCTGCGGCGGATCTGCCGCTGCCATCCGTGGAGCCGCGGGGGATGGGATCCGCCGTGAGCCGGTCAGCCGGCGTGCTCACCGGCGAGGAGCAGCCGCATGACCTCCGCATTGGCCGGTGGGAAGCGACAACGCGTGAGGTCTTCGATCTTCAGCCAGATGAACGGTGGCTGCGGAGAAACGTCGGCGTCGACGGGCGCGGCGCGGTGGAAGTGGATTTCGATCGGCCCCGCGCTCGAGGTCGCCCGAGCGACATGGAGCCGCTGACCGATGTTCACTGCGATGCCGCTCTCCTCGAAGCACTCCCGGGCCGCTGCCAGCTCGACAGCTTCCCCCGCCTCCACCTTCCCGCCGGGGAACTCGTCCCGCCCCGGCGCATCGGCCGCGTCGTCACGGCGTCTGCCGACGAGAACACTGCCAGCCGAGAGGACCACGGCCACTGCGATGACGGTCGGCGCGGAAGGTTGGTTCACGCTTCCGGCTGCTTGACGAGTTCGAGGAGCCGGCCGGGCGAACCCATGATGTTGTAGCCGGCATCGACATGGAGGATCTCGCCGGTGATCCCGAGCGATTCGCGCGACAGGAGCCACGACCCTGCCTTCCCCACTTCGCCTTGGGTGATGTTCCGCCCCATCGGCGACATGTGCTGATAGAGGCCGAGCATCTCATCGACCCCGGCCCCGCGGCCGGCAAGCGTCCGCAGCGGGCCCGCGCTCACCGCATTGACGCGGACGCCAGCGGGCCCGAGGTCGTAGGCCATGTACTTCACGCAGGCATCGAGGGTCGCCTTGCAGACGCCCATGATGTTGTAGCCGGGAACCACCTTCTCGCCGCCGAAGTAGGTGAGGGTGAGGATCGAACTGTCGGCGGAGAGGATCCCGCGGGCAAGGCGGCCGACGGCGAGGAGGCTGTAGGCGCTGGTCTCCATCGCCACCCGGAAGCCCTCGCGGCTGCAGTTGGTCGTCTCCCCCTTGAGGTCTTCCATGGGGGCGTAGGCGATCGAGTGGACGAGGAAGTCGATCGTCCCGAACTCATCCTTCGCCCGCTGCATGACCGCGGCGATCTGTTCATCGCTACCGGCATCCATCGGCACGAGGAACTTCGCATTCGGCTCCGGGTCGGTGAGCATCGCGACGCGGCGACGGTTCCGCTGCCGCTCGTCGTCGGGGCGGTCGGGGAGGTGGGAGAAGCCGATCTGCCCCCCCTCGGCGAGGATCTCTTTGGCGATCGCCCAAGCGATCGAATGGTCGTTGGCGACACCGAGGACGACACCTTTGAGACCGTCGAACCTACCCATCGAATCCATCCTCCACGTGCGGAAAGCAGGGCTTGTGAGCGACCCGGCGGGCGTTGCTCACCCCGGTCGGGGAGCGCGGAATGTAGCGGTTGGCGCAGAATGCCTCAACGCGGAAACCGTCCCCGTTCGATTCGAGAATGGGCCGGGGGCCCCGGGTGGCCGAAACTCCGCTCTTCCAGCCCCTTGTTCTCCCGCCCGACGACGG
>CAMCCR010000013.1 GCA_945873085.1 Candidatus Kuenenia stuttgartensis | reverse complement strand
TGGCCCTCGCCCTGCTTACCTTCCTTCGGCTGACGCTTCACGGTCTCGCCGGCCTCTCCGCGCTCCGACTCACGGCGCTGGTGCTCGAGGATCCGATCCATCGCCTCGCCGTCATTCGTACCGTCGGCCGCGACGGCATCGTTTTGGCGCTTCTTGCCCGCGCCACCGGAAGGCGACGGCTTCGCGCCGGGCTGGGGCTTCTCCCCTCCCTCGCGCTGCTGTCCTTCGCCTTGGCCTCCGTCCTCGCCGGCCTGCGCGCGTTCCTTCCCCGCGCTCCCCTTCTGCTGCGAGCCAGGCTTCTGCCCGCTCCCTTGCTGGTCGCCGGAGTCTCCGCCGTCGGCTCCCTGCTGCGGGCTGCCGTTCTTCCCCGGCTTGGAGCCCTTGGGGCTCTGGTCGTTGCCGGGGCGCTGTTGCTTGCCATCCCCCTGCTCTTCGTCACCACCGCCTGACGCCCCCGGTTGACCCTGCTCTCCGGGTGGAGGAGGGTTCGATCCATCGTCGCTGCGCTGCCGGTCGGGTCGCTTCCGATCAGCGGGGCCGCCACGCTGCTGGGGGTCCTGTTTTTGCTCGTCTGGGTTTTGCTGGTCTGGGTCTCCAGACGCACCATCGTCGCGACCGCCGTTGTCAGGTCGCCGTTGGCCAGCCCCATCCTCCGCACCGTCGCCGCCGTCGCCCTGACGATCCTGACGATCCTGATCCCGGCCGTCCTCTGGCTGCTCGCCCCCGTCCTGTTCGGCCTCGCCCCCATCGTCGGCGCGATCAGACTCGTCAGCACGGTCCTCGCCCTGCCTCCCCTTCTTCGAATCCTTGGGGAAGTCTGGTTCTGGCTCGTCGGGCTGCGGCGGCGCCTTCTCGTCGATTTTCAGTTCCTGCCACGGCGTCACCGAGACGTTCGGCTGCTGCGGGCGGTTGTCGGTGGCGACGGCGCGGTACTGGAGCACCGAGCCCGCCTCCGCACCGAGATTGAAGGGGACGAGGCGCGCCGTCCCCTTGAACGGCCCCTGCTTGGCCACCTCGAGGATCGGCATCGGCGGCACGGCCCGTCCGCCATCGATGCGGGTCTCGATCACCACCCGCGCCAGCGCATGATCGGGGTCGAGGGCCCGCACCCGGACCGGCACCGGGCTGTCGCGTGGGACGGCAAGGGGCGACACGGTCGGCGCTTCGATCGTCACTTCAGGAGCGAGGTCGGCGACAACCTCGATGCGGTGCTCCATCGGCTCGATGACGACCGACTCACGCCCCCCTTGGGCCGAGCCACGGGGCTGGAAGACAAGCCGGTAAACCGCATGCTCCGGCGCCGACCTGTCGGCGTTCATCCGCAGCGGGAAGGTGACCGAGGCCCGGGCCAAGTCGCTGGCCCCGACCTTCATCTTCAGATCGCGATTCCCGTCACAACCGAAATCGATCCAAGCCGCCTCGATCGGCTGGTTGCACTCCGCCACGAGCGTGACCTGCGTCTCCTCCGGCGCCCGCAGATCCCCCTGCCAGGCCACCGTCTCCGGGTCGCGGGCGATGTAGGCAGGGAAATCGTAGCGCACCTCGCGCACGAGGAGCGACGGAGAATCGACCACCACCAACCGCACCGGTTCGCTCCGGGAATCACCGGCGGCGATCGTGATCTCGATGGAGTTTTCCAATCCCCTCGTGGCATCGGGGAGAAACGCCGTGAAGGCCTTGGCGGCCTCCCCCTCGGCAGCCCCGCGAACCATCTCGATCCGCCACGGCGTCGCGGCTGGATCGCGGGAGCCATCTTCTTTCAGCGGCACCGCGAACACGACCGGCTGCTCTCCGCCCCGCAGGCCACGGACGGCGGCCGCCAGCACGAGTTGCCGACCACGCACGAGCGTCGCCGACCCGCGATCGACCGCCACCTCCTGCCCGTCGAGGCCGCTGTCGAGTTGCTGGGGATCGACCACGCCCGCCCCTGGCATCCGCCAGTGGAGCCGCGGCGGCTCGATGCGAACGCGCGAAGGAGCGGAGATCCCGGCCCACGGAGCCACCAACCGCACGGCACTGACCAGGAGGCTCTTCGGCGCCACGAGTTCATACAGACAGGCGATCCCCACCAGCGCCGCCAGCACCATCGCCAGGCGGACAGCGAGCGAGCGATCGATGATCCCTTCGGTGGGAACATCGGCGAGCCGTTTCGCGGCCCGCTTCTCGAGCGACCGGACCACGACCGCGGTGCTCCCTTCGGGATGCGCCTTGACGAGCACCGTATTGACCAGATCGTTGTGGAGCTCGGGATGCTCCCGCTCGATGGCGCGGGCGGCATAGACGAGGTTCACCCGGTAGCGGACCAACGGCAGCAACCAGCGCACGGCCGCCGCGACCAGCGCGACACATCCGGCCGCGAGCCAGGCCCACCGCACCCACCGTGGCAGTCCACCGGGGACGATCCAGTGCTCGGCGAGGACCCCGATCGCCAGCCAGGCGGCAGCCGCCACGGCGGCACTGAGGAGAAAGTTGGTGAGCGCCACCCCTTTGTAGTCGGCGCCTGCCGCCTCGAGGCGGCGGGCCAGATAACGATCGGAGTTGGATTGCGCCTCGTCGCCGGCAGTCCAGCCGCCGACGACAAGCGCCTCACTATTCTCGGAGGACACGCTGGCCATGACACCGTTCCCTCGTGGCACTTCGCCCGTCGGTCACAGGGGCTCGGGGGCTCCGGCTCCTCTTTTGGGAAGTATATCGGCAGGCCGTGGCCGGAGGCTGGCCGGGGATGGCAGATGGCGTCAAACCCCTCGACAACAACCGCGGGCCACCACGATGCTCCCGAAAACACTACACTCCACGCTCGCAGGATGAGCCCTCCTCGCGGGGCGGACCGACGGATCGACCGCATGCCGCTGCTGCCTGACGCAGAATCGTTCAAGCGCCTCGTCGACGGGACCGACACCGCCGCCGCTGCGACGCTGGCCCGTCTCGCCCTCGCGCCGCTCGGGGCCACGTGGGGGACGGTCATGGCCCTCCGCAACACGGCCTACGACCGCGGATGGCTCGCCACGAGGCCCGCCGGCGTGCCGGTGGTGTGCGTCGGCAATCTGACCCTCGGCGGCACCGGCAAGACGCCGCTGGTGGCCTGGGTGGTCCGTCGGCTGGCCGCTCAGGGCTCTCGTCCGGCGATCGTCAGCCGTGGGTACGGCGCCGCCGCGGGACGGCGGAGCGACGAAGCAGCCGAACTGACGCTCCTCCTCCCCGGCGTCCGGCATGTCGCCGATCGTGACCGCGTCGCGGCCGCCACCTCGGCCGCCGCCGCGGGTGCCGACATCGTCGTGCTCGACGACGGCTTTCAGCACCGCCGCCTGGCACGTGATCTCGATCTGGTGGCGATCGACGCCACCGATCCGTTCGGCTGCGGGCATGTCTTCCCCCGCGGCCTGCTCCGCGAACGTCTGTCGGGACTTTCCCGCGCCGATGCCGCCATCCTCACCCGGGCCGGGAGCTTCTCCCCCGAGCGCCGGGCGGAGATCCGCGACCGACTCTCTGCGGCCTGCGGCGGGAGGCTGCCGGGCGTGTGGGCAGAGGCGAGCCACGCCCCCGTCGCCGTCCGCGATCAGGCGGGGACAAGGCACGGCATCGATTGGCTCGATGGCCGCCGCGTCGCGGCGTTCGCCGGGATCGGGAATCCGTCCGCCTTTCGAAAAACCCTCACCAGCCTCGGCGCCGAGGTCGTCGCCTTCCGCCCCTATGCCGACCACCATGCCTATGCACCGGCCGACCTGACCGACCTCACCGCCTGGGCCCGCGGCCACGACGCGGCCCTGGTCACGACACTCAAAGACCTCGTCAAACTGCCCAGCGGTTTCGCCGGGGAGACGGCGCTTGTGGCCCTCGAGATCGCGATGGTGATGGAGGCCGGCGAAGCCGAACTCGGCCGGCTCCTCGACCGACTCGCCCCGGCGGGAAACCCGAAGACTGGGTCACTCGACGGGGCGATCGGGCGATGACCGCTCCCGCGCCACGATTGATCCTCGTCGATCCCTGTCTCGACGGCGCCGGCTCCCATCCCTGGCAGTACGCCGTCGCGGTCCTCGGTGCTGCCCGACGGCGGGGCTGGGCCTGCGAACTGGTCTGCCGATCGACCGCCCGGCTCCCCGCCGACGCCGCTGCGGACTGGCGCGTGTGGCCGGTGCTCCGCTTCCCTGGCCATTCGAAACTCACTGCCTTTGCCGAACTCGATCGGCTCAAGGCTGACGGTCGACCGCGGTGGCAGCCCCCCTGGGAGACTTGGTCACGGAGCCGGCAACGCCGCATCCGCGTGGCCGCCTTCGCCGCCGATCTCGCTCCCACGATCGCCTCCCTCGCGCCTGGCGATCGGGTCTTGGTCGCCACGGCCTCCGAACTCGATGCCGTGGGACTCGCGCAGTCCATTCGCGCCACGCGTCCGCCGGCGGGGGTTGGCTGGCACCTCCAGTTCCACGGCCCCATCCTCGCGCTCGACTCGGATGTTGCCGCTGGGACCGCTGGCCGGATCAGCCGGGTCAGCCGCCTGCTCGACCAAGCGATCCGCCTCGCAGCCCCCCACCGACTCCACTTCCACACCCCGACGGAGGAACTGGCCGCGGAGTGGTCGCTGGTCGGCGCCGCGCCGGTCTCGGTCCTTCCTTATCCAATCGATCTCCCCGCGGATCCCGCAGCGGTGCCGCTCCTGCGGCCGACAGCCGGCCGGCGCCTCCGCATCGCCATGCTCGGGGATGCCCGGAGTGAGAAAAACAGCCAGATCGCCCCGGCGTTGATCGACGAGATCGCGGCAATTCGACCCTTGAGGGACAGGCTGCACTTCGCCATCCAAACCAACCCCGGCTTCCACTCCCACTCGCGTCGAGAGGCCGACATCGCCGTTGGCCGGGCGCTCGAGGCGATCGAGAGCATCGCCCACCGGGCCCCGGAGCTCGTCGAGCCCCTCGCCGGCCCGCTCACCTCCGCCGCCTACCATCGCCAGCTCACCGCCGCCGACGCGCTCCTCCTCCCCTACGACCAACGCCGCTACCGCCACCGCTGCTCGGCGGTGCTCCTCGAGGCCCTGGCCGCGGGGAAGGTGGGAATCGTCACCGGCGGCGGGTGGATGGCCCGTCGTCTCCAGCCGGCGCTGCAGGCCCATATTGATTACCTCGACGGTCTTCATCCGCAGGCTGCCGTGGAGACGTTTGCCGTCGATGCCGTGCCGGCCGGTGGCGTGCTGACGCTGCCGGTCGCGCCCCCATCGGGGGCCGGCCTGGCCGTCGTCGAGGTGACGTGGCGTGCGCTTGGGCCCCCTGCCCTCCTCGATCCGCCGCTGACCGTGACGCTTGGCCGCGCCGCCACTCCCTCCTCCGCCATCCTCCAGGCAGACAGCTCCGGAGCGGCTGTGCCGGTCGTGTTCCGCCTCGATCACGTCTTGCCGACAGCCGGGCCAACCACGCTCACGCTCGCCATCCCGGCCCACCACCAGGCTGTCGCCCTCTCGGGGCTGCGGATCCGCTGGCTCCATGGAGGACACGCAACCCCGCTCGGGAACGTCGGCATCGTGATCGCCGGAGCCGACGGCGCAGCCGAAGCGATCGAGGAATTTGTCGCCCACGCCGACCACTACCTTGCCGGGGCGGCACGGGCGGCCGTTGCCCTCCGGCAGGCCCACGCCCCTGAGGCCGTTCTCGAGGGACTCCTGACATGAGCCATCCCGACATCTCCCTGATCGTCAACACCTACCAGAAGCCGAGGCACCTGGCTCTCGTGCTCGAGTCGATCGCCCTCCAGGAGGGGGTCGATGGTCGGTTCGAAGTCGTGGTGGCCGACGACGGCTCCGATGCCACGACCGTGGAGATCATCTCCGACTTCGCTCGCCGGGCCCCATTTCCGGTGGCATTCACCACCGAGCCCCACGACGGCTTCCGTCTGGCCAGGGTCCGCAACCGGGGCGCCGCTCTCGCCGCCGGCGACACGCTTCTGTTTCTCGATGGCGACTCGGTGCTCCCCCCCGATCATGTCGCCGCCCACCTCGCCGCCCGACGGCCCGGCCTCGCGATGCTCGGCGATGTCGTCCGCCTTCCCGAGGCCACCTCGCGCGAGCTGGTCCCGTCCGGGCTGGCAACGACCGACCTCCGCCGGCTCGCCCCCTCCGCAGAACTTCGCCGCATGTCGCGCCGGCATCGGAAGAGCGTGTTCCAGAATTGGCTCCGCCACCCGTCGAAGCCGCGACTTGCCGGCGGCAACTTCGCCGTCTGGCGCGAAGACTACTCCCGCGTCAACGGCTCCGACGAGCGCTTCCTCGGCTGGGGGCAGGAGGATGACGACCTCGGGCTGCGGTTGCGGGGGGCGGGCGTCCGGCTGTCATCGATCATCGACCGGACCTTCACCTACCACGTCTGGCATCCGAGCGATCCATCGGCGACGCCGCGGTGGCGTGACGGCGTCAACGTCCGCTACTTCCTCCGCCGCGGTCGGCTGACACGCTGTCGTCGGGGCCTCCGCGTGCGGGATCGAAACGCCGTCTGCTGGGGGCTCCCCGACGGCGTCCTTGGGAGCACTTTGGCAACAGCCCGCGCGACTCAGCCTGGAAACGGCTTGTCGGAATTGGTCGCCAGGCTTTTGGCCGACGCACCCGTCGCCGACAGCGGGGCACCTTGCGAGATCGACGTTTGCGTCTGGCCTGGAAAGGAGCGGTTTCGCCGGCCGGCCGAGTGCCGCCTGCTCCTCATCGAAGAGGGGAGCGCGGACCGATGCCCGTCGACACTCCTCCGCCGCGCCGACCGGGTGGCGACCGTGGCGGCCAACGACGAACAGACCCTGAAGGCCCTGCTCGAGGAGATTGGTTGAAGGAGAAGCAGACCGACCACGCGAGCCGCCCACCAACGAACGGCCACGCCGGGCGGCCACACGGGGCGATCATGCAGAGAGGATTGTCGATCCGGCGGGGATGCCGGCGACTCCTTCTTCTTCTTCTCGTTTACTTCTTCTTCTCGTTGTGGAGCGTGTGCCTGCGGAGCCGCGGCGAATACTTCTTGATCTTGAGCTTCTCGCCCCCGGACTTGCGGCGCAGCGTGTAGTTCTGGTCACCGGTCTCCGAGCAAACCAGGTGAATCACTTCGAGTCGCTTCTTTCCCTTGGCCATGACTGATTTTCCTGAGCTGAACTGCCTGAATTGGTTGCCTGAATTGGCTGCCTGGACCGGATGCCAGGAGTCGATCCCGGATTGGCGCCCGGGCGGAAAGCGACTCATCGTAGCCATGCCGGCATCCCCCCGCCAGCCGAACCGCCCAAACCCGCCCAAGAAGCCTTCACCGCCCCTTTGGCAGCCCCCGCCGCAGGCACTATGATCGGAGTGGGGACCGGTCGAGCGAGCGGGGCGCGGGCTTGGATCGACCGGGCCAAAACAGGGTTTGATCGATACCAGGGTTTGATCGATCGGCCCGGACCTGGCCGGACTCACACCGGGTGGAATCTATGGCGACCGACACGGCTCCCGATGACTCGACGTTCGCGGTTGCACCGACCGCCGTTTCGGCGGCTGCGGCTCTGGGCGGCTTGGTGAAGACCGCTCCGGCATGGGCTGTCAGCCTTCTTGTCCACGTCATCGTCCTCCTCTCGATGGCGCTGGTCGTCAGCCAGCCTCCGCTGCAGGAGAAGGCGCGGGTGATCGTGTCGGGGGCCCCTGAGACCCTCGACGCCTTCGAAGACTTCGACGCCTCACTGCCGGACGATCTCCCGGTTATCGACCAGACCACCGACGAGGTCGTGATGACTGACGTCGTGCCGGTCGACAACGTTCAGGTGGTGAGCACGGCTGAAGATGTCGATGCCGCACCGATCGCGGTCGAGCTCTCCGACTTCGGCACCGAGACCGCCGCGCCGGCCGACATGCTCGCCACCGTCGGTGCGATCGGAGGCACGGCAGGGGGCCTTGGCGGCCGCGCCAGCGCCGCAATGCGCAACCAACTCGTGGCGACCGGTGGCGGCAGTTCACAGAGCGAGGCTGCCGTCGAAGCCGGGCTGAAGTGGTTCATCCAGCACCAAATGCCCGACGGGGGCTGGAGCTTCAATCTCAAGGAATGCCCGAGTTGCAAGGGACAGTGCAGCGAGGGGCGCGACAAGGGGGTCGGGGAGGACCGCTGCGGCGCCACGGCTCTGGCCCTTCTCCCCTTCCTCGGCCGCGGCTACACGCACAAAGAGGGCCCCTACAAGCGGCAGCTCGAAGCCGGGCTGACCTTCCTTGCGGGGATGGCGGTCAAGGGGAACGGCAAGGTCTACGACAAGGGGGGCAACATGTACTCCCAGGGCCTCGCCGGGATCGTGCTCTCCGAGGGCTACGCGATGTCACAAGACAAGCGTCTCCAGGCCCCGGCGCAGCTGGCCCTCAACTACATCATGCAGGCCCAGGATCCCGTCGGGGGGGGCTGGCGTTACGCACCGAAGCAACCCGGCGACACCTCCGCTGTCGGCTGGCAGTTGATGGCGCTCAAGAGCGGCAACATGGCCTTCCTCCAGGTCAACCCGCTCACCGTCAAGAAGGCTTCGGCATTTCTCGACTCGGTGCAATCCGACGACGGTGCCGCCTACGGCTACATCGACGCGAAGACCCCGGGCCCTGCGCGGAATGCCGTCGGCCTCCTCTGCCGGATGTATCTCGGCTGGAAGAAGAACCATCCGGCCATGGAACGCGGCGTGGTGAATCTGGCCAAGGGGGGACCGTCCAACGACCTCTATCACGACTACTACGCCACCCAGGTGCTCCATCACATGGAGGGTGAATCGTGGGTGTCGTGGAACAACACGATGCGTGACATGCTCGTGAGCACGCAGGCAAAGAAGGGACACGAGGCCGGGAGCTGGTTTGAAGGGGTCAATGGCGGCCACGGCGCCGACGCGGCCGGTCGGCTCTACTGCACGTCGCTCTCGACGATGATCCTCGAGGTCTACTACCGCCACCTGCCGATCTACGGCCAGCAGAGCGTCGAGGAAGAGTTCAAGGAGTAGCCAGACGGTGCGTCGCTGGCCGTCAGGCCAGCAGGGTCGGGCCCGCACAGCCCCCGCTCGTCCCCTGGCTTTCCCCAGCTCCCCCAATCGGCTCAGGCTCGTTCGGCAGGATCGAGCCCGTTCCCTCCGCTGGTCGATACTCTCTCAGGGATGCCGCGGCCTCTGCTGCGGACCATTCGCCCCCTTCAGCAGGGCCCGAACGTGTCGCTCGAGTCATCGCGGAATCCCGAGCCCCCCACGCCGCCCGACGCTGGCGCCGAGGGAGCGCTGGCGCCGACCTGGATCGAGCGCGTGGTCGCAAGCCCGGTGTCGCGGTCGGCCTATGCGAGCGTCGTGGCCCATGTCCTCCTCGGCATTCTCTTGGCCCTGGCGACCGTGACGTCCAGCCGGGAGTCTCCGTCCCGGCCCCTCGTTCTCGCTCTCGATGACGGAGAGGCGGAGGCCGACGGTCCAGACGCCACCGACACCGTCGAAATCGGCCCCGCAGACGACCGGGCCACCGCCGGCGGCGAAGCGGAGATCGCGCCGGACGAAGTCGCCAGCGCCGGCCCCTCCGCCGAAATCCCGGCCCTGGAGTCGATTGATGACGCCGTGCCAATGCCTGAGGAGGCTTTTGAAATCCCCCCGTCCGACGCCAGCCTGACAGCCGCCGACGGCCCGCGGGCCACGGCCGTGGCGGTCCGTCTGCCGTCTGACACCAAAGCCCGCGGCGGCGCGGCGCTCCCGGCCGACCGGGCGACGAAGGGGGGCGTGAGCGGCGTCCCGTACGCCTCGCGGCGCGGCGAGGAGCGGGGCCTGGCGGCGCGGGGCAAAGGGGGAAGCCCTGCGAGCGAAGCCGCCGTCGAACGGGGCCTGGCGTGGCTGGCGCTCCATCAGGCCAACGACGGATCGTGGCGCTTCGACCTCGATGGCTGCCGCTGTGAGGGTGCCTGCCGCGATCCCGGCACGCTCTCGAGCACGACGGCAAGCACGGCAATCGCGCTGTTGCCGTTCCTCGGGGCAGGGAGCACCCACCTCGAGGGGCGCTACCAGGAAACCGTCTCCCGTGGCCTCTATTACCTCCTCAGCCGGATGCAGTCGACGCCCCGCGGCGGCGACCTCTGCGAGGGGACGATGTACGGGCATGGCATCGCCACCCTCGTCCTCGCCGAGGCGCTGGGGATGACCGGCGACGACCTCCTCCGCAAACCCTGCCGCGACGCCGTCCGCTTCATCGAGACCTCCCAAGATCTCCACGGCGGTGGCTGGCGCTACCTTCCCGGCCAGGCTGGCGATATCACGGTGACGACCTGGCAAGTCGCGGCCCTGCGGAGCGCGGGGCTGGCCGGCGTGGAGACCTCCTCGCCGACGTTCGAGGGGGCACGCCGGTTCCTCGACTCGGTGGCCACCCAGAAGGGGGCGGCCTACGGCTACCGGACCCCGGCCGCTGCCCCCTGCACCTCGGCGATCGGCCTCCTCTGTCGCATGTACACCGGGTGGGGCGTCGACGAGGAGCCGCTCCAGCGTGGCATCACGACCCTCGCCCGCCCGGGGCCGAAGCCCCACGCGATCTACCAAAACTTCTACCTCGCTCAGGCCCTCGTTCAGAGCGACCATCCGGTTTGGCCCCGCTGGAACAGCCGCAACCGCGACCAGATCGTGGCCCTCCAGTCCCGCGTCGGGCACGAGACTGGGAGTTGGTTCTTCGCCGATCGGGAGACGGCCCCCGGCGGGCGTCTGGCCCACACGGCGCTGGCGGTCCTCACGCTCGAGGTCTACTACCGCCTTCTCCCGATCTACAGTCAGGAGGCGGTGACGGACGCCCCGTGATGCCGGGTCGCGCCAGACGACTACACTGAGGGGTAGAAGCGGCGGCGCCGCGTGGCCCAGGCCCAACGGGGGCATGGACGGAGCGGACACGGACCGGGATGACGGAGAATGCCATGCCACTAGTCACCTACACGTGGTTGGCGGTGGTCGTGGCCCTGGCCTGTGCTGCCATCGGGTGGCTGGGGATCGCCGGTTGGATGGCGACGGTCGTGGTGGCCGCCAGCCTTGCCGCCCACGTCGCCGGCAACGCCCTCGGGACGAAACTGCGCGAGGCGACCGACCGCGATCTGGCGGCTCGAGGGCGCAACCGGCGCCCGGAACGGCTCCCGATGCCACGCCAAGTGCCCACCACGCTGGAAACGTCTCGCTCGCTCGGTCGACTGGTGCCGATCTCCGCGACAATCGGCGCGGCCTGCGGGGCCCTCGCCGGCTGCCTTTCCCTCGCCTTGCTCACGCAGGCCTCGGTGGCGGGCGCGTTGCTCGGCGGGGTGTCGTCCGGGGTGATCGGCGGCCTGTTCGGGTTCCTCCTGGCGAGTTTCGTGGAAATCGTGCGGACGAGCCTCCGGGAGGCGATCGCCGCCGAGGAACAGCAGGTTCCCCCCCGTCGCCCCGTGGCGAGCCATCCCCGCCGGTGAGCGCTCGCGTGCCGGCGGGATCGCCGCTGCTTCCGGGCCAACCGACCCGGATGGCACCGCCCCCGACCGCGTGGTAAAACCCTTGGCTCGCCAGGGGCAGCAAGCGCGCCCCGGCCGACCGTTTTCCGTCCTGTCACAGGAGTCTTTCCCCCATGACCAAACCCCATCGCACCCTGAAAAAAGCCAACCACGGCGCTCGTCCGGCCAACAGCAAGGCCCGCAAGGCGAAGCGGAAGCACATCCGCACCTAAAAGCCCCCCCCTGCCTCCCAGCTTTTTCCTGGTGGAGCCCGCACCGTGCCGCCGCGTGACTACATCATCGACCCGACCGAGTACGACCTCGGCAACGTCTTGGCCGACATCCACGAGATCCGTCGCTGGAATCAGCAACGGTTCGAGATGGAGCAACTCACGGCCATCGTCCACGAGGATGCCGTCCGGGCGTTGTGCGTCGGGTACAAGGACGTCACCCATGACGAGTTCTGGGTGCGTGGTCACTTTCCCTCGATGCCGGTCATGCCTGGCGTGATCATGTGCGAGGCGGCTGCCCAACTCTCCAGCTACGTCACCCAGAAGTTCAACCTCCTCAGCCTCGATTCGTACGTGATGGGCTTCGGGGGGATGGAGGACGTGCGCTTCCGTGAACCCGTCGTCCCAGGAGACCGGATGGTGATCGCGGTGGAGCGGATTCGCGTCCGCCCAAAGGCGATGATCGTCTGTCGCTTCCAGGGAATCGTCCGCGATAGCATCGTCGTCGACGGGATCATCAAGGGGGTGCCACTCCCGGCCAATTCCATTTCGTCAACGGCGGGCAATGGGTCCGCGGTGGGCGGCTGAACCATGCCGCGGCGTGCCCCGAAGAAACCCTCCCCCGAACTCGACCTCTCCGCCCACTTCCTCGTTCTCACCGAGGATCCCGTCTTCCGGGAGGGCACGGGCTTCCGAACCGAGCCCCTCGATCCCCGCGAGCTCTTTCCGGGCTGTCTTCCCGGTACGCCAGTCGAACTCGAGGTGGGGAGCGGCAAGGGTTTGTTTCTCACCACGGCCGCCGCGGCTGCTCCGGACCGCTGCTTTCTCGGGGTCGAGATCAGCCAGGGCTACGCGAAGATGACCGCCGGAAGGCTCGCCCGGCAGGGTGCGACCAACGCCCGGATCATCGCCGGCGACGGCAACATCCTCGTCCGCAACCTCTTCCCCGACGCCTGCCTCGACGCGATCCACGTCTACTTCCCCGATCCGTGGTGGAAGGCCCGTCACCGCAAACGTCGCGTCCTCTCCGACATGTTCCTCGCCCACGCCGGACGGGTGCTCGTCCCGGGGGGCGTGCTCCATGTCTGGACCGACGTCGAAGAGTATTTCCACGAAGCAATGGGGGCCGCTGACGCGACCGGCCTGTTCGCCCCGCCGGCTGATGTGCCCCAGCGCCAAGCTGAGCATGATCTCGATTACCGCACGCACTTCGAACGGCGGACGAGGCTCGCCGGCGAGCCGGTGTGGCGGGCGGCCCTGGCACGCAACGCCGCGCCGCCGCGGGAGTCACGGCTCGCGATTCCCGCCGTGCCCCGGGCCGACGACGCCTGAAGCGTCGCCTCCTTCGCGGCCCGAACCGGGCCGGGATTTACCGGGCTTTGCCAGTGGACGGTCAGCGAGTGACCGTCTCGTAGGTTCTCGAGACCCCGCTGAGGGGATCGTGCCCGAGGGCGAGCTGATAGAGCTTCTCCCCCGCCGGCGTCGGATAGCGGCCGGTGAGGCAGGCCTCACAGAGGGCGGCGGAGGGCATGTCGATCGAACGGGCCACAGACTCAACCGGGAGGTAGCGGAGCGAGTCAGCCCCTAGGCGGCTTGCCATCTCCGCCTGAGCCTCCTCCGTGAGCACGCCGTCGCGGAGGAACGGCGGAGCGAAGAGCTCACCGATCGTCGACATGTCGATGCCGTAGAAGCAGGGCGCCACGATCGGTGGGCAGGCAATGCGGACGTGGATCTCCTTGGCCAGCCCCAGCGACCGCATTCTCCCCAGGAGGACCTTCATGGTGGTGCTGCGGACGATCGAATCCTCGACGAGGATCACCCGCTTCCCCTCGAGCACCTCGCGGAGTGGAGTGTATTTCGATTCCGCCTTCTGGCGCCGGCTCGCGGCCCCGTCGATGAATGTGCGGCCGGTGTAGCGGTTGCGAATGAGCCCCTCGACGGACGGGATCGAGAGCCGGTAGGCCATCGCATCGGCGGCCGCCTTGCTCGTGTCGGGGACCGGGACGACGACCGTGTCGGCGTCGATCGGCACCGTCTCCAGCCGGGCGAGCTCCTCGCCGAGGCGCTTGCGGACGAGGTACACACTCCGCTCGTCCATCGTGCTGGCGACGTTTGCGAAGTAGACCCATTCGAAGAAGCAGTGGGCCCGCCTCGGGCTCTCGGCGAAGCGTTCGATCCTCGGCCCGTTGGCATCGACGACAAGCGCCGTCCCCGGCTCCAGTGAGCGGATCGATTCGGTGGCGAAGCCGAGGTTCAGCAGCGCCACGCTCTCGCTGGCGGCAGCGACCAGCGGCCCCTCGATGGCGTACTCCATCGGCCGAATACCGAGGGGATCGCGGGCGACGATCATCCTCCCGCAGGCATCGATCACCGCGATGTTCCAGGCGCCGTCGAAACGCCGGGAAATCGCCGCGAGGAGTTCCACGGGTGTCGGGATCGCATCCCCCGAGAGCTCGCGGCCGATGGCGTGGAGGATGACCTCGGTGTCGTTGTCACGGGCGAGGTGGTTGTCGCCGTCGGCGAGGATCTCGGCACGCAGTTCGGGGTAATTCGCCAGTTGCCCATTGAAGCCGAAGGAGAACCACTTCCGCTTCTGGATGTGGGGACGCTCGAGGGGCTGGGCATAGCCCCGATCCTCGGCGCCGCACGTCGCATACCGGACATGCCCGATCGCCGCCGGGCCGGTGTGCTGATCCATGAGCCGCTCGTAGACGCTGCGGTGGCTCATCCCGAAAACTTCGCTCACGCTCCCGACATCCTTGTGGGTGGCGAGGAGTTGGTTGCGGTCGGGATTCCAGGCCGTCATTCCGGCGGAGAGTTGCCCGCGATTTTGGATGTCGAGAAGCATCCGGGGAACGAGCCGGGCCACGTCGTTGGGCCCCTGAACCGGGCAGAGCGGACTCGCCGCGGCACCGGGGAGGTGATAGATCGCCGCAAGGCCGCACTCGTGATGGAGTTCTCCCACCATATCGCCTGCATGCAGGCCCCTGAGAGGGTTCCGAACACGGGTCAGCGCCCGGCCAGCGGACGAGCACCCATGGCCACGCCAACGTCGGCTACTGAATCAACTCTACAGCAGCGCACCGGCGGCGCTCAATCGCCCCCTCCCTTGCCGCGGCGTGGCTGGAAAAACCCCCGAGACCGCCGCTGGGACGGCCCCCGCCGGGAGAGGCTGGAGTTGGTTTTTCTCTGGCTGGTAGGATGGTGCGCCGTCCGTGCCGGTCCAGCCTCCACCATCGAGCCCCATGCCCGACCCGCTCCGCCAGGACGTCGCCGACGTCGCCCGTCTCCTTGTCGTCAAGGTCGGCACACGCGTGCTCACCGGCGCCGACGGCCTCCTCGATCCCCACCGCATCGAGGCCCTCGGCAGGCAATTCGACACGCTCCTCGCCTCCGGCAGAAGCGTCGTGCTCGTCAGTTCGGGGGCCGTGGGGGCCGGCATGGGACGGATGGGACTGGCGTCGCGTCCCCAGGAGCTTGCCCACCTCCAGGCGGTCGCGGCCATCGGCCAGAGCTGTCTCATCGAAGCCTACGAACGGGCCTTCCGTTCCCGGGGCCGGCATGCAGCCCAGGTCCTCCTCGTCGCCGACGATCTCCAAGACCGGGCCCGGTACCTGAACATCCGCAACACCCTTCGCGCCCTCCTCGACTACGGGGTGATCCCCGTGATCAACGAGAACGACACCGTGAGTGTCGAGGAACTGCGGACGAGCTTCGGCGACAACGACCGGCTGGCGGCCCTCGTGGCGACGCTCCTGGGGGCCCCGCTGCTGGTCCTCCTCTCCGATGTCGACGGTCTCTTCGACCGCCATCCATCCGATCCGGCGGCCCGGAAGCTCGACACCGTCGAGAAGCTCGACGCCGGCATCGACGGGCTGGCCCGTGACACGTTCGGCGGCCTCTCCAAGGGGGGAATGGCAAGCAAGATCAAGGCGGCCCGGATCGCCACGGAAGCGGGTGGCCACTGCATCATTGCGTCGGGGCGGGACGACCGGGTGCTCGACCGGATCGTCGCCGCCGACACGGTGGGGACGCTGTTCGTCGGCCGGGGAACGGCGATGCCGGCGTGGAAACGCTGGCTGGGGTGGTCGGCCGATGCCCGTGGTCGAATCGTCGTCGACGACGGCGCTCGCGGAGCGGTGGTGTCGCAGGGGCGGAGCCTGCTCGCCGCCGGCGTCCGTGCCGTGGAGGGGAACTTCACCGCCGGGGAGGTCGTTTCGCTCGTCGGCGGTGACGGCGAGTTTGCCCGGGGGCTGGCCAACTATCCCGCCGACGACCTGCGGCGGATCGTGGGTTTGAAGACGGAACAGATCGTCGACACCCTCGGCTACTGCCCCTACGAAGAGGTCATCCATCGTGACAACCTCGCGGTCATCCGCCGCGACGCACCGAATGGGTCCGCACGATGATCTGGGAATGCCTCATCGTCCTCGTCCTGATCCTCGCCAACGGCTTCTTTTCGGGGGCCGAGATGGCGATCGTCGCCAGCCGTCGCGGCCGCCTCCGGCAGATGGCCGAGGCCGGCGATGCGGCGGCGAAAACGGCCCTCGAACTCGCATCGAGCCCCGACCGATTCCTGCCGACGGTTCAGATCGGGATCACCCTCGTCGGCACGCTCGCGGCGGCCTACGGCGGCGACCGGCTGGTGAGCGACCTGGCCGACTGGCTCTCCTCCGTCCTCCCCCCCGGGCTGGCGAGTGCAGCCCGATCGATCGCCCTGACGATGTTCGTGGGGCTGCTGTCGTTCTTCACGCTCCTCCTCGGCGAATTGGTGCCGAAACGACTGGCGCTGCGCCGAGCCGAGGCGCTCGCCTGCGCCGTCGCCCCGGCGATGCATCTGTTCGCCCGGGTGGCGACCCCGCTGGTGTGGATGATGAGTTGGTCGACGAAGGCGATGCTGTTTCTCCTCGGCGCTCACAAACAGGACGGCCCGACAGTGTCGGTGGACGACATCGAGCACCTCCTCGAAGCGGGGCGGGCGGAGGGGATCCTCGAACCGGTGGAGCAGGCCGTGGCGACCGAGGCCCTGCGGCTCGGCGAACGGAGCGTCCGCGACATCATGCGGCCGCGGATCGATCTCGACGCCCTCGACATCGCCACGCCCCCCGGCGAAGTGCTCGGGGCGATTGCGATGGCGGGTTACTCGCGACTCCCCGTCTACGAAGGCTCCCTCGACCACATCCTCGGCTACGTCGCCCTCAAGGACGTGCTCAGGCAGAACTGGATGGGCTGGCCGATCGAGCTGAGGAAGATCCTCCACAAGGCGCTGTTCGTGCCCGAGACGATGCCGCTCGACCGCCTCTTGGAGATGTTTCAGAAGGAGAAGAACCAACTTGCGATCGTCCTCGACGAATATGGCGGCACCGAGGGGATGGTGACGCTCGAAGACGTGCTCGAGGAACTCGTTGGCGAGATCCATTCCGAACACCACCGCGACCGCGACGCGCCCTTCGTCGACCGGGGAGACGGGTCGTGGCTCGTCGACGGCGGGGCCGGCGTAGAGGCTCTGGCCGAGGTGTTCGGGCTTCGGCTCGATCCGGGCCCCCGCGACTATTCGACGGTGTCGGGCCTCGTCTTGGCCAGACTCGAGCGGATCCCCTCCACGGGCGATACGACCGACTGGCAGGGGCTGTCGATCGAGGTGGTCGACATGGACGGCCGCCGAATCGACAAGCTCCTCATCAAGAAGCGTTGATCGTAGGATCGCCGATCAAAACCGCCTCTAGCCGCGGCCGGCAGGTTTTTCGTTGACCGGCATCCCAGCCGCGAATCCCGCGATCGCCGTCCGCAAAATGGTCACGGTCCTGGCGGGCGGGCGTCCGGCGGCACTTCCAGTTCGCGGGTCTCGCCGGTCGGTCGGGGCGTGTTCACCGGAGGGGTGTTTGGGTCGCCCGACATGCCTGCCGGCGGCGGAGCCATCGGGAGCGTCCGGTCGACGACATCCTGGAGCACGAAAGGCTTCGGGAACTGTTCGTCGAGTTGCTCGAGCACCTTCCGGTAGCGGACGATGTAGTCGTTGATGTCCTCGTTGGTGATCGTGTCGTTGCGGAGGATCGGGGAGGCGTCGAGCACCTCCCGCCAGGCGACGAACGCATCTTCGTAAAACTTCTTCGCCGGCTGCAGGCGGGCATTCTCGAACTCCTTCGCCGCCGACCAGGTCGCCTCGCGGGCCCGCAGCGCCGGCTCGGTGACTTCCGACTCGCAGCAAGCTCGCCAGAAGTCGAAGTTCACGATCTCCCGGTAGCGACTGATGATCTCGGCGGTCTCGTTGGCTTCGAGCCACTGCCGGGCGAGATCCCGCGCCTTGTCACGGACGTCGGCCGGCGCCTCGCGGGCGACCATCGGCCAGTTGACCCGCGTCATCTCCCCCGCCGCGTAGGCTGCTCGCTGCTGGGCATCAGTGCGGTCCATTGGCGGCACGGCGACGGCCTCCTTCATCTCCGGTGCGAGCGATTCACGCAGCCTCTCTTCCATCCCCTGGAATTGGCCAGGGAGGAGCTTTTCGAGTTCCTCGTTGATTCGCGACGCACGCGACAGCTCCTCCTCCCGAAGGCCGAGCCGGATCGGCACGTCCCAGGTGGTGGGAATCTCGCGGACGGCGAAGTCGCGCATTTCCTTCCCAGCCTTCTCCCAGCCGGCCCGCGCCGCCGAGCCGAACACGCCGTCGTCCTCGAGGGCCCGCGCGTAATTGATCATCGTCATCATCGGTTCGCTGTGGAAAATCAGCGCCGTCGTCTTCAGCGGAGCCCCTGAATCGGCGAGTTGCTGGCCGGCGTGATACTTCTCGTTCCCAACGAGCCAGTTATCCCGTTCCGGGAGCGTCCGGCCCGGTCGGTCTCGCTCGTGGAAATCGTCATCGGACTTGAAGAGCCGGCGGTATTGCACCTTCTCATCGGCGCGGCCGATCTTCTGCCCGATGAACCAGCCCATCCGCCCCTGCAGCCGCGGCTCGCGCTGGTTGTAGCCGATCCCCTGCCGGAGAAACTCGATCCCCTTCATCACCCAGGCGTAGCGGTCGTGGTAGTCGTCAAACTCCACCGAGATGTTGTAGGAGAGGTTGTGGGCCTGAAAATCCCAGACGGAGTAGAAGTTGGGCTGGAGCTTCGTCATCTGCTCGAGGGCCGCCGAGAGATTCGTCCAATCCTCCACCTTCTTGTAGTGGTTGGCCCGGTCCCAGAGGAGCGTCACGGCCACGTTCTTAAGGCCGAGCGTCGCTAGGCGGATCGTCTCGCTCGTCGGATCGACATCACCGAGATTCGCCTGGGAGAGCCCGAACTGCTTCCGCAGTTGCGCGAGCTTCCCCCCCTCGCTCGTCGAATCAGCCGGCTGACTCAGCGCCGACAGCGGCACGAGGAGCGCGGCGATGCCGACCAGCGCCAGGAGCGTCGAAGGACGCAATCCGAACCATGAGCCGCGCCCTGCCGATCGCTTTCCGGTCGGGGCGCTTCCGCGACGCCGTCCATCCTGACCGGCGGGACTGCCGCCAGAAGAATCATTTCCGTGGATCGATTGCCGATTCATGACGCCACCTCCCGCGCCCGCAGGCACAAGGCACCGATGATGAAGAACGCCAAGAGATACCCAAACGTCTCGGCGGAGTGCGCCAAGATGAGATCAAAGGGAATGTCGAAGCCGCTGGAGACGAAGTCACCCGTGCCGAGCGAGGAGAGCGAGGGGAAGATCGCGGCCCCAAGACGCATCGGGGCCATGAGCACCGTGTCGATCCCCTTCATCGCGGCCACGAACGGGCTCTGCTCGAGGTCGAGCGTGATCGAAGTCTGCGTGACGAGCCGATAGAACGACTCGATCGGCCCGCCGCCGGGGGCGATCGTCGAATCTCCCGTCACCTGGCTCTCGAAGAGCCGCTGGATGAACTCGCGAAACAGACCGACGAGGACCACCGAGAGCGTGGCGAGGAGGGCGACCGGCCCGGCGAGAAACGTGCTGAACATCACGCCGAGAGCCGTCACCAACAGCATCGAGAACCAGATTCCGAGGCAGCTCTTGAGGTAGTTCCAGGCGAACGACCCGTTGCCGCTGCGAACGTAGAAATCGGCCTGGGCGACGCCGAAATACTGCCCCGGCTCGAGGCACTGGAGGACGACCTCCACCTTGCCGTCGGAGACGATGTCGCGGTAGAGATCGACCTGCTTCGTGCCGCCATCGGTGGTGGTCGTGGAGAGGGCCAGCGGCACCTTCCACTCGTCGATCGTGAACTCCTTGGCGGTGAAATACCGCGGATCGGACTGGAGCCCACTGGTCGGATTGCGGACGCGGACGCTTCCGGCAATCCCCTTCTCGATGTTCCCCTTGTGGGTGCGGAAAACGCGGACGAGCATTTCGAGCGGCAGACCGTCGGGGAAATCCGCCGCGTTCACCCCTTCAAAAGTCCAGATGGCCGCGGCGAGCTTCCCCCCCTCGATGTACTGGCGGTAAGACCACTCGGCCCCGACACTGATCCCCTTGGCACTGGCCTGCCCCTGGCGGTCGAGGAAGCGCAGCGTGCCCCGCAGCGGCTTGCGGGCCTCGAGAAGGCCGAGCGGCGGGCTGAGACGATAGCCGGTCTTGCCGCCGCTGGTGACCGCCTCGATCTCGTGGCGATGCCCTTGGATGTGGTCGGTGCGCCCACTGCCGTCGGCCGACAGCTCGACCCGGTGGCGGTGGCCACGGTCGAGGCTCGTGCGCCCCTCGTACCCGGTCACGGTACCGTCTTCAGAGCGGATCTCGATGACATCCTCAGCCGTGAGCTCGTGGCCGTGCTGCACGCTCCGCACCACGAACCCCCAGCCCACAGCCCCCATCACGGCCAGCAGCGCCGTGCCGACCAAGGAAAACCCGAGCATGCGCCCCAAAACGACTTCGCCGGTTCGCACCGGCTTGGTGGTCACCGTCTGAATGGCCTTGGCCTTGAAGTCGGCCGGGAGGCTGAAGACGGAGAGGATCAGGGTCACCATGCAGACGAGGAAGTTCGTCGCGGTGAGGATGAATCCGAGGTAGAGCTTGCCCGGGTTGACGCTCGTCGGGTCGAGGAACCAACCGGCGAAGAGCACGAGGATCGCGAACAGCGCGAGCACTACCAGCACGTTGCGCCGCAGCGCCTCTTGGATGGCAAGCCTGGCCAGCGCCCAGATCCGCCGCGGGGCCATCCCGGCGAGGTCCTGAACACCGGAGAGGATTCCCCGGTAAACACGGTCACCGGCCTGCAACGGCCCATACACCGCCGACTGCACGAGCCAGGCTGCCGCGGCGGCAATCACCGCGAGGAGACTCGCGGCAAACAGATACCAGAGGAACGCCGGGCCGATCCACTGCGAGAACTTCGGAATCGCCTCTTCCAGAACCATGTGCCGCTGCCCCGCTGCGTGTCACCGCTCACCAAAACCCTATTCCGCGATCAACCCCGCCAAAAATGCTTTCACTTCGGCCCCTGCCCGCCGATTCGTCCTACCCCTGACGGGCCCGCCGGCCAGGCCGCGCCTCGGTGTCGCGAACGACATCGAGGAACAGGTCTTCGAGGGTGGTGCGGGGATTGCCGATCTCGACATCCTGCCCACCGTGGCGCCGGAGCACTTCGCGGATCTCCTCGGTCGCCGCGGCCGACAGCCCCTTGGCCCGGATCTGCGTGACGTCGGTGACTCGGAGGAGATCATCGACGCGACCGAGTTCCTTGAGCTCGCCCTGATGGAGGACGGCGATCCGATCACAGACGTCCTCGACGTCGGCGAGGAGGTGAGACGACATGATGACCGTCTTCCCCTTCTCCCGCAGTTCGATGATGAGGTCCTTCATCTCGCGCGTCCCGATCGGATCGAGCCCGCTGGTCGGCTCGTCGAGGATGACCAGTTCTGGATCGTTGATCAGCGCCTGGGCGACGCCGATGCGTCGGGTCATGCCCTTGGAATACTCCCGGAGTTGACGCTTGCGGTCACGCTCCAAGCCCACGCGCTTGATGAGGGCTGCCGCACGGCGCTTGCGCTCGTCGGGGGGCATGTCGAAGAGGCGTCCGTAGAAGTCGAGCGTCTCCTCGGCGTCGAGAAATTTGTAGAGGTACGACTCCTCGGGCAGGTAGCCGATCCGCTCGTTCTTGGAGACGTCGGTCGCTTCCTTGCCGAACACGAACGCCTCGCCCGACGTCGGAAAGATGAGCCCGAGGAGGAGCTTCATCGTCGTCGTCTTGCCGGAGCCGTTCGGGCCGAGGAGGCCGAAGATCTCGCCGCGCCGGATCTCCAGATCGAGCGGCTTGAGCGCGACTTTCTTGCTCCGGCCCCAAAAGTCCCGGTAGGTCTTCGCCAAGTTGCGGGCCTCGACGATCACCTCGCCGTGCTCCCGTCTCACCGACCGTTCCTGCGCTGCCATGGAACCTTCCTCGTGATGCCCGAACTTCGTTCGTTCGATCGGCGATACCTGCCGAAATCCCCCATCAACAATGCAACCACCACGTTGTACAGACAAGTCGCCAATTGTGTAGGGGCCCAAACCCCGGACACGGAACCCGAACAGAGAGCCCGCGGAACGGCGCCGGGGGGGGAGTCGCCCGGGCCCCAGCCGCTGCCCCTCAAAAGGCGTCGCCAAGCCATCCCCAGGTCCGGGCAGAACCCGAGCCCGGCGTTCCGATCTCCTCGCCAACTACGCAGATGGCCGTACGATGGTTTGCCCCTCCGGCCCCCGGGAGGTTGACACCGACGGGAGGACGGAGATAATTCGTTATCGAGAATGAGTCTCAATATCGCTTTGGAGCATGCTTTCATCATGAGAGCCTTTGAAACGAACTCTGACTGTGGTGCCTGCAGGCGGCTGAAAGCAGCCCCGGATCGCAGCGCTTTCACGCTCGTTGAACTGCTGGTCGTGATCGCCATCATTGGGACCCTCGTCGGCCTCCTCCTGCCCGCGGTCCAGGCCGCCCGGGAAGCGGCGCGACGGATGCAGTGCCAAAATCACCTCAAGCAATGGACGCTGGCTCTTGCCAATCACGAAGGGGCGACCCGCCGCTACCCTCCCCTCCGAACCTGGGGTGGGGCAGCGGCCACGCCGGGGAGCTCATGGTCGGCCCAGGCGCGACTGCTCCCGTACGTCGAGGAAGTCGCCATCGGATCCGAAATCGCTCAACAACTCGGCGTTGATTACTCGGTGGCCCGCTTGGCCGACGGGGTCACCCAGATCTCGTCGCTGCGAATCGCCCCCCTGCTCTGCCCGTCAGAGAAGAACGACCGCCAGCGCGTTGACGGCAGCACGCTCTACTACCCGCTCAACTACGGCGTGAACGCCGGCACATGGCTCGTGCTCGATCCGGTCACCGGCGAGACCGGGGATGGGACGTTCATCGTCAACGGGCGTCTCCGCTCCGCCGACGTTCTCGACGGCCTCTCCCACACGCTCGCCTTCGCCGAAGTGCGGGCCTACACCCCGTACCGCCGCGACACTGCTGCCGCCCGGAGTGCGGCCCCCTCGTTGGCTGCTGGGATTCCCAGCGGAGGCACGGTGAAGGCCGACAGCGGCCACACCGAATGGGTGGACGGCCGCGTCCACCAATCGGGCTTCACCGCCACCTTTTCCCCCGGATCGACTTTCCGAGTGACCGTCAACGGCGTCGAGGTGGACGGCGACTGGAACAACCAACGGGAGGCGATGTCGGCGACCGTGCCGACGATGGCGGCCGTCACCGCCCGGAGTTACCACCCCGGACTGGTCAACGCCGCGATGATGGACGGCAGCGTCCGCGGCTTCTCCACCGACATCACCCAGGAGATGTGGCGAGCCTTGGCGACCCGGTCAAGCGGGGAAGTCGACGCGACCGCTCCCTGACGGCAACCGCCCCTCGCCGCCGCTCAGCGGCCCAGAGCCTGGCTGGCGCTCGGCGTCACCAACTCTGCCGCCTCCGCCGTAGCGGCCCGCTCGCTGACCACGGCGACCGAGCGGTGCGCCATCAGCAGTTCGTTCTGGGTGAACCAGGCATCATCGGGGCGGCCCAGCCGGTCGATCTTCTTGGCCGAAAGCTCTTCCCAGGTGAGCCCGTTGGCAACGTGCCACGTGGCGGCTTGAGCGACTTTCTGCGACAGCTCGCCACGCCCCAGAGCCTCCAAGAGCGATTGCAGCTTGGGATCGGTGGAGAAGGTTTCGAGGGCAACGAGCTTGTAGGACATGCGGCTCGAGGGCTCTTTCTTGCCATGCTCGAGGCAGACGGTCGTGATCCGCATGATCTTGGTTTTTTCAGGGGGCACCGAGAAGGCACCACCCGGCATCCCCCCCATGCCGCCGCCCATGCCGCCACCCATGCCGCCCATGCCACCACCCATCCCACCCATCCCGCCGCCCATTCCACCCATGCCACCGCCACCCATCGCCTGTCCGCCACCCATGCCACCGCCCATTCCGCCCATGCCCCCGCCCATGCCCCCGCCCATTCCGCCCATCTGTCGGAGCACGGGCACACCGGCGTAGGCCGCTGGCATCTTCAGCGTCAGCGGCTTGTTCGACTTGTTCGTAACGAGGATTTGCGCGGAGCGAGAGTCGTTCGGAATGAACTTCACCGCCACCAGGCCGGCTGCTTCGGCGTCGAGGACGTCGTGGACCTCCGCCGCCGGCCGGGTGGCCGGTTGCTTCGGCGTCCCGGCGTCGCGGGCTTGCGCCACCACCGCAGTCAACGAGAGCGCGAGCAGGCCGAAGAAAGCGGTCAGAGAGCGGGCCATGGCAAAACCCTTTGATGCCGGAATCGAGCCGGTGCGAGGAGGATTCGAGGGGCGGAACGCCGGGCTGCCGGAGAAGCTGCCCTCCCCCCTCTCGGATCTAGTATGCCTTCGGTTTCTGGGGAGGGAAATCGAGAGGGGATGCCGAGGGATTGCCGGTCGGGGGGGTGGTGCCGATCGAAGGGCCGAACACCGAGCGAATGACCGGGGTTTAAGGCAAAAAAGAAACCCCAGGGGGGGCACCCCTGGGGTTTCTGGTGATCAGATGGAAGATGCCCGGCAGGCCGGACATTCCGACTCAACGCTTGGAGAACTGCGTGCCACGACGGGCACCGCGGAGGCCGTACTTCTTCCGCTCCTTCATGCGCCCGTCACGGGTGAGCAGACCGCCTTGGCGGAGCGGTTCGGCAAGTTCGCCATCGAAGTTCTTGAGAGCCCGAGCAATTCCGAGCCGGCAGGCACCGGCCTGGCCGGACGGCCCGCCGCCGTCGACGGTGATGTCAACGTTCACGGCCGACTGGCGACCGACGACCTCGAGAGCACCGAAAACAAGCACTCGTTCTTTGATCGAGGGAAAATAGACCCCGAGTTCACGACCGTTGACCTTGATGGTGCCGTTACCGGGACGCAACCGGACGCGGGCTACCGCCGTCTTGCGTCGACCGGTGGCGAGCACATCGCCATTGTTACGCACATTTCTCGTTCCCTGCTCGGTCATCGAATGAGTCCTCGTGTCAGGATCCGGATTCAGCGATCGGACCCGGTGTCAGTGGGGGGATGGAGAGGTGAAAGTCAGCGGGCCGCCAGTTCGAGCGTCTCCGGCATCTGGGCCTGATGGGGATGCTCCGCACCGGCGTAGACCTTGAGTTTGTCGTGCATGTGCCTGCCCAGGCGGTTTTTTGGGAGCATGCGGCGAACAGCCTCGTCGATGATCAACTCCGGCCTGCGCTGGAGGCGATCGGCGGCAGTCTCCGACCTGAGCCCTTGGTAACCGGTGTACCAGCGGTAGAGCTTCTGCTGCCACTTGTTACCGGTGAATTGGACCTTTTCGGCGTTCACGATGACGACGAAATCGCCGGTATCAACGTGCGGCGTGTAGGTGGGGCGATGCTTTCCCATAAGGATCATCGCGACCTCGCTCGCCAACCGGCCCACCCGCTTGTCGGTCGCGTCGACCAGCCACCAGCGCTGCTCAACCTCGCCCTGCTTCGCCATGAACGTCTTCATTGATCCCGATGTCCTCTTTTGTCCGCGGTTCGTCGTGGCCCGCAGCCTCGTTGACCGGCAGGCGCGAACCCTCTCGACGGAAGCCCCGGAGGATACCAATGCCCGCCGCCCCGGGCAAGCGACCTCCGCAGACCGCGGAAAGAGGCCGATTCATCCCCTCCCCCCGCCTCTGGAGCCATCGCCCAGCACGCCTTCCCAGAGGCTATCGGAGAGGAGGAGGCCCGATCTTGTGAGCCGGACC
Source organism: Candidatus Kuenenia stuttgartensis (assembly GCA_945873085.1). GTDB lineage: Bacteria > Planctomycetota > Planctomycetia > Pirellulales > UBA1268 > QWOP01. Next base: position 5,785 of record CAMCCR010000013.1, on the reverse strand, counting down.
CGGGCGCCGTCATCGACGGCCCAGCCGTTGGCCACCCATCCGCGCACCAAATCCCCAGCCAGACCGTCGAAAGAAAGCCCGCTCTCCCGCTGGAAAGCTTCGCGGACGATCCCGTCCCGCCGCCTCAAGCCGACCACAATCCGCTCCCGGGCCGCCCCCTCCGCCGTCATCCGATCGTGGTCGGCAGCGGGGTCGAGCCCCGCTTCAACCCGCCGCATCCAAGTGAAGGGGCTGCGATGGTTGGTGGTCCTCGTTCGCCCGTCAAATCGGGCGGCCCCGGGCCCGAAGGCTTCCCAAGGGCGGCAATCCCAGTAGCGTTCGTTGTGGCGGCAGCGGTGGCCAGGGTGGGCAAAGTTCGAGACTTCGTAGTGCTCGAAGCCCCCCGCTTCGAGCCGTTCGATCGCCCCCTCGAACATCCGCCGTTCGAGATCCTCCTCGGCGCGCTCGAGGGCGCCACGGTTGAGGAGGCCGATGAATCGCGTGCCACGCTCCCAGGTCAGGCAGTACACCGAGACGTGGTGGACCCCGAGATCGAGAACGTCGTCGAGATCCCGCTCCACCTCGGCGAGTGATTGGCCCGGTGCTGCCGTCATGACATCGATGTTGACGGCCAAGCCGGCACCGAGGAGGAGGGCGACGGCACGGCGCACCTGCTCGGGCGTGTGATCCCGGTCGAGGGCCGCGAGCGTCCGCGCCGAGAGCGACTGCGCGCCGAGACTGACCCGGCTCACCCCGCAGGCCACCGCCGCCGCCACGAGCGCCGCATCGACATCGGCCGGATTGGCCTCGATCGTCACCTCGGCGCCGGCCACGGGGGCGAGACGGCCGGCAAATGCCCCCCACAACCGCCGCAGCCCTTCAGCGCCGAGGTGGGAGGGGGTGCCCCCGCCGACGTACAGCGTGTCGAGGTCGAGAGCGGCGGGGAGACGACCGAGTTCCTGCCCGATCGCCCCGAGGTAGCGATCGACGAGATCATCCCGGCCGGCCACGACGGCAAAGTCGCAATAGCCGCAGCGATGCCGACAGAACGGGACATGGACGTAGGCGGCCCGGGGCGATTCCATGGCGACTGGCATGGTGGAAGCTTCGCCCACGGACAATTCAGAGCCACTCAGAGCCACACCTGGAGTCGGCCCCCGAGCATGTCGGGAAGCCGCTTGGCGAGGATGCGGAGAATCCGTTCGTCGGTGTACCGGGTGGAGAAATGGCTGGCAATCACCACCTCGTTGCGAAACCTGTCGCGCCGGGCGAGGAAGTCGTCGAGGTGCATGTGTCCGAACTTGTGGATCCGCTCCTTGCGGTGATTGTGGGCCACGAAGGTGAGCTCCGTGATCAGAATCATCGCCTCGAACATCGCCGGACAGCGGTCGAGCCCCTCGGGGGAACTGTCGCCGAGATAGGCCACCAGCGGAGTGCGCACCTCGTGCGTCACGTCGGTGCCGGAGAGCCGCAGATCGCGGATCTTCTCACCCGGCAAACCGTGATATTCCTGCTTGAGCTTGCGCCGCCGTTCCCAGACGACGAAGCCAACGCTCGGCAACGTGTGCGTCGTCTCCGAGACGGTGACGACATGCTCGCGCGAGAGTTCGATCTCGTCGCCGGGGCGGGCGGGAAGGAGCGTGCAGGGGAGCCGCCCGCGGTCGAGCCGCGACACCGCCTTGAGGAGCTTCTCGATCGGCTCGATCGACGCCTCCGGAACGTAGATCGTCGGCGGCTCCATCTTCATCATCCGCCGCCGCGCCACATACACCGGCAGGGCAGCGATATGGTCGAGATGGGTGTGGGAGAGAAACCACGTTCCGGTTGCCATGAACGCCCAGGGCTGGGCCCCAAGATCGAACCCGAGCTTCAGCTCCGGGATCCGCCAGTAACTCTGGACTGCCGCCCGGGAATAGCCCTGAATGGTGAGCCCCTTGTGGACGAGCGTGCGGAGCGGGGCGTTCTCGATCATGCAGGGGGGTCGGCGGCTGGGGGGAGGGCGGCTGGGGACGACGCTCCGGCAGCCGGGGACGGCGCCGAGGTCGTGGTGGAGGACGCTGAGGCGGGGGAGCCGGTCGCGGCGAGGGGCGCTGCGGGGGGAGGTTGCGGAACGACCGGGGGAGGCTCGAGCCAGATCTCGTCGAAGAGGGCCTCCTGCCGGGCTGCCAGCCGGTGGCGGCGGACCAACTCAAGGATCGCCAGAAACATACCCACGAGGCGCGACCGGGGCATAGCCTCCTCAAACAGCTCCGAGAAAGCCACCCTCCCCCGCCCTGCGACGAGCCCCTCGATCCGCTCCATGTGGGTCTCGATCGGCGTATCGTCGTGGACGATCTGCCGGGGACGACGCTTCTCCCGCTTCCGAAGCACCCGCGACATGGCCCCGACGAGGTCCCAGACATGGACGTCGCCGATCGACACCTCCGCGGCCTGCCCCCGCCCCGTGGGCACGTCGGCCATGACGCGGGCAAAGCGGAGGTCCCATCGCCTGGCACGGTCCTCGAGGTGGACGGCGGCGTCGCGGTACTGCTTGTACTCGAGCAATCGCTGAACGAGATCCTCGCGGACCAATTCCACCGGCTCCTCGGTCTCCTCGGGACGGGGCACAAGGGCCCGCGCTTTGATTTCGAGGAGCACGCTGGCCAGCTCCACGAACTCCCCGACCTGATCGATCGCCAGCGCCTCGAGCACCTCCAGCGACGCAATGAACTCCGTGGCGATGACGGCGATCGGCACCTCGGCGATGTCCACTTCCTGCCTCTTGACGAGGAACAGGAGGAGGTCCATCGGCCCCGAGAAGACGTTGGTGGCGACCTTGAACTGCACGCCGGCCTCTGGGGATGGGGGGGACGAACGGGGGCCGCGGCCGGGCAGGGAAGACTCTTTCCTCAAGCCCGCTAGGCATTTGCCGGAGAAACGCCCGTCGTGTCAATGCCGAGAGCCGCGGCTGTGCGGTAGGATGAAGGCCATGAACCCCGACATTCTCTGGGCCCCGTGGCGCTTGGCCTACATTCAAGGGGCCCCTGCCCCACGACCGCAACCGGTGGAGCCCGCCACCTGGCGGACCGGCGCCGATCGGGCCTGCTTCCTCTGCCGAGCGGCCGCCGTCTCTCCCGAGCACGACCGCGAGCTGGGGGTCGTCGTGCGCACCGGCTCGAGTGTCGTGGTTCTCAACCGTTTCCCGTACGCCAACGGCCATCTCCTCGTCGCGCCGCTCGATCACCGGGCCACACTCGCCGACCTCGACCGCGACCAACTCCTCGACCTCCAGGAACAACTCGTCGCTTGGTGCCGGCGGATCGAGACCGGGATGGAGGCCCACGGCTTCAACATCGGCCTCAACGTCGGCGCCGTTGCCGGGGCCGGTGTTCCTGGGCATCTCCACTGGCATCTCGTGCCACGCTGGCCGGGGGATGTGAACTTCATGCCCTCCGTGGCAGGCGTGAAAGTGCTCCCCCAGTCGCTCGATGCCCTCTGGCAACAACTCCGCGGCGCGGAGCCTCCCCGCCCATGACCGAGCAACCTTCCGCCCCCCCCGCCTCCTGGCTCCCTGACTGGCGAGCGCGGGAGGCGACGATCCTCGCCCCCTGGGCGATGCATGCAGCCGACTCGCGCGGGCGCGTCCACGACGAGCAGCCCCACGCGTTCCGCGGTCCCTACCAGCGCGACCGCGACCGGATCCTCCACTCCGCCGCCTTCCGCCGCCTCGCCCACAAGACCCAGGTGTTCACCGGCTATCACGGCGACTATCACCGCAGCCGGCTGACACACACCCTCGAGGTGACAAGCATCGCCCGGACGCTCGCCCGGGCGCTGGCCCTCAACGAGGATCTCGTCGAGGCCCTGGCGATGGCCCATGACATCGGCCACCCCCCTCTGGGGCACGCCGGGGAGGATGTCCTCGACGAACTGCTCGTCGATCAGGGGGGCTTCAACCACAACGCTCAGGCGCTGCGGATCATGGAGCTCCTCGAATCCCGTTATCCCGGATTTCCCGGCCTCAATTGCTCCCGTGAGGTGCTCGACGGGCAGGCGACACGCCGCAAGGACGGCAGCGGTGCTCCGCCGATCCTCGAGACGCAGGTGGTCGACGCGGCCGACTCGATCGCCTACGACACGCACGACGCCGACGACGCGGTGGAACTGGGGCTTGTCCCGCTGGAGGAGCTCCTCGAACTCCCGCTGGTGGCCGCTGCGGCCGAACGCGTTCATGAGCGTCACGGCCGGCTCGTCGGCGTCGATCTGCGCCGGGCCGTCCTCCTCGAGCTGGTCGACTTCCAGGTTGCCGGGCTCGTCGCCAGGGCCCGGGGAACGATCGACGCCCTCGCCATTCGCTCCCCGGAGGATGTCCGCCGAGCCTTCCTCGATGGCGCCGGCCCCGACGCCGGGAGGATCGTTGCCCCCGCGCCCGACGTCGCCGCCGGCAAGCGCGAGCTCGAGCGATTTCTGTTCACGCGGGTCTACCGCTGCGAGCGCGTCCTCGCCGTCAGGCTCCCAGCCCAGCAGCGGTTGCGGCAGCTGTTCGATTGGTACTGCGCCCGCCCCGAAGAGCTCCCCCGTGGATTCCGCGGCCGTGCCGAGCTGTTCGGTGCCCGGCGCAGCGCCGCCGATTACATCGCCGGGATGACCGACCGCTTCCTCGAACTCGACCACCGGCGCCGCCTGGGAACGGGCTGATCGGCCGGCAATCGCTCCTTTCACCCGCATATCCGCGTTATTCCTCACAAAGCCCCCCCTCCACCAAGGGGACTACCTCAAACAAGCGGGGTGGTGAGACCAGCCTCCGGGCGTGGTAGGATTGAGCGATTCTCCCCTTGGAATCGAGCATCCATCTCTATGCAGTCCCGTTCCTCCCCGCTGGCCCTCCTCGTCCTCCGCGCGATCTTTTTCATGGTGGCGATGGGGATCGCCGTCCTCATTTTCAGCGCCGAAGGGATGCGTGAGGCCCCCTCCTGGGTGCCGTGGGCCGTCCTTTTCGGGATGGCGGCGGTGCCGCTGACGGTGATCGGCATCGACTCCTCGATTGAGAGGAAAGACCTGACCGTGATCACGGCGGTCTACTTCGGCATGCTCGTCGGGGTGTTCCTGACGTATGTCGCCATTCTCGCCCTGACGCCGATCATTCCCCCGCCCCCGCGCAGTCCGGTCTTCGACTGGTACCCGCTCGTTCTCGGGATGGTGCTTTGCTACGTCTGCACGAGCCTCCTCCTCCAGACGCGCAACGACTTCCGCTTCCTCATCCCGTATGTCGAGTTCGCCCGCGACATTCAGGGGATGAGGCCGAATCTCCTCGACTCCAGCGCCATCGTCGACGGCCGGATTGCCGAACTCGCCGAGGCGGGGCTGTTCGAGAGCCGGTTCGTCGTCCCGTCCTTCGTGGTCGACGATCTCCAGTCGGGGTCGGATTCGGCCGACCGCCAGCGTCGGCTCCGCTGCCGGCGGGGGCTCGATGTCCTCAACCGCCTCCGCGAGAGCAAGGCGATCGAGATCGAGGTTATCCCCCCCGACGACGAGGTCGACGCCGAGGTCTCCGACGACGCTCGGACCGTCGCCATGGCTGCAAAGCTCGGCGGCCGGATCATCACCAACGATCCGAACCTCGTGAAAATCGCCGCGCTCCGCAGCGTCCAGGCGATCAACGTCAACGACGTGTCGGTGGCCCTCCGGCCGACGTACGTCCCCGGCGATCTCCTCACCGTTCGCCTCGTGAAGCCCGGGGAAGAGCACGGCCAGGCGATCGGCTACCTCGACGACGGCACGATGGTGGTCGTCGAGGGGGGCCGCGACCAGATCGGCCGGACCGTCG
>CAMCCR010000012.1 GCA_945873085.1 Candidatus Kuenenia stuttgartensis | reverse complement strand
AGATTCACAAGACGCCCCCCATCCCAAGCCCCAGTACCGACAGGTGATCCCCATGTACCGGAAGCCCACCCCGAAGAGTCGACGGAATCGGACGACGTCGGCCGTCCCTGGGATCGAGAAACTGGAATCGCGTCAGCTCATGGCCGGTGACGGCCTGCCGCTGATCTCGGTGTCGGCGCCGACGCAGGTCTCGCGCACCAGCGACGCTGATTTCTGGATCCGCCTCGACCGTCCTGTCGCGGCGGGAGAGACCCTCGAAGTCAAGTACACGACGCGCGCCATCGGCGCAATCGCATCGCGCGACTTTCAGTCGACGACCGCCACCGCCCACTTCGTGGAGGGGGAGTCGTCCAAGGTCATCAACATCGCCACGCTCCCGCTGCCGGCGGCCGCCGCCAAATCCGCCAAGCCGGCCACCTTCGCCCTCGACATCACCTCGGCCTCGAGCGGCAAGATCGTCCAGAAGACGGCGGTCACCAACATCGTCAGAGAGGCCGCCGGATTTCAGATCGACATCAGCTTCTCCGGGAACGTCTCTGACAAGACGAAGGTGGCCGCCCGCGAGGCCGCCGACAAGTGGCAGAACGTCATCACCGGTGACCTCCCAGCCGTGGTCATCGATGGCGAGTACATCGACGACTTCAAGCTCGTTGTCAGGGAAGAGGCGGTTGACGGACTCAACAACGCCCTGGCGTACGCCGGCCCGACGCGGACGTACAGCAACGGCCAGCAACTCATCCAGAAGCGCGGGTCGAGCAACACGTCGTACGGCGGTACGGCCGTCGTCGATATTGCCGACCGCGACAACGAGCAGATCAAGGACATCATGGTCCACGAGCTTGGCCATGCCCTCGGTGTCGGACCGTTCTGGACGCTCGAATACATCCGCTCGTCGTTCAAGCCGCTCGGCCTCGTCAAGAACCTGTTCACCGACAGTCCGATCTACGTCGGGAGGTACGCTCTGGCGGAGTACCGGAAGCTCGCTCCCGGCGCCATCGGCGTGCCCCTTGAATCGGGCGGCGGCGGGGGCACGAGGGCTGCTCACTGGAGCGAGGCGGTGTTCGGGAACGAGCTCATGACGGGCTACCTCTCCTCCACCATGCCGCTGAGCCGAGTCACGCTCGGGGCGCTTCAGGATCTCGGGTATTCCGTCAACTACGCCAAGGCCGATCCTTTTGCCCTGCCGAAGCCCACCACCGCCGCAGCGGGGCTGACGACCTCCAACGGGCTGTCGACGCGGCTTGTCGATTTTCCTCTCTCGCCAGGGATGAACTTCGCCGGCAGTTCGACGACGACCGTCTCCGGGGGGACATCGACCACCGCGACGACGACGACCCAGCAAACGGTGACGCCGAGTCGGCCCGCCACCGGGACGCGGCAGTTCGTCATCGCCCGGCCGGGGCAGGCACCGGTGATGTCGACGGCGCAGACCACGCTCCGGCCGTCGCAGGCGGCCGGATTTGCCTCCTACGGGAGCTGATCGCCAGCGATTGATCCCATCCACGGCGTGCCGTCGTCAGGCGGCCGCCGCGGATCGGGATGGCGACGGGAGCCTGAAGAGCGCGAAGAGTTCGTCGACCGTGAGCCCCGTGCTCCCTGCTTCGGGCGGCTCCGACTGCGAGAGAATCAGCTCGGAGAGGTCGCGCTTCTTCCGCAGCACCTCGTCGATCCGCTCCTCGATCGTGTCGGCGGCGAGGTACCGGGTGACGGTGACCGCCCCGGCAGCGCCGATCCGGTGGGCACGGTTCACGGCCTGATCCTCGACGGCCGGATTCCACCACCGGTCGAAGAGGAAGACGTACTGCGAGAACTGGAGGTTGAGCCCGACGGCGCCGGCGCCGTAGGAGAGGAGGAGGACGGAGTGGCGGCGGTCGTTCTTGAACCGCTGGATCGCCTCGTCGCGGGCGGCCGTCGACATCCCGCCGTGGTATTGCAGCGCACCGAAGGGGGTGAGTTCCTTCTCGAGCTTGCCGAGCGTCTCGACCCACTGGCTGAAGACGAGCGCCTTCCGGCCGCTCGCCTGCACCTCCTCGAGATCGGCCTTGAGACAGTCGAGCTTGGCGCTCTCGCCGGAGTGGGTGTCGAAATTGCACACCTGCTTGAGCCGGAGGACGAGCTCAAAGACATGGCGGATCGTCGCCGACCGCCCCATGTCGGCCAGCCGGAGGACTCCATCCTCCTCGGCCTGCCGGTAGGTCTCGCGCTGTTCGGGCGTGAGCTCGATCCGTTCGTCGCGGTTGAGCCGGGGAGGAAGATCCTTGAGGACCTTGTCCTTCGTCCGCCGCAGGACATGGTCGGCTGCGGCGGCGCCGAGGGCCCGCGGTGACATCCGTTCGTCGAGGTGCCCCGGGGCGACGAACTCGAACAGGCCGACGATGTCGTCGGCAGAGTTCTCCACCGGGGTGCCGGTGAGGGCCCAGCTGCGGCGGCGCGAGAGGGCCCGGATGGCGTGGCTGGTCTGGCTGGCGGAGTTCTTGATGCGCTGTGCCTCGTCGAGGACGACGAGATCGAACGAGGCCTTCAGTTCGGCGATGAGTTCGCGATCGCGGACGACGCTCTCGTAGTTGGCGACCTTCACCGCGACATCCGACAGGGCCCACTGCCAGCGACGACGCTGCGGATCTCCCTCGATCACCGCCACCGGGATTTCCGGGGCCCAGTCGCCGAACTCGCGCACCCAGTTCGACACCAGCCCCTTCGGACAGACGACGAGGACGCGACGGGCTTCACCGGCATGGATGAGGAGGCGGATCGAGGAGATGGCCTGCATCGATTTGCCGAGCCCCATCTCGTCGGCAAGGACGGCGGCGTGCCGTGGCATCAGGAACGCCATGCCTTCGAGTTGGAACGGGAATGGCCGGCGGGGAAAGTCGAGGTGGCAGGAGCGGAGGAGGGTTTCGAGGTCGGGTTGGAGGAGGAACCAGAGCCGCTCCTCCATCCGCACCACGTCCCCCGGGGGGGCGATCCGCGTCCGCGCCGGACGGTCAGGCCGTCGCACCGCCGGCTCCGCGCTGGCGGGCGGCTGGGCGGTGGCCGGCCGGGGAGGGGCCGCAAGGGCAACAGGCGCGGCGACGGCGCGGGGAAAGCGGTAGCTCGACACCTTCGGCATGGCGTCGAGGAGACTGATCGACGTTACGGCAGGGGTCGGTCCTGCCAGCGGGAGGCGGAGGACGCGCGGCCGCGGCGGTGCATCGACCCGCCATGTCGGCAGGAGGGTCAACGGCGGCAGGCTCAGCTCCGCGCCCCGCAGGGCGTAGCTGCCGAGGCCGGTCGGAGTGGTCCGTTGGATCTCTTGCGGCATGACTGCTCCCCCCGCGTCGCCCATCGTTCCAGCAGCCTCAAGCAGCAGCCTCAAGCAGCAGCCTCTGCCGGGGGGCGTGCGTTTGGCCCGGCGGGGCGGCTCAGTGCCGCTGGGCCTCGTCGATCGCAGCCCGGATCCGCTCGAACGGTTCGCAGAGATCGACGGCGCCAGCCAGGGCCGTGAGTCCATCGATCACCGCGGCGTGCCTGTCGGCCGGCAGGCTGATCGTCGTCGTGCCGAATCGGAGGAGCGCGTCGTCATCGCGCGGCGCCGACACGGCCGGGTCAGACCGGAGGACGAGCCCGACCGGCAGGGCCGTGTGTGGGCGGACATGGAGCAGCGTCTCGGCGTCGATGAGGACGGCCAGGGGGTGGGAGGTGGCTTCGGCGAGGAGGTTGGCGCCGATCTGCCGGCCATGGAGATGACCGGGCAGCGTCGCCCCGTAGAGAATCTGCTGGGCCCTCGACACCTTCACTGGGGTCGTGCAGTGAAACTCCAGGGGCCGTCCCGTCGAGTCGACGACGAGATACCCGCCGAACACCCCGTGGGTGGGCGAATCAACGGTGGTGAGAAACCCAAAAGTCAGCGTTGCGTCGTTGGTGTCCACCGCGCCCCCATGCCGTCGCCCGCCCGGAGGCGGCCGTTCCGCAGGCCTTCGGCTGCGGATCCGCAGGGAACCGTCTCCCCGCCAGCCCTTGCATCGGGTGGCTGGACGCGCCACTTGAGGACTGGGAGCCTCCCCCGGCCGCCTGGGGGGATCGGCGAGCCCGCCGCCGTAGGCTGGGGAAACCCTGACGGGAATCGACCCGGCCCGGCCGAACGGGGGCTGGAGGGCTACCATTCCCGTGGGCGTGGGTAGAATCTTCCACGGTTCCCACTTCCACCACCGACCACCGGCGGGCCGTGCCATGAGTGATTTTCCCCCCGTGTTCACGCAACTCGACATCTCCGCCACGTCGATCACTCCTGGTGGGGCCGCGCCCGATCCGCAGACGCGGCATCTGCTCGGAGAGTCGATCGCCCTCCAGCAGCGGCAGATCGAACTGCTCTCCCGCCAATGCGAGCTGCTCACAGAACTCGTCTCGCAGGTGTCGCTCCAGCAACGGCAGCGGGCCGCGGAACTCAAGGCCTGGAAGGATGCTAATCCGGAATTGGCCCGCTCCTGTCGCCAGGCCGCCGAGTCGCTTGCCAAGGTCCACACCGAGTTCCTTGCCGGGGTGGCTACGGAGGCCTTCGACAACGCCGAAAACTTCACCGACAGCGAATATGCTCTCGGCGAGTTCATCGATCGCTACGGCCCCAGGCTCGCCCACTTCAACGGCGTGCTGCAACTCTTTGCCCAACTCGGAGCCCCCCCGGCGCCGCCGCCTGGTGAGGGCTGATCCACTGCCTCCCGTGTCCGTGCCGTCGATGGCGGTCGCGGATTGAACCCCACTCCCCTCCAGAGACCCCGCGATGTCGACCGACGTTTCCTCTAAGAACCCGGTGTTCCAGGTTGCCGACGAAGCCGCCGTGAAGCAGGCCCGCGCGACCCTCGATGCCCACGCCGTGGAGATGATGGCCTGGCATTTCCATCCCTCCACCGGCTGCCCGTTCTGGCTGGAGTATGCGAAGACGCTGAAGTTCAACCCGATCACCGAGGTGAAGAACTACGACGACTTGAAGAAGTTCCCCCCGTTCGAGGATGAATGGCTGCGGGGCGGCCCGGTGACGCGGTGGATCCCCCAGGGCTTTGCCGGTCAGCCCGCGTATGTCTTCGAGACCGGTGGCACCACCGGGGTGCCGAAGTCGCGTGTCAACATGCGTGACTTCCGCACCGACTACGAGCAGTTCAGCGACACCCTTCCCGAGGAGTATTTCCCGCGCGGCGCCAACTGGCTGATGCTGGGGCCCTCAGGCCCTCGTCGGCTGCGGCTGTCGATCGAGCATCTCGCCCAGCACCGGGGCGGCATCTGCTTCTGCGTCGATCTCGATCCACGTTGGGTGGTCAAGCTCATCCAGAAGGGCTGGATGGAGCATCTCGAAGCCTACAAGCAGCACTGCATCGATCAGGCGATCACGATCCTCGAGGCGGGTCACGACGTGAAGTGCATGTTCACGACGCCGAAGCTCCTCGAGTCGTTGGCGATCGGGCTCGAAAAGCGCGGGACGACGATCCGCAAGGCCGGGATCACAGGGATCTTCTCCGGCGGCACGGAGTTCACCCCGCAGTGGACCCGCTTCGCCGTGGAGGAACTTCTCGACGGTGCCTTCATGACGCCGACCTACGGCAACACGCTCATGGGGCTGGCGGCTTCCAGGCCGGTGGTGGCGGCCGACGGCTATACGATCGCCTATTACGCCCCGCAGCCCCGCGCGGTGATCGAGGTCGTCGACTTCGACGACACCAACACCGTGGTCCCCTACGGCGGCACTGGACGCGTCAAGCTCACGACCCTCACGAAGGAGACGTTCGTGCCCGGCTTCCTCGAGCGCGACGAGGGGGAACGCGAACTTCCCTACGCGAAATATCCGTGGGACGGCATCAGTGGCGTGCGGCCTTTCCGGGAACTCGCCTCGTCGACCACGGTCGGCGTTTACTGATTGCACGCCCGCCGGGCCATCGTGGCCCCGGCGGGCTTGGGGCGGAGGCTTGCGGTCGCACCTCCGGGCGACCGCGGGCGCCCCCTGTGGGGGCCTCGACGGTTGGTCTGACTTCGATCTGGGATCGCTCTCGAAAACTTTGCAGGAGTCCTGTTGATGCATCTCCCCGCCTTCCGTTTCGGCAAGCCCTATGAGTCGATCGAGCGGACGAAGCTCGTCCACTTCCTCACCGGCGAGCCGGTGGCGGAGGTCAGCCAGGTTGGCGGGGCGCTCGTGAGCCGCGACATGCAAAAGGCGGCCAAGGCCCGCGAGGCGCTGCTGACGCTCGACCCGGAGGACGTTGTCGAGCGGCTCCAGACGGCTGGCAATCTGTATGCCCACGGCACGCTCACCGTCGGTGACACCAAGCAGTCGCCCGACGACTTCGTCAAGCAGCAGTCGGCTACGACCGGGCTCCCCGAGACCCTCTGCCGGGCGAACATGCAGAAGAACATGTTCGTCCTCGCGAACATGGACCGGATGCTCGATGCCCTCTCCCGCGGCCTGCCGCCGGAGATCTTCTGGAAGGGCTACGGCCGCGAGCAGCGCGACGTCGTCGTCAGCTACCAGGCGCAGTCGCCGGTGCTCGGGCTCGTCCTGCCGTCGAACTCCCCCGGCGTCCACACCCTGTGGTTGCCGGTGATCGCCCTCGGCGTCGGCCTCGTCATGAAGCCGGGTGGCCAGGAGCCCTGGACGCCCTACCGGATGGCGGCGGCGATGATCGAAGCGGGGATTCCTTCCGAGGCTATCGGGCTCTACCCGGGCGCCACCGACGTCGGGGCTTCGATCCTCGCCGTCTGCAAGCGGAGCATGATCTTCGGCAGTGCCAAGACGGTCGAGCAGTACCGCGGCAATCCCGGCGTGCAGGTTCACGGCCCCGGGTTCTCGAAGATCCTCATCGGCGACGACGTCGTCGACCGCTGGGAGGACTACATCGACATGATGGTGGAGAGCGTCGCCGTCAACGGCGGCCGTGGCTGCATCAATTGCTCGGCGATCTGGGCCAGCCGGCACACCGAGGAGATTGCCGCGGCGCTGGCCGAGCGGCTCGGGCCGGTCGATGTCCTCCCGCCCGACGATCCGAATGCGAAGCTCGCGGCATTCACGATTCCCGGCGCCGCCAAGGCGACCTGGGGACAGATCGAAGGGGGGCTGGCAGCTCCCGGCGTCAGCCATCCCACCGAAAAGTACGGCCCGCGACTGGTGGAGGGGGAGCGCTGCGGCTGGCTGCGGCCGGTGGTCGCGCATTGCAGCAGCCCGGACCCGGTGATCGCGAAGGCGGAGTACATGTTCCCGTTCGTGGTGGTGGTGAAGTGCCCGCAGGGGCAGATGCTCGAGAAGATCGGCCCGACGCTCGTCGGCACGGCCCTCACCGACGATCCCGCCTTCCAGCACGCCCTCATCGACTGCACCGAGATCGATCGCCTCAACCTCGGCCCCGTGCCGACGACGAAGCTCGACTGGCTCCAGCCGCACGAGGGGAACATCATCGACTTCCTCTACCGTTCGCGGGCCCTCCAGATGCCGGCAGGCGCTGGCGTCGCCTGATGACTCCCCTGAGCCATTCATGATGTCCATCCCGCAGCCGTTCGAGTTCCGTGCCGCCACGCGGCTGGTCGTCGGGCCCGGAGCAGTCGACCGGCTCGGTACGCTTGCCCGCGAGTTCGGCGGCAACCGGGCGCTGGTCGTCAGCGACCCTGGAGTCGTGAAGGCGGGGCACACGGGGCTGGGGATCGCGGCGCTCGAGTCGGCGGGGTACGCCGTCGCGACCTTCACCGACGTCGGCGAGAATCCGACCACCGCCCACGTTGCCGCCGGGGTGGAGGTTGCCCGCCGGGTCAGCCCCGACGTCATCGTGGCGATTGGTGGTGGCAGCTCGATGGACTGCGCCAAGGGAATCAACTTCGTCCATTCCTGCGGCGGCCGGATGCACGACTACCACGGCCGCGGCAAGGCGACTGGCCCGATGCTCCCGTCGATCGGCGTGCCGACGACGGCGGGGACGGGGAGCGAGACGCAGTCTTTCGCGCTCATCAGCGATGCCGAGACCCACGTCAAGATGGCCTGCGGCGACCCCCGGGCGGCATTCCGGGTGGCGATCCTCGACGTCAGGCTCACGCTCACCCAACCGCCGCGCGTGACGGCGCTGACCGGCATCGATGCCCTCTCCCATGCCGTCGAGAGCCATGTCAGCCGAGCGGCGACGCCGGCCTCGAGGCTCTTTTCGCGCGAGGCCTTCCGCCTCCTCGCGGCTGGTCTGCCGCGGGTGTTTGCCGATCCCGGCGATGTGGCGGCCCGTGAGGCGGTGCAGCTGGGCGCTTCGTGGGCTGGAATGGCGATCGAGAACTCGATGCTCGGTGCCGCCCACGCGCTCGCCAACCCGCTTACGGCGGTCCACGACGTCGTCCACGGGCAGGCGGTCGGGATGATGCTGCCTCATGTCGTCCGCTTCAACGCCGCCGGCGACGATTCCCCCTACGCCGATCTCGTCGCCGCGCTCCCCGACGGGGTAAAAGCCGAGGGGCATCGGGCCGGGGATCGGCTCGCCACCTGGCTCGAAGGGGTCGTGAGGGCCGGTGGGCTCGCCCCCTCGCTCTCCGCGGCGGGGATCGCGGCGCCTGATCTCGGGTTTCTCGCCGCCGCCGCCGCGAGCCAGTGGACGGCTGGCTTCAATCCACGCGCCGTCGCCGTCGAGGATCTGACGAAGCTCTACGAGGAGGCCCGATGAGTTTCTGGAGTCGTCTGACCGGCCCCCGATCACGTTTGTGTCGCGGGATCGTGGTGCTGGCGATGTTGCTCGAGGGGCATGCGGCGGTTGTCGCGGAGGGCGGCGCGGAGGGGGGCGACGAAGCGGCCGCCGATGCGTGGCCGATGTTCCGCGGCGTTCTCGCCGGGACGGGGCGCTCCGCGGCCCGGATCACCCTGCCGCTGGCCGAACGCTGGCACCGACAACTCGAGAAGACCGCCTTCGAGGCGACGCCGGTCGTTTCCGGCGGAAGGATCTTCGTCGGCGATCTCGACGGCACCTTCCACTGCCTCGATCTCGTCGATGGGAAGACGGTCTGGTCGTTCAAGACCGACGTCGGCTTTCCCGCGGCGGCGGCGGTGTCGACCGACGCGGCGGTGCCGCTGGTCGTCGTCGGCGATGGAGCCGGGATGGTGCGTGCCTTCGACGCCGCCAGCGGTGAGATCCGCTGGACTCACGAGACCGGGGGCGAGGTGTCGGGGGGGCCGACGCTCCTGCCTGGCGACGACGGGATGCGCGTCCTCATCGGCTCGCAGGATGCGACGCTCGCCTGTCTGGCGCTCGCGGATGGAAAGGTGCTCTGGAAGCACACCATCGCCGACCAGATCCGCTGTTCGCCAACGGTGGCTGCCGGAAAGGTGCTCTTGGCCGGCTGTGACGGCAAGCTCCATGTCATCGACGCCGCGACCGGCACCGAGGAGGTCGCAGTGGCGATCGATGGCCCCACCGGCACGACTCCCGCAGCCGCCGGAAGCCTGGCGTTGTTTGGAAGCGAGGGGGGCGTGTTCTGGGCGATCGATGTCACGGCCGGGAAGGTCGCCTGGAAGCTCGTGCCCCAGGGGAATGGCCAGGCTTACCGATCGAGTGCCGCGATTGCCGGAGAGCTCGCCCTGGTCGGCACGCGCGGCCGGGCCGTTGAGGCCTTTGCGCTCGCCGATGGCGCGCGGGCCTGGCGGCAGGGGATGCGCGGGCGGGTCGATGGCTCGCCGGTCGTCGTCCATCTCGGCGGCGCCGGTGACGGCGATTCGGTGGGGCTGGCGGCGATCGTCGGTGATTCGGCCGGCAAGATCGTGGTCTTGCGGACGACCGATGGCGAGATCCTCTGGGAGTTCGACGCCGGCAACGGCTTCGCCTCGTCGCCGGCCGTGGCCGCTGGATGTGTGATCATGGCCTCCGGGGATGGCACGGTGTGGTGCTTCGGGGCGGAGGGGAAGTGAGGCCGGACAGGCCCACGAAAAAATCCCCATGTGGCACCAACGCGAGCTCCGCCTCCCTCCCCTGCCCCGCGGGTTTCATGTCATCACCCGCCCAGTCGTCGACGCTCTCCCAGAACTGACGGCGATCCGCATCGGCCTTCTCCATGCGTTCGTCTGCCACACCTCGGCGAGCCTCTCGATCAACGAGAATGCCGATCCCGACGTCCCCCGCGATCTGGCGATGGCCGTCGACCGGATCGCCCGGGAAGATTTTCCCTATGCCCACACGCTCGAGGGGAGCGACGACATGCCGGCCCACGTCAAGGCAGCGCTCGTCGGCACCTCCGTGACGATTCCCGTCCGGAATGGCGGGCTCCTCCTCGGGACGTGGCAGGGGATCTATCTCGGCGAGCACCGCGACCGTGGCGGACCGCGCCGGCTCGTGCTCACCCTCCAGGGAGAATGACCGATGCGCGAGTCGGGTGAGCCAGAGTCTGGAGAACCGGACCGATGGCCCGGTGCCGGCGGCCCCCCGTTCGACCCCGAACGCTTCCGGCGCGAGGGGCGCGTCGTGATCGATTGGATCGCCGACTACTGGGCGTCGCTGCCGGCTCAACGCGTGCTCTCCGACGTCGAGCCGGGGGAGATCGCGGCCCGGCTTCCCGCCGCCGCGCCGGAGACCCCCGAATCGCTCGCGGCGGTGCTTGGCGATCTCGAGCGGATCATCGTTCCGGGGCTGACGCACTGGCAGCATCCGGGGTTCTTTGCGTACTTCCCGGCCAATGCCTCCGGTCCTTCGATCCTCGGCGAATTGCTCAGCGCCGGCCTCGGGATCCAGGGAATGCTGTGGACGACGTCGCCGGCGGCGACAGAGCTCGAGGGGATCGTCGTCGACTGGCTCCGCCAGCTCCTCGGCCTTCCCGATCGCTTCCGGCTCGGTGGCGATGGCGGCGGGATGATCCAAGACTCCGCCTCGAGCGGCCTGCTCTGTTGCCTCGTGGCCGCCCGCGAGCGCGCGGCGGCCAGTGGCACGGGGCCATGCCTGGTCTACGCCAGTGCCGATGCCCATTCGAGCGTCGTGAAGGGGGCAAAGATCGCTGGCTTTCCCCCTGCGGCCATCCGCCGAATCGACACCGACAGCGCCGGCCGGCTCCGCCCCGATCTCCTCGAGGCCGCGATGCGCGACGATGCGGCCGCGGGCCGAGTCCCCTGCTTCGTCGTGGCCACTGTCGGCACGACCGCACGGGGGGCGATCGACCCGGTGGCGGCCATCGGCACGATCGCCCGCCGCTACGGCGCTTGGCTCCATGTCGACGCCGCCTGGGCCGGGACGGCCGCGATCTGCTCGGAACTCCGCCCGATGATCGTCGACGGCGCCGAGCTCGCTGACAGCTGGGGGACCAACCCGCACAAGTCGATGCTCGTCAACTTCGACTGCCACTGCCTCTGGATCGCCTCAAGGCAGACCCTCGCCACCGCCCTGACGACGAAGCCCGACTACCTCCGGACGGCCGTCGGGGATACCGGGGCCGTGGTCGACTACAGCGATTGGCAGGTGCCACTGGGCCGCCGGTTTCGGGCCCTCAAACTCTGGATGGTCTTACGGATGATCGGTGCGGAGGCACTCCGGCAGCGGGTCCGCGATCAGGTCGCCTGGACGGCGGAGTTCGCCGATATCGTGGCGGCTGATCCGGCCTTCGAGATCCTTTCGCCCCCCAGCCTGGCCCTGGTCACCTTCGCCCTCCGGGCGGGCGATGAGGCGACCACCGAACTGCTCGCCCGGGTGAATCGCGCCGGCTCGGTGTTTCTCAGCCACGCCCGGGTCGGCGGTCGCCACGCCATCCGCCTGGCGGTCGGTGGCACGCTCACGAGCCGGGCCGACGTCCTCGGCGCCTGGGGGGTGATCGCCGCCGCTGCGGCCGATCCGGTGCTCATGTCGAAGGCGCGGGGGCGTCCGGCGGGGGAGCGGTGAGAGGCCGGTCGGAGGGCCAGCCCCCCTTCCCCAAATTTCCAAGGACGGGGAACTCTGGGGAATGTCTCCGGTCCCCGCCAACTGTCACGATCCTTTTCGACCGTTTTTTCGATAAAGAGGCTGTCGTAATCCCGACGTCGAACATTCTCCGATCGGCCCCGTACTATTTGGTGCGACCGTTATCGGCAGGGCTTTTCCACGGCTGCCGGGCGGGCGAGGAGCATCATCATCATGGCTCGTAAAGACGCACTTGTGAACCTTCGGGCGATTCTCGTCCGCCGTCGTGACGCCCTGCGCAGCGCCCTGGCAGGCGACCTTTCTCTCCTCCGGGAACTGCACGGGGAGACGACGGGGGACGTCGTCGATGCCGCCCTCGACACCGCCCAGGACGAGATCAGCTCGCAGTTGGCCGAGGTCGAGAGCCGCGAGCTCGCCCACATCGAGAACGCGCTTGTGCGGATGAAGGCCGGTGAGTACGGGGTCTGCGAGGTCTGTTCGAAGAAGATCCCGATGGCTCGGCTCGACGCCCTCCCGTACGCCACGATGTGCATCGAGTGCCAGCGCGAGATCGAGCGCCATGGCGGGATGGCCTCCTCTCGTGATGCCTACGAAGACTCCTCCGCCGACCTCGAAATCGACGTTTCCTGATCCTTTTTCCCCGTCGGACGCGGGCTCAGGCCCCGCTCGTCCGGCGTTTCTGGGGGAGGAAAGGGTGGGCCTTGTCGGCCTCCCCGGCAGGTGCGTGACGGGACTCGGTCGGCGGTATGATGTCGCGGTCTCGCGTCCGCCTCCGAGAGCGTCACATCCATGGGCCAGACACCACCGTTCTCCCGTTCCGTGTTCCCGCGCTCCGGCTGCGGGCCCGGGGTGCCGCTCCTCACGCTCCTGCTCCTCGTGGTGGTCCAAGCCTCCGCCGACGAGCCCCCTGCCCTGCAACCGATCGCCCCGAGGGTGGCCGGTGAATCCGAGGGCAGTGGACAGATCGCGGCGGATGCGGCGGGCAGGGTCGATCCGGCTCGTTCGTCCCGGCTCTCCCCCGACGAGCGTGATCGTCTCTACGCCCAGATCGAGCGCGATGCGGAGGAGCTCGAGCGTCAGGGGGCGCAGCTCCGTCGTCTGACGGTGCTCCTGCGGCCGTGCGTCGTCCATATCGATGCTCGCAAGCCTGCCCAGAAGTCGACCCGCGGAGCCAAATCGGGGGACGAGGACGAGGCCGGATCAGGGGTCATCGCCCGCGTCGCCGACCGGCTCGTCGTGATCACCAATCGGCATGTCGTTCATGGTGCCGAACTCGACAACATCGTCATCCGTCTCGACGACGGTCGTGAACTGCGGCCGCTGCGGATGTGGACCGATCCGGCCACCGACATTGCCGTTCTGACGATCGCCGGCACCGATCTGGTTTCCGCCCGGCTCGCCGAAAGGGATGCCGTTCAGATCGGCGACACAGTCCTGGCGATCGGCAGCCCGTTCGGGCTGTCGCATTCGGTGACCCTCGGCATCGTGTCGGCGAAGGGGCGCCGCGATCTCGAGCTCGGTGACGAAGGGGTGAAGTTTCAGGACTTCATCCAGACCGACGCCGCCATCAATCCCGGCAACAGTGGAGGGCCGCTGGTGAATCTCCGCGGTGAGGTGGTCGGCCTCAACACGGCGATCGCGAGCAACTCCGGCGGCAGCGAGGGGATCGGGTTCGCCATCCCGGTGTCGATGGTGATGTTCGTGGCCCGGCAACTCGTGGAAAACGGAGCCGTCGCACGGGCCTATCTCGGCGTCACGCTCGACAGGACGTTCACCCAGAGGACGGCGGAGCGCCTGGGGATGGTGCGGGCGGTGGGGGCGAGGGTCTCGGGGGTGACGAAGGGGTCGCCCGCCGATTCGGCTGGGATCCAGCCGGATGACGTGATTCTCGAGTTCGACGGGCAGCCGATCGACGACGACGACCACCTCGTCAGCCTCGTCAGCGTCACCCCCACCAATCGCAACGTGTCGTTGGGGGTTTTCCGCGGTCGCCAGCGGATCGAGCTCCAGATGCCCGTGGCCAGCCGCGAGCAGTTTGAACCCCGCTGACGGGAGGGAGATACCGATGGGGGGGATGACGGCCAACGTGCTCGGATGGCTCAAGGGGATCACCCCCGGGTCGCGTTCGCTCCTCGACGCCTCGGCGCGACGGATCGTCACCGAGGTCGAGGGCTTGTCGGCAGAGATGGCAGGCTTGAGTGATGCGGCCCTGCGGCGCACGGCACGCTCGCTGTCGTACCGGGCCAAGGCGGGCGAGCCGATCGAGTCGCTGATGGTGGAGAGCTTCGCGGCGACGCGGGAGGCCGGCCGTCGCGCCAACGGCATGCGGCATTACGACGTCCAGCTCCTTGCCGGGGTGGCGCTGGTGCGCGGGGCGATCGTCGAGATGCAGACCGGCGAGGGGAAGACACTCGTTGCCACCCTCCCGCTGGCGCTCTATGCCCTGTGCGGCAAAGGGGCCCACCTCGCCACCGTCAACGACTACCTCGCCAAGCGCGACGCAGAGTGGATGGAGCCGATCTACAGCGTCCTCGGGATGTCGGTCGGCATCGTCCAGTCGCAGATGGGGTTTGATGAGCGCCGCGAGGCGTATGCCAAGGACGTGACCTACGGCACGGCGAAGGAGTTCGGATTCGACTTCTTGAAAGATCGGCTCATGGGGCGCGAGATCGCCGAGGGGCGCGGCGATCTCGGGGCGATGCTCACCGGCCACGCCACATCGCAGGCTTCGAAACTCCTCCAGCGTCCCTATTGGTTCGCGCTCGTCGACGAGGCAGACAACGTCCTCATCGACGAGGCCCGCACGCCGCTGATCATCTCCTCGCCACCGGGAGAGGCTCAGGCGACCGAGGAATCGTTGTTTCGTTTCGCAGCCGGGGCCGCGGCCCTTCTCGACATCGACGAGGACTTCGAAGTCGACGTGCAGAAGCAAAGCTGCGAGCTTCTCGGGCCGGGCCGGAGCCGTGTCCGGGCGCTCGAACGCCCCGCGCTCCTCGAGAGCCTCAGCCTCCTGGCGCTTTACGACGCGGTGGAACGGGCCCTGCGGGCGAGGCGGTTTTTCAACCGCGATCGGCAGTATGTCGTCCGCGACGGGAAGATCGTGATCATCGATGAGTTCACCGGCCGTGCCGCGGAGGGACGGACGTGGCGCGACGGGCTCCATCAAGCGGTCGAGGCGAAGGAGGGGATCGAGGTGACGGTGCCCTCGGGACACGCCGCCCGAATCACGATCCAGGATCTCTTCGCCCGCTGGCCGCACCTCGCCGGCATGACGGGGACGATCGCCACCAGCGCCGGCGAGATCGGCCGAACGTATGACGTCGGGGTGGCGGCGGTGCCGACCAACAGGCCCGCGATCCGCGAGCGTCTGCCCGCCGTCGTCTGCGGGGCTCAGGAAGAGAAGTTCGCGAGGATTGTCGCCGAGACGGTGGCCGTTCATGCCACAGGCCGTCCGGTCCTCATCGGCACCCGGTCGATCGACAAATCGGAGGAGTTGTCGCGGCTCCTCACGGAGGTCGGCCTGACCCACACCGTGCTCAACGCCCGGCAGATCGAACGCGAGGCGGAGATCGTCGCCCAGGCCGGACAGCCGGGGCAGATCACCGTCTCGACGAACATGGCCGGCCGTGGCACCGACATCCGGCTCGGGGACGGGGTTTACGATATGGGTGGGCTCCACGTCATCTGCACCGAACTCCACGACTCGGCCCGGATCGACCGCCAGCTTGTCGGCCGTTGCGGCCGGCAGGGGGATCCCGGCACCTGGCGGCAGTATGTCTCCCTCGACGACGACATCCTCGTGGCTGGCTACGGCCCCGATCGTGCCCGCCGGGTCGTTGCCAGGCTCCGCGCCGGGCTCGCTGGTGATCCGGAGCGGCTCCTTGCCGCCTTCACCAAGGCGCAGCGTCTCGTCGAGCAGCGGCATGTCCGGCAGCGGCGGGTGCTTGAGTATGTCGAACGGCAACGGGCCGAGGCCCACATCCAGATGAGTCAGGATCCCTATCTTGATTCGGCCTCCTAAAGCCGCTCGTTGCCCTAGCTGCCCGTGGAAAAAGTCATCCATGACCTTTTTCCACTTGGAAAACCTCCGGTTTTCTCGAGTGCTCCGCACTCGCGACCGCCTCGTGCGGTCGGGCCGGCACTTTATCAACAGCCTGCTAGCTGCCCGGTCGCCCGACTCGATCCCCTTTTCCGAGACAGCCAGGATCGGGCTACAGATCGGCGTTGACTCGTTGTGCCACGTTTGTGACCCTCCTGCCCCCCCCTACACCCCGGGGAGCGTGGAAACGTGTCGAGGAACGAGATGGGTTTCAGCGGGCCGCTCCGATCGGCACCTCCGCAGCGTTTCCCCGCCGTGTGGCTGGTCGGGATGGCTCTCGCGCTGATCGGCCCGCTCCCAGGCACGACCGCGGCCGATGCCCCGCAGCCACCGTTCCCCCAGACCGGTCCTTCGGCGGGTGACCAACAGGATCCGCCGCCGGACGGACAGGCT
Organism: Candidatus Kuenenia stuttgartensis; assembly: GCA_945873085.1. Lineage (GTDB taxonomy): Bacteria > Planctomycetota > Planctomycetia > Pirellulales > UBA1268 > QWOP01. The sequence goes on along the minus strand of CAMCCR010000012.1, from coordinate 15,286 downwards.
CCTTTGCCCGATCCACCCCCGCCGTTCCCCGCGGAGACCACCGGCCCGATCGCGCCCCCAACCCCGACCCCGCCCCCCTTTCCGACGACGGATCGCCTTGGCGATGGCCCGCAGGGACGCGCGGACGAGGCGACGGAGTCGCCTGGCGTGACTGGGTCGCTGCCAGGGGCCGCTGCGGGGGGCGAGCCGTTGGCCCCGGCGTCGGAGTTCGCTCCTCCCGACGGCACGATCTCGGTCCTCGTGCCGACGTCCTCTGCTCCGATCGACCCAGCCGGGCTGACCGGCGGGTTGACGGGGCCCGCCAATCCCCCGGCGCCTCCGGGCATCCGTCCGGCGCCTCCGTTCGCTCCGCCTCCTCCCCCTTTGGCCATGCAGGCTGCTCCGCCGCAGCTTGCGGCTCCACTGAATCAAGCGGCTCCACTGAATCAAGCGGCTCCCCTGAATCAAGCGGCTCCCCTTGTCGCCCGCGGGCTCGAACTTCCCTTCCCGCTCGTGGCCGGCAGTCCCACCGCCGAAGTCACGCCGCCGCGTCCTCTGGCATTGCTCGAAGCGCTTGAGCGTTCCGGCGACCGAACCCGTCGCCTCTGGATCACCCAGGCCTATTGGAAGCTGGCGGCGGCTGCGGCCGGAGTTCGTTTCGCTGCGGAAGCCGAGGAGCGGCTGGCGCTGGTGGCGCCGGGGGAAAACGCTGACGACCTCGTTCTCCTCGACCTCGCGACCGCGACGGCCCGGGGTGAGAGTGCCTCGGCGGGAGTCGAGCTCGTCACGGCACAGCAGGAGATCATTGATCTGGTCAGGCTGCCGGTCACCGATCCTCCTCCTTGGCCGGTCGACCGTCCTCTGACGGCTGCCTATCAGACCCACTTCGAGACGATTTTCGCCGGACGTCCGGCCACGGGGCGGGTGCGTGCCATCCATCGGCAGTTGCCGCTGGAGTATGCGGCGCTCGTGGCCCGGGCCGAGGCGGTCGGGGCCGCAGAAAGACGGTTCGAGGCCATCGAGGCCCTCCATGCCAAGGGGAAGAAGCCGATCGGTGCGGTCTTGACGGCCCACGACGCGATCGTCCAACAGGGAGAGGCATTTGTCCGCGCCGTCCGTGCCTACAACCTCGACATCGCCGAATATGTGATGGCCGTGGCCGATCTGTCGGTTGCCGACGAACGGTTTGCGACGATGCTCATCGGGCAGCCGACCCCCTGGCGGCAGCCGCTGGCGGCGGTGCCGTTTGCCGCGAGCGACCGGGTGGTGCCGGTGGCAGGGCAGTCGTTCCCACCGGCCTCGTTCCCACCAAGCCAGGCAAATCTCCCTCCTGACGTCTTCCCCGCCGGCACTCCCGCGCTCCAGATTCCTCCGGCCGTCGCTCCGCCGGGGCTGCCCGGTGGTGGGGGCCCGGCGAATCCGGCACCGAATCGGTTCGCTCCCCCGCCAAACGCTCCGCCAGGGGCTCAGTTCCCGGCTGTCGATCCGCCGATCGGCGGCTGAGCCTCGGCTTTCGGCCGGGCAGAGAAGCAACGACCGGCTTGCGTCGGCGCCCCCGGCCGCGATGATTCGGCATGGCCACAGCTCCCCAGACTTCGATCTCCGCTCCCACCGCACCACCCCTTTCCTCGGGCTCGACGCCCCCCTGGGCCCCTGCTCCGCTGCGGATCGGCCCGGTGGTTGTTGATCCGCCGATCCTCCAGGCGCCGATGGCCGGCTACACGAACTTCGCCTACCGGCAGGTGGTGCGCGAGTTCGGTGGAGCGGGATTGCTGGCCACGGAGATGATCGCGGCCCGCAGTGCGACCTGGCTGGAGACAAACCGCGGCGAGCATCCAGACCGCCTGTGGGGAGTGCGGGATGAGCCGCGGCCGCTGGCGGTGCAGATGTGGGACAACGATCCCGACAATCTCGCCAGCGTCGGTCGGAGGCTCGCGCGGGACTTCCGGGTGAGTGTCGTCGACCTCAACTTCGGGTGTCCGGTGCGGCAGGTGACCGTCAAGGCCCACAGCGGCTCGTGGCTCCTCCGTGATCCTGAACGCGTCGGTGAAATCGTCGCGCGCGTGGTGGAAGCGTGCGACGGTGTCCCGGTGACCGCAAAGATCAGGCTCGGCTGTTCCGACGATTGCCGGACGGCCATCGAGGTGGCGCAGCGGATCGAGGAAGCGGGGGCGTCCTGCCTCACCGTCCACGGCCGCGTCGCGGCGCAGTTCTTCTCGGGAGAGGCCGATTGGGCCGCCATCGCCGCCGTGAAGCGGGCGGTGTCGCGGATGCCGGTGGTTGGCAATGGCGATATCGACTCTGCCGCCACGGCCGTGGCCCGGCTCCGTGAGAGTGGGGTCGATGGCGTCATGATCGCGCGCGAGGCGCTTGCCCGGCCATGGATCTTCGCCCAGACCGCCGCGCTCCTTCGGGGGGATCCGATGCCCCCCGATCCCGATCTTGCCGAGCAGAAGGAACTCGTCCTTCACCACTACGACCTCGTCTGCCGGCGCTTCGGCGTCGAGCGCGGAACGCTCCTCATGCGGAAGTTCGCCTGCTCCTACGCGCAGGGCCTCGCCGGCGCCCGCGAGTTCCGGGGGCGGGTGTCGCGCGTCGAGACCCGCGAAGATTTTCTCGAGGTGATGCGGGTCAATTTCCCGTCGGCCCTGGCAAGCAGGCCGGAGGCCCAGTGACGCCCCGCCCGCAAGAGCCGTAAAAGCGAAATAGTTTTCGCAGGCTTTATTGTCAAAAAAGCCAATGAGCGTAGAATGCGAGCATGAATCCCGACGCTAGGCCACCGATGAACCCGCCGTTTCCGGCTGACAACAGGGCGCCATCCCAAGCGCCGCTGGCTCAGTCTACGAAGCGACCGGAACTGCGGGCCTCCGACTCGGTCCTCGTCGAACTGCTGCGGAAGAACGGGAAGACGGGCGTGGGGGAACTCGCGTCGTCCCTCCGAGTGACCGCGACGGCGGTTCGACAGCGCCTCGAGCGGCTGATGCGCGAGGGGATCGTGGCGCGTGAGGTGGTGGTCAACTCCGTGGATGGAGGCGCTTCCGGCGCGAGGCGCCGGGGCCGTCCGGCCCACGTGTACGCTCTCACCGAGAAAGGCGAGCGCACCGGAGGAGACAACTTCCGGGACTTGGCCGTTGTCCTGTGGAGCGAGATTCGCCGGGTGGAATCGCCTGAGGTGCGGCGGGGGCTTCTCTCCCGGGTCGGCACGGCGATGGCCGGGCTCTACGGGGATCAAGTCGCCGACGGCACGCTCAATGAGCGGCTCGACCAAGTGGTGGGTCTGTTCCGGGAGCGTCAGATCACCTGTGGGGTCGAGTATTCCACGGAGCCGGATGGGAGCCAACTCGCCATCCTCACCAGCCACGTCTGCCCCTATCCTGAAATCGCCGCACTCGATCGCGGGATCTGTGCGTCTGAGCGGTTGATGCTCCAAGATCTCCTCGGCGCGAGAGTTTCGCTCGCGAGCTGCCGTCTTGATGGTTTCGACTGCTGCCGCTTCGCCATTCCGGTTAACGCGGAGGCCGGTCGGGCTGAAGACGGTGAAGCCGCCGGAGAGCCATGAATCGTTCGAACTATTCCCCGGGGTTGCTCGAGCCTCCCGGGCATCCGTCATCGCCTCTTCCCTCCTGCCCGTAGCCCGAGTCAACTGACCTTTTCGCCAGGGATTGGCCCCGCCGGTCTGCATCCCGGCGACCACGACACGATCACGAGAACACCGCGGAGTACCACGCATGACCCAGCCCTGGATCGAAGGCCGTTTCGAGGAAAACCTCGTTCTCACGAGCGTTGAGCAGGCGATCAATTGGGCCCGCCAGTCGAGCATTTGGCCGATGACGTTCGGACTGGCGTGCTGTGCCATCGAGATGATGGCCGCCGGGGCGGGCCGGTATGACCTCGATCGGTTCGGTGCGGGTGCTTTCCGAGCTACCCCTCGTCAGGCAGACCTGATGATCGTGGCGGGGACTGTCACCTACAAGATGGCCAGCCGAGTCCGTCGCCTTTACAACCTCATGCCCGATCCGAAGTACGTCATCGCCATGGGCGCCTGCACCACCGGTGGTGGGCCGTACTTCAAGTGGGGCTACCACGTCGTCAAGGGCGTCGATTTGGTCGTTCCCGTCGATGTCTATGTCCCCGGTTGCCCGCCCCGTCCGGAAAGCCTCCTCGAGGGGTTGATGCGGATCCAGGACAAGATTGTCGGGCAGCGGATCGCGAAGCGATCCGATGGCCTCGGCAAGATCGACGACGAACTGCCGATTCCCCATCATTCCGGTTACGTCACCTCCCCCGTCGCCGACGGGGATCTCGTGTTTGACCATCAGAAGGTCCAGCCCTGAACGGATTTCATCCATGACTCAGCAACCAGATCACCAGCCAAATCACCAGCCAAATCACCAGCCAAATCACCAGCCAAATCACCAGCCGGACCAACTCGTCATCCGCGGGCTCCATGTCGCCGTCGAGGGGCAGGAGATCCTCAAGGGGGTCGACCTGACCATCGGTCGTGGCGAGATCCACGCGCTGATGGGCCCCAACGGCTCCGGCAAGAGCACGCTCGGCTACGCGATCATGGGGCATCCCTCCTACGAAGTGACCGCCGGAACGATCGAGTTGGTCGCAGCCGACGGAACGCGGCGGGATCTCCTCGGCATGGAACCCGACGAGCGGGCGCGGGCGGGGGTGTTTCTCGCCTTTCAGCGGCCGATGGCGATTCCCGGGGTGCGGCTGGCCGATTTCCTCCGTCATGCGGTCACCAACGTCCGCAACCCGGAGCGGAAGGAAGGCCAGGAACTGATGCCGATGAAGGAGTTCCGATCGGAACTCAAGGCGAAGATGTCGGAGCTTTCGATCGATTCCGAGTTCGCGCGTCGGTATGTCAACGAAGGATTCTCGGGTGGTGAGATGAAGCGGGCCGAGATCCTCCAGTTGGCGATGCTCCAGCCCCGGTTCGCGATTCTCGACGAGACCGACAGTGGTCTCGATGCCGACGCCGTTCGACTCGCCAGCCAGAGCATCGCGCGGATCGGCGGTGCCGGCGGGGATGCGGCATCGGGGGCTAACGCCATGGGAATCCTCATCATCACCCACCACGAACAACTCCTCGAGCACAACGTTCCCCATCGCACGCACGTCATGCTCGGTGGACGGATCGTCGAATCGGGTGGGGCTGAATTGGCCGCTGAGCTCCACAAGCGGGGCTACGAGCGGATCCGAGCTGCCTATCCCGATGCGGCGGCCGCGGAGCGGGCGATGGAGGAGTCGACTCGAAATCAAGAGGCCGCCGGCGTCTGACGACGCCCCGTCCGCGGCCGGCCTCCCCTGCCGGTCGTTCAAACCAGCCCTAGTCCCTGCCCGTACTGAGGTCTTCCGTCATGGCCACCGACACCAACGAATCGAGCACCCTCGCCCTCGGCGAGATCAACAAGTACGACTTTCGCACCGACTCGCCGGCGGTCTTCAAGAGCCGCCGGGGTCTCGACGCGAACATCGTCACCCAGATCTCAGAGATGAAGCGCGAGCCGGCCTGGATGCTCGATTTCCGCCTCAAGTCACTCGAGATCTTCAATGCCCGCCCGATGCCGCATTGGGGTGGCGACATCGGCATCGATTTCCAGGACATCTTCTATTACCTGAAGCCCACCGATCATCAGGGGAAGACCTGGGACGATGTGCCCGAGGAGATCAAGAAGACCTTCGACCGGCTGGGGATCCCCGAGGCGGAGCGGAAGTTTCTCTCCGGGGTGAAGGCGCAGTTCGAGAGCGAGGTGGTCTACGGATCGCTTCAGGAGGATCTGGCGAAGAAGGGGGTGATCTTCACCGACACCGACACCGCCATCCGTGAGCATTCCGACCTGCTCCGCGAGTATTTCGGGACGATCATCCCCCCGACCGACAACAAGTTCGCCGCGCTCAATTCGGCGGTCTGGTCAGGCGGTTCGTTCATCTACGTGCCCAAGGGGGTGTCGATCGAGTTTCCGCTCCAGGCCTACTTCCGCATCAATGCCGAGAGCATGGGGCAATTCGAACGGACATTGATCATCGTCGACGAGGGCGCCCAAGTGCACTACGTCGAGGGCTGCACCGCGCCGATGTATTCCACCGAGAGCCTCCATTCGGCGGTCGTCGAGGTGGTGGTGAAGAAGCACGGCCGGTGCCGCTACACGACGATCCAGAATTGGGCTAACAACATCTACAATCTCGTCACCAAGCGGGCTGTTTGCCGCGAGGCGGCGACGATGGAGTGGGTCGACGGCAACCTCGGCAGCCGCCTGACGATGAAGTATCCGGCGGTGTGGATGACGGAGCCGGGGGCCCATGGCGAGATCCTCTCCATTGCCTTCGCTTCGGCCGGCCAGCATCAGGATGCCGGGGCCAAGCTTGTTCATGCGGCCCCTTACACCAGCGGCCGCATCGTCTCCAAGAGCATCTCGAAGAATGGCGGCCGGGCGAGCTATCGCGGGCTTGTGAAGGTCGAGCCTGGGGCGCGGAAGAGCAAGTCGAGCGTCGTCTGCGACGCGCTGATTCTCGACGACCGCAGCCGCAGCGACACCTACCCCTACATCGAGGTCGAGGAGCAGGATGTCTCGATCGGTCACGAGGCGAGTGTCTCGAAGATCGGTGAGGAACAACTCTTTTACCTCACCAGCCGCGGCCTCACCGAAGCCGAGGCAAGCACGATGATCGTCGGTGGCTTCATCGAGCCGCTGGTCAAGGAACTCCCGATGGAGTACGCGGTGGAGATGAACCGGCTGATCGAACTGCAGATGGAAGGATCGGTCGGGTGAACCCCGGTCGATGAGCGACGAACACACCATGACGACTGCCGCCCCGAAGTCCCCTGCCCCGATCCCAGCACCGACGGGATTTGATCATCTCCTCCTCGACAGGCTGCTGGCCGGATCCTCACTTCCCGACTGGGCCGTGAAGCTCCGACGCGACGCCGTCGATCGGCTCGACACGCTCTCCCTCCCCGGCCGGGGTGAGGAGAATTGGATGCGGACCGATCTGCGGATGTTCCAGCCGCGCGCCTGGGTCAGTGCCGCGGAACGACCTGCGACCTCGGGAGGAGCGATCCCCTCAGGCCTTCTGGAATCCGCCACGCAGGGGGCGGCGGCGGTGGCCGGCACCGTCGCCTTTGGTGGGCGGATCGCCTCCCTTGATGGGCACGTTGTCCGCGATGAACTCGATCCGGCCCTCGCCGGCCAAGGGATCGTGTTTGGCGCACCGGAGCGGATCCTCGCCGAGCATGGGGAGCGGTTCCGCAGCCGGTGGTTTTCCGCCGTCGATGGCCGCGCCGACTGGTTCGCCGCGATGCATGCCGCCTTTCACCGTGCCGGGGCCGTGCTTTGGGTTCCGGCGGGGGTGAAACTGACCGCGCCGCTCCATGTTCTTTCCGCCATCACGCCCGGTGGCCTCGACACGAGCCATGTCCTCGTGGTGCTCGAGGAAGGGGCGGAGGCGACCGTCCTCACCGAGACGGTGGGCGGGGGCGAGTCGGGCAGCGACGGGGGCTTTCATTGCGGAGCCACCGAAATCGTCGTCGGACGAAAAGCATCGCTGCGGATGGTGAACCTGCAGAACTGGAGCCGGGGGGTGTGGCACTTCGCCCGTCAGCGGGCCGCCGTCGAAGCCGGCGGTCGTCTCCAGTGGACGCTCGCTGCCCTCGGCAGCCGGCTTTCGCAGGTGCAGCAGGATGTCGCGCTCGTCGGCCGTGGGGCCGATGCCCAGGTCAACGGCGTGATGTTTACCGAGGGGCGGCAGCAACTCGTTTACAACACGCTCCAGCACCACATGGCCCCGGGATGTCACAGCGATCTCCTCTACAAGGGGGCGCTTCAGGACCGCTCGCGGTTGGTGTGGCGGGGAATGATCAAGGTTGACAAGGCCGCGCAGAAGACCGACGGCTATCAGCGGAACGACACCCTCATGCTCTCGCGCGAGGCGAGGTCGGACTCGATCCCGGGCCTCGAAATCGAGGCCGATGATGTCCGCTGCACCCACGGCGCGACCAGCGGTCGGGTCGATGAGGAGCAGATCTTCTACGCCCGAGCCAGAGGGCTGACGGCGGACGAGGCCGCCAGGCTCGTCGTCGCCGGTTTCTTCCAGCAGGTCTTCGACCGAATCACCATCCCTCCGGTGCGCGAGGCGTTGTCGGCCGCGATCGGTGGGCGGATCCGGCGGGTCTCCTGACGAGGCTGGCCGGCGTGGGCGGAGGCGCCTGGTCTGTCGGCGGTGGAAAAACAAGCGCTGGCAGTGATGGCGAGGCTGCAATCAGATTCCGGGAGGACGAGCGATGGGTGATTTCGTACGGGTGGCCACGGTGGGTGAACTTTCCGATCCGGGGTCGACCGTGGTCGAGGTCGATGGTGACTTGATCGCCCTGTTCCACGTCGAAGGGGTGTACTACGCCCTCGACGACGTCTGTACCCATGACGGCGGGCCCCTGGCCTCCGGCGAACTGACCGGCCACAAAGTGGCGTGTCCACGCCATGGTGCGAAGTTCGACATCCGTACCGGTGCGGCGCTCTCGATGCCGGCAGTCCGGGCGACGCGGGCACATGATGTGAAAGTCGAGAACGGTGGAGTGTGGGTGCGGCTACGAAGCGGCCACGGCGTCGACGGCCCGGTCGCCCAGTCCCCGGTCGCGAAGCCGGCGACAGGACTCCCGATCGCCCCGCCCCCCGCCGCCGTCCCGGCGTCGAGTGGTGTGGTCGCCGTCCCGGCGTCGAATGAGGGGAGCGCCGCAGCCCCGTCTGCCGCGGCTGCCGGAGCCCTCTGCGAGGACAGCGTCCGGGAACTGCTCAAGCAGGTCAAGGATCCGGAGCTGTTCGTCAACATCGTCGATCTGGGGCTGATCTATGGCGTCACCCTCACTCCCTCGACCGAGACGCCCGGCAAGCAGCAGGTGTCGGTCGACATGACGATGACGAGCCCGGCCTGCCCGGCCGGTCCGCAGCTCATCGGGGATACGAAGCGGACGGTCGCGGCACACCCGGAAGTGGCGGGCGTGGAGGTGCGGATCGTCATGGAGCCCCCCTGGACCCCCGACCGCATGACCGATGACGCCCGCGATCAACTCGGCATCTTCTAAAGGGCGACTTCCCCGTGAGGGTCGTGCTCCACGAATGGTGTTGTTCCGGTGGGCTGCGGATGCCCGAGGCGGCCGCGCTGTTCGGGGAGACCGGGGGCGTGCCGACCGGCCTCGCCGTCGAGGGTAGGGCGATGCTCGGAGCGCTTCTCCACGATGGGCTTCGGGCCGAAGACCTCGAACTCACGCTGCTCCTCGATGACGCCGTGGACGTGCCGCTTACTCCGGGAATCGGCCTCGGTCGGGTGACGGTGATCCGCGTGCCGGACGGAGAGGAGCGTCACTGTCTGGCGGAGGCGGCGGCCGCGGCCGATTGGACGGTGGTCGTGGCGCCGGAGACAAACGGCATCCTCGCCGATCGCGTCGCCCTGGCCCGTGCGGCGGGAGGGCGTGTGGCCGCTGCCGACGGCCCGTTCATCACACTCGCCGCCGACAAACAGGCCACCGCACTCGCCCTCGCTGCGGCCGGCGTGGCTGTCCCGGCCGGGGTTCTCCTCCCGGCCGGTGAACGGCTCCCCGATGCATTCCGACGGCCAGCCGTGGCCAAGGCCCTCGATCGGTGTGGCGGTGATGGTCTTGTCGTCCTGCCGCGGGGGGCTGACCTCCCCCCTGCCCCGCTTCCCAGAAGGGTCGAAGCGTTCGTCGCCGGCACGCCGGTCGGGGTCTCGTGCCTGTGCGGACCGACCGAGACGATCGTCCTGCCGCCGGTCCGGCAGCGGTTCTCGACGGGGATCCATCCCGGCTACCTGGGTGGCGATCTGCGGCTCGAGTCCCTCCCCCGTGACCGTGCCATGGCCCTGGCTCGGAGGGCCATCCGTGGCCTCGAATCGCACTGCCGGCGGGCCCGCGGATGGGTGGGTGTCGACATGATCCTCGGCGATCGAGAGGATGGCGTGGATGATCGTGTCCTCGAGATCAATCCGCGAATGACGACGTCGTTTGTCGGGCTTTCCGCCCTCGGCACCGCGAGCCTCCTGCGGGCGATGCTCGCGGTGGCGGCGGGTGGACCGTTCATCTGGCCCGGGATGGCAACGGGAAGGGATGGTGTTTTCACCGTCGACGGCGGCCCCGTTGGGCGCGGTGACGTGGAACATGGGGGGAGCGATGGGCCACCAGCGACGTGATCAGCCAGTTGGCGGTGTCCTCGCCTTCGATGTCGGCGGCGCCAATCTCAAGGCAGCCGATGGTCGCGGGCGGGTGCATGCCGAGACGTTCGAACTGTGGCGCCGGTCGGACGAGCTCGCCGATCGTCTCACGGCGATCGCGGCCGCGTGGCGTCCTGGGAGGATCGTCGCCACGATGACCGGCGAGATCGCCGATTGCTATCCCGACCGGCCGGCGGGGGTGGCATCGATCGTTGCCGCACTCCAAACCGCCGCTTCCGCCGTGGAGGCCGAACTCGGCATCTACCTCGTCGACGGCCGGCTGGTTGCCCCCGAGATCGCGATCGCCGATCCGCTCGCGGCCGCGGCCTCAAACTGGCATGTCCTGGCAAGGCTGGCCGCCGCCGTGGCCGAGTGTGACCGCGGATTGCTCGTCGATGTCGGCTCGACGACGACCGACATCCTTCGCTTCGATCAGCGCCGACCGCTCCCCCTGGCGACCGACGACGCGGGCAGGATGGCCAGTGGCGAGCTGGTCTACACCGGGATCGAACGGACGCCGCTCGCCGCGCTCGTGCGATCCCTGCCACTGGCAGGCTGCCGTCGTCCGCTGGCGGCCGAGCTCTATGCGCGGGCCCAAGACGCCTGGCTCCTCCTCGGTGGGCTCCCTGAGAATGCAGCGTCGGGCGATACGGCCGACGGCCGTCCAGCGACTCGGGAGGGGGCGCGGGGCCGCCTCGCCCACCAGATGCTCCTCGAGCCGGCGGCCGTCAGCCTCGACCAAGCCACCCGCGCCGCCGAGCGCCCTGCCGCCGTGCAGGTTCGCCTCGTTGCCCGGGCGATCCGCCGCGTGCTCGCCCGAGAGGGGCGGGCCCCTGAGCGGGTCGTCCTCTCCGGCCACGGCACGATGCTGGCCACGCGGGCCCTCGAGCAGGCCGGTGTTTCGGCGCCGGTGATCTGTCTCGAGGAGCGGCTGGGGGGAGCGATCTCCAGGGCCGCCCCGGCGCATGCCTTGGCGCTGGTCGCGCTCGGAGAACTGCGATGACCCACCCGCCGTCTTCAGGCACCTTCTCTTGGGGCGCTTTACGCGGCAAGCCGGAGGGCGGCGGGCCGGAGGGAGCCGGGGCCGTATCGGGGCCCGGTGCGGCGCTTGTGATTCGCTTCGGCGGAAGCCTTCTTGGACGGGCTGACTGGCCCGAACTCGCCGCTTCCCTGCTCGATGGGCCGATACTTTTCGGAGCCGTCGGGCGGCCGCGCACGATCGTGGTCGGCGGCGGAGGCGTGGTCGAGGGGTTGCGCGATATCGATCGAACACGCCCTCTCGATCTCCGCCTCGTTCACCGACTGGCGATCGATTGTATGGGGATCACAGCCAGGCTCGTCGCCACCATGCTCGGCCTACCCTTGGTGACTCGGCCGGTCGACCGCCACGCCGTTCTCGACATGGCCAGCTGGCTGGCGGCTGAGCCGGCGCGGGCCAGTGCTATCCCTGCCTCGTGGAGCGTGACGAGCGATTCCCTCGCCGCCGCCGTGGCCGCGACCGTGGCCGGCGATCTGCTCCTCGTGAAGAGCATTCCCCCGCCGTTGTCGCAGGGGGCTGCCGCGGCGCCGAGCCTCGAGGCACTGGCCGCGCTCGGCTGGGTTGATGGATGGTTTCCCGAGGCAGCGGCGCGGGTGGCGAGGATCGGCTGGGCTGCACCGTCTCGCTGACCGGACGAGCCCCGATCAGCCGGCCGGGCCGGTGTGGAGATCAGTCCCACCACCAGCCGGCGTCAGACCGCGCGGCCAAGGCCGCGGTGCGAGTGGTCGCTACGTCGTCCGATTCGACGGTGCTCGTCGCGAATCCCCACGGCTGGAACTGGATGCCGCCGGAGGCGCTCACCACCCACCGGCCCCCCTTCTTCACGCCGCTGGCAACCGTCGGAACAGTGGAGGGGGATTGGTAGGTGGGGAGGCGGACACGATCGGCGTCGAGGAGCGGAGAGAGATCGAGGCCCGCCTTGCGGTCGAGCTGCTGCCCCTGGATGAGGGCGGCCACGACGGCGAGATCGACGCAGTTGGCCAGCTCCGCAAACACCGGATGCTTCGTGGCGAGGGTGTCGTACTTCGCGCTGAAAGAATCACACCACTTCTGGGCCACCTTGTCGGTCGGGCCCGCCCCACGCTTGACCCCGTCCTTCGCAAACACGTCGTTCTCGGTGAGGCAGGCGATCTTTCGGCCGGAGAGGCGGAAGGCGAGCTCGTCGGCATCACGGGCGATCGGGTCGTACGACGCCTCGAGCCAGAAGCGGGGCAGCGCCCCGACGGTGGCGCCGGCCGGCACCGTCGCCAGATAGCTCGGAAGGTCGTTCAAGCCGGAGGGCTCGAGGCCCATGCCGATCCGCTTCAGGCGGTAGTCAGCGGCGACAAGGACGCGGGCAAAGCGGCTGTCGGTCGGCACGCCGCCGATGCGGACATTCTGGGGGCCGAGAACCTCTTCCATCTTCCGCAGCGTTCCTTCCGGATCAGCGGCACTGGCCTGCTGGCTCTTGAGAAACTTCTGCAGGTCGGCGACGCGCTCGGGGGCCGGATCGATCGAGCAAAGCATGCCCCCTTCACGGGCGCCATCGACGGCCCGGAGGGCGACGATGAAGTCCTCGAGTTGGAGCAGCGGCAGGCCGCTCGACGCGCCGAGGACGTTGCCCTTCGAATCGACGCGCGCCGCATCCGCCGGACCGGCGAGGATGATGTCGTGGCCATCGGGATCGACGAAGACGTGGGTGATCCGCTCGAGCCCGCCCATGAGCACGGCATCGGCCGGCAGAGGCGCCTTGCCGGACGCGGCTGCCTCGACCGCCTTTGTGAGGCGAGCCAGCGACACCTTTCGCAGGCCATCAGTCGATGCCTTCGGACCGCCGCCGGCGAGGGCCTTGCGACGTGTGGCGGAGAGCTCATCAAGGGCACCGGGCTCGACATTGCGGACAATCCCGCTGGCGTCGATCGAGATGCCGCCGACGGCCTGACCGCCGAAAAACTGGGCCTTGGCCGAACCGGCGCCGGCGAATGCCAGGAGGATCGCCATCAGAGGCGCCATGAACCGGACCGCAACGCGGCTCGGAACCTTCTGGCGGGAGGGGGCCTGCCGCTCGCGGCATCCCCGGGTCGTCGCCTGGGAGCTTCCGCCAAGAGATGGCGGGGCAACGAGGTGGGAGAGCGGTGCCTGGCGCTTCATGGACGTCCTCCGGCTGAGAAACCCGTGACAGGGAGACACGGGGGCTTGACAAATGGGGTGATCCCGCCATTCGCGGCAATCGTAGACAGATGGGGGTTTCTTCTGCAAACCCGATTGCCGCGGGCAAAACGGGGGTTCTGGCCGGTTTTTCGTCCCACACCGCGACGGGAACCGATCCCAAACGCCCGCGGCTCGCAAATCCATACCAACTGATGCATCATGGATCAGACGGCTGCCGCCGCGAAAAATACCTGGGGCCACTCCCCGCCCCTGAGTTCGGAATCGGCCGATGGAACCCTCCCCAGCCTTCCTGCTCGTGCTCGACCCAGCCGTCGGCCACGCTGTCGTCCGCCTTCACCCGGGCCAGACATGCACGATCGGACGGGGGCCAGCCAACAGCATCGTGCTCCATGACGAGCGTTCGAGCCGCTTCCATGCCGAGGTGATCCCGGTCGCCACGGGATGGAAAGTGCGGGATGTCGGCAGCCGCAACGGGACGATCGTGGGAGGCGAGCCACTCGCCGGTGCTCGGCCGCTCGTTCCGGGGGACATGATCCTAGTCGGCGGAACCCAACTCGTGTTTGGCGAGGGGGATCCTCCGTCCGACGTCTCGGGGTTCTCCGACGAGGCCACGGAGACCTCCGAGGTCACTAGCGACATGCAGAAATGGTCGGACGCGATCACGCTCCGCCGCGACAAGACCCGGCTCCTCGAAGACATCGGTGAATCGGCCGGCAGCGTCCCACGCGTCGGCAAGGCCGCGGCCAGCCTCTGCCGACTGGCCTTCGCGCTCGCCCGGGCGAGCGACGTCGCCGAGGTGGCCAGGCTGGCCCTCGAAGCCGCGATGGAGGGAGCCGCTGCCGTTCACGGCGTCGTGCTCCTGCCTCCCCCCGGGCCGGCGGCGGAGTGGCGCGTGCCCACGGGCGTGGCGTCGCTGGTGCCGGCTGCGGCAGCGCCTCAGGGCTGGCCCGCCGAGGGAGGGCTCCCTGCCGGTGCCGTCGCGACGGTCCTTGCCACGAACGAGGCGATTCTCGTCGGCCGGGCGCCGAGACGCCAGGCCGCCGGGGCGGGTGTGGTCGATGATTCCCGGTCGGCGATCTCGGCGCCGGTGCGCGTCGCTGGGCGGCCGGTGGGGGTGCTCCATGTCGAACTCGCCTCCGGCGGTCGCCAGGCCACGCCCGACGACCTCGAGTTCGTGATGGCGGTGTGTGATGCCCTGGGGATCGCCGTCGAGAATCTTTCGACGCGGGAGCGGCTCTCCGTCCGGCTGGCGAGCACCTCCGACGAGAACGAGCGCCTCCGCCAGCGGCTCCGCGAGGAATCAAGGATGGTGGGGGGAAGTCCGGCGCTGTCGGCCATCGCCAGCCAGATCGCCCGCGTCGCATCGACGAAGGCAACGGTGCTTGTGCGCGGGGAGAGTGGCTCGGGCAAGGAGCTCGTCGCCCGGGCGATCCATGATGCCAGCGACCGTCGCAGCGCGGCGTTTGTCTGCCTCAACTGCGCGGCGCTCACCGAAACGCTCCTCGAGAGCGAGCTGTTCGGGCACGAGAAGGGCGCCTTTACCGGCGCCACTGAACGGAAGGCGGGGAAGTTTGAGGCCGCTCATCGGGGCACTCTGTTTCTCGACGAGATCGGCGAGATGAGCCAGACGATCCAGGCGAAGTTTCTCCGCGTTCTCGAGGGGCATTCCTTCGAACGGGTCGGCGGCAGCCAGCGGGTGCAGGTCGATGTCCGCGTCGTCGCGGCCACCAATCGCAATCTCGAGGATGCGGTCACAGCCAACGAGTTCCGCCGCGATCTCTATTTCCGCTTGAAGGTGGTGGAGATCATCGTGCCGCCGCTGCGGCGGCGGCGCGAGGACATCGAGCCCCTCGCCCGGCATTTCCTCGCCCGGTTTGCCGCCGAGAC
>CAMCCR010000011.1 GCA_945873085.1 Candidatus Kuenenia stuttgartensis | reverse complement strand
TCCCCCCGGATGCACGCCTGGCTCCATCGCTCGGCCTGGTTCGGCCCGATGCTCGACGACTGGCAGCAGTACCGGGGGGTGCGCCGGCGCATGAAATACCGGGCCCTGTTTATGGTGACGGTGGTCGTGGCCTGCACCCTCATTTACAGCAACCTCACCTGGTGGATGCAGTACGTCGTCCTCGCCGGGGTGTCGGTGGGGCTGTATGTGATCCTCACGTGCCGGACGCTCCCCGACGACACCCCCCGTGCCCCGCGCTCGGCCTGACGCTGGTGCTTGGTATCGGCAGAGCGCTGGCAGCGTCGCGCGTGGCTTCGGGGTCGCCCGTGCCCCGTCGCCGGACGTTCGCTACGGGCATCCATGCCCTCCGCTCTCTCCGCGCCGCTATCGCTTTCGCCCTCCGGGCTACGCTCACCGGCGAGGCCGGCTCTCGGAGCACGGGCGACCCCTCGCTGAAGAGCGGTGAAGTTGCGATCTTGAACGCCAGCGGCCAGTCGCTCCACCCCGGTCAGCCGGTGTAGCGGCCGACGACGAGGGAGATGTTTTGGCCGCCGAAGCCAAAGCTGTTGGAGAGGGCTCGTTCGCAGCGGGCGACGCGGGCGACGTTCGGCACGTAGTCGAGATCGCAGTTCGGGTCGGGATTCTCGTAGTTGATCGTCGGGGGAACAATCCCGTCGCGGATGGCGAGAAGGCAGACGATCAATTCAGTGGCCCCGGCCGCAGCAATCAAGTGCCCCATCATGCTCTTCGTGCTCGACACCGGGATCTTGTAGGCCCGCTCGCCGAAGACCGTCTTGATGGCGAGCGTCTCGACCTTGTCGTTGACGTCGGTGCTCGTGCCGTGGGCGTTGATGTAGTCGATGGCGTCGGCGCCGATCCCCGCATCGGCCAGGGCCATGCGGATGCAGGCGCTGGCGCCGCGTCCTTCCGGATGGGTGTCGGTGATCCGGTAGGCATCGGCGGTGGAGCCGTAGCCGAGGAGCTCGCCATGGATCTTTGCCCCGCGGCGCTTGGCATGCTCGAGTTCCTCGAGCACCACCATCGCCGCTCCCTCGCCGAGGACGAAGCCGTCACGTTCATTGTCGAACGGCCGGCTCGCCTTCGTCGGGTCGTCGTTGCGCGTCGAGAGCGCGGTGAGGAGATTGAAGCCGGTGACGCCGAAGGGATGGATCATGCTGTGGGTGCCCCCCGACAGCATCACGTCGGCCTCGCCACGGCGGACAAGCTCGACCGCTTCGCCGATTGCCTGGCTCGAGGCAGCGCAGGCGGTGAGGCAGTTGAGGTTCGGGCCATTGGCGTTGAACATCGCGGCGAGATGCCCCGCCGGCATGTTCGGCTCCTGCTCCACCTCAGACAGCGGATGGAGCGTTTCGAGGCCGATCCGCGTGAACTTGGCAACGTCGAGCGTGCCCCCCTCGATCGACAGCGCCATCATCTTCGTGAAGGAGTCAAAATCCTGTTGCCCCTCGCCGCTGCCGAGGTACACCCCCATCCGGGTCGGGTCAGACTCGAGCCCGTTGGGCAGGCCGGCGTCGCGCATCGCCTGGAGCGCCGCCCCGGCTGCAAAGCGCGTGTGGCGGCCGCAGTGCTGCCAGCGTTCGATCGGCTCGCCTTCGTCGGCGATCGTCCAGTCGCGGACCTCGGCGGAGATCTTCGTGGGGAAACGAGACGCGTCGAAGACCGTCGTCCGACCGACCCCCGAGGCTCCGATCTTGAGATTGGCCCACAGATCCTCGACGCGGACGCCCAACGGCGTCACGCAGCCGACCCCCGTGATCACAACGCGCCGCCGGTTGGGATCGTGCGCCACGCCGCTAGCGCTTCCTGCCCCAAATACCATGTCGACTCCTCCTGTCACCCTCCGCGCGTCCCGGCGCGGGCGTTGCCACCGATGCGCGGGATGGGCCCGCTCACCAATCGGGCCGCTGCAGCGGTTGCCCCGACTCGTCGCGGCCGATGTCGTAGATATGCATCTGATCGAGCCACTTGAGGAGTTCGTCTGGCTCGAAGAGCTTCGGCACCCCCTCGCCCGGCTCGAGATGGGCGAAGAACAGTTCGGCCTCCCCCTGCAAGCGATCGTCGACGGCACTCGAGACCTTCGTCAACGATCCGCCCGGCTTGAGGTCGAGGATCTCGGCCTTGAAGCGGATCGTGTCGCCGGGAACGGCGTCGAAATGGAACTCGGCCCCCGCCACCTTCGCGAGCACGACGCGGCGGTTGTAGTCGATCGCATCGGCCACCAGCAGCCCGGCCGTCTGCGCCATCCCCTCGACGATGAGCGAGTTGGGCATCAGCGCCGCGCCAGGGAAATGGTCGTGAAGGTGCTCCTCGGCCAAGGAGACGTTCTTCACCGCCACGGCATGACGACCGCGGACGAACTCGTCAAAACGGTCGATCCAGAACC
Organism: Candidatus Kuenenia stuttgartensis; assembly: GCA_945873085.1. Classification (GTDB taxonomy): domain Bacteria; phylum Planctomycetota; class Planctomycetia; order Pirellulales; family UBA1268; genus QWOP01. The sequence continues at coordinate 30,715 of CAMCCR010000011.1, read as the reverse complement.
AGCGCATGGAGAGCTATGCCGGGAAGCCGGCCACCGCAGGGACGGGCGAACGGCAACGGGGAACGACCCCGCCGCACCGTGGGACGATGAAGATCCGAGAAACGTCAGCCGCCCACTTTGCTCTGCACGTAGCGAACCATGTCCTCGACGGTGAGCATGTTGGGGAAGTTCTGGACGCTCGGGTTTTGCTCGAACTTCGTCAGATCGTAGAACGGCATCCGGGCCTTGAGCGCGGCCATTCCAGCGGCGTTCACCTTGCCGTTGGTGACGAACTCGGTGCTGGAGAGGACGTCCTCGGGGAACAGTTCGCCCCGGGGGATCTTGATGCCGAACGACTTCTCGAGGCGGAAGACGATGTCGAGGAAGTCGATCGACTCCGCACCCAGATCGCCGACCATCGTAGCGTTGGAAGTCACTTCGTCATCATCGACACCAAGAGCGTCGACCAGCGCGGTCTTGACCTTCTCGAAGATTTCATCACGGGACGGCATCGACGTGTCACCTTGGAAACGGGGAATGGAGCACCGGGTAACCACCAAAGGTTGTAATGAGATGCTGCCGCCGTGGAAACCCGGAAAGGGCGGGGATTTTGCCCAACCGCCAAAATCTTCCCCGTCGCAGCGAACGCCCTGGCCCCCTTTTTCCCCGTCGCACACCCCATTCCCCGGGGCTTGTGAGCGCTGTGGTGGCCGAAAAACGCCACTTGGGCGGGCCCGCAGCACGCCCGATCCTGCCCTGGAGTTTTCCTCCAAGCCCGATCAGCGACCGGCCAGCGGGGCGACGTCGCCGGAAGGCTCGATCGCCCCCTGACGGTAGGCGGCTCCCGGTAGCGGCGACGGCGCGCCTCCAACGGCGGCCCCGTAGACCAGCGGCCGGGCGGCCCCGGCGCCCCGTCCGGCGGGATGGAGCACGGCCCACAGCTTCCGCATCTCGGCGCGGACACGGGCATCGAGGGCGTCGCCGTGGGCAACACGCTCGGCAAGGTTGTAACGCTCGAGCGTCAGCCGGGCGGTGAGGCTCGTTCGTCCCCCGACAGTGCCGGTGGCCTTCACCTTCGTCGTCGTCTCGTCTTGGGAGAGGACCTCGGCGGTGACCGTGAGCACCTTGCCCGGCTCGACGAAATCGCCGTACTTGACGTTCTTGGCCGAGCGGAGGACGACGATCGCGTGGGCGAAGTCCTCTCCGAGCCGGATCGTCCACGCCGCGGCCTGGGTCATCGACTCGAGCATCAACACCCCAGGCATGACGGGAAAGCGCGGGAAATGATCCGCGAGATACTCCTCCGAGAGCGTCAGCGTTTTGATCGCCGTGATGCTCTTGCCGGGGTCGATGGCGGTCACTCGGTCGAGCAGGGTGAAACGCATGAGAGTTCCATGGCGTCAGAAGTGGACGCGGCGTTGAGCCCACGTCAGGCATGTCCATGCCGGCGGTCGCAGTATAGGGATTCGCCCCCTCCCCACAACTCGCGTCCAGCCCCCCGGGCCACCACTTTCTCGGGTCTGCCAAGCTGACAGCCGGCACCCGCGGAACCACCGCCACAGATTCCCGCGCCGCGCCCCTCTTTCCCACGATCGCGGCCGAAAAGCTGCAGAGAAGAGGGCTGCATTCCCGGCAGTTGGGCCATCGGCACGCTCTTTGCTTCCTCCTTTTTCCACAGCCCTCGCCGCGGCTGGCCACACGGCGGCGGGCTGAAGACTTCAAAGCCTCCACATCCTTTCCCCACACACGTTTCAGGAGTTCCCCATGCCTGCTTACCGGACCGGCTTCGCGCTCCCGCTCGATGAGCTGCGGGACGAAATCGATCGACTTTGGACGACACTCGTCACCGCCCCGCCGCTCCATGGCTGGGGGCCCCGCTCGGAGGAGAGCGTCTTCCCGGCCGTGAACCTCCGTGAAACCGACGAAGCGTTTACCGTGGAAGCCGAACTCCCCGGCATCAGCGTGAACGACGTCGACATCTCGGTGTCGGGCGACAGCCTCGTGCTCAAAGGCGCTCGTCGCGCCGTCGATACGGCCGCCGACTGCGCGGCGGCGGGTGAGGCCGATCGGCCGGTCGAAGCCCCTGCCGGGGAGAAGGTTGTCTGGCTCCTCAGGGAGCGGGGCAGCGGTGCGTTCGAGCGGCGCCTCAAGCTGCCGGTCGCCGTTGATTCCCTCCGGGTCGAGGCCCGTCTCGTCGATGGCGTGCTGACGGTCGTCTGCCCGAAGTTGGCGGCCTGCCAGCCGCGGAAGGTGGAGGTCCGCGGCGGCTGAACCGCCCGCAGCCCTCTCGTTCCAGCGTCTTGTCCAGCAGACTCCCCCATTTCCTTCCCAGCAGGAGATTTCCGATGGTGACCAAAACCGAAACGGCTTCCCCCGCCACGCCCCCCCGGGCCGGGCTCACCTACCGGCCGAATGTCGATGTCCGTGACCGCGGCACCGAGGTCGTCCTCGTGGCCGACATGCCCGGTGCGAATGCCGCCACGATCGACGTGACGTTCGAGGATGGCGTGCTCTCGCTCCACGGCGCGGTCGCTCCCCGGGCCTCCACGGCCCGCGTCATCCGCCAGGAATACGGCATCGGCGACTACCGCCGATCGCTCCGCCTCGGCGACGGATTCGACGGTGCCCGGATCGACGCCGATTACCGACAGGGCGTGCTCACGATCCGCGTCCCGCGCCTCGCCGCCGTGCTGCCGCGGAAGGTCGAGGTTCGCGCTGGCTGAGCGTTGACCGCCACGGCCCAAAACGATGCCTCCGGGAAGCGGCCGGCCGGCATCCGTCGTCAGGGTCGTGAATCGGTATCATGGGGCCCGCCGGAGAGGTTCTCCGGCGGGCCCCGGCCGTTTTCATCTCCTCCGCCCCTGCCACGGGAACAGATCCGTGCCGCTTGTCATCCTGCCGCGAGACGGCCTCCGTGGCACCGGTTCCATCGATCTCTCCGGCATCACGCCCGATCGGCTGGCAGGGCTCGGGATCGCTGCCATCGAGCGAATGCCTGTCGAGATCGATGGCCGCAGGCAACCGCTCGCCTCGGCGTTCGTCGTTTCGGGAGACCTCGACGACGACAGCGGCATCGAGTGCCGTGGTGATTTCTCGCGCGTTCACGGCATCGGCGCGGGGATGCGTGCCGGAAGGATCGAGGTCACCGGCGCCGTCGGCCACCGGGCCGGTGCCCGCATGGCCGGGGGCGAATTGGTGATCGCCGGGAACGCGGGAAACTGGCTGGCCGCCGCGATGAGTGGCGGCGTGGTCCGGATCGCCGGGGATGCCGGCGACGACGCCGCAGCCGCGTTCCCTGGCGAAGCCAACGGTGTGACCGGGGGATTGATCGTGATTACCGGCTCGGCCGGTCGTCTCGCTGCGGCGCGAATGCGGCGGGGAATCGTGGCGATCGGGGGCGACTGCGGCCGCGGCGCCGGATTCGAACTGCGGGCCGGAACGGTGGTCGTGGCCGGCATGCTCGGCCGTCATGCCGGCCTGGGAATGCGCCGCGGGTCGATCATCGCGGCTGGCCCCTCCACCGCTCCCGGCCCCACGTTTCAGGCCGGAGCGACCTGGTCACCCCCTTTTCTGACGCTCCTCGAACGCCGTTTGCTCGCCGCCGGCTTCAGCCCCGCCGCACACCGCCCCGCGTCGCCCCCCGCCCCTCTGAATTGGTCGCGTGTCGCCTGGACACAGTGGCACGGAGAGACGGTTTCCGGCGGGCGGGGGGAGTTTTGGGTCCGCGGGGGCTGAGCCTTTTGCGACCGACCGCCCGCCAACGGCCTTCCGCGCCGGGGCTGCCGGCCAGAAAAAAGGGGTGAATCCTGGGGTGAAATCGGGCCGATCAACGGGAATTGCCGTTCCCGCTTCCGCCCGCAGGTGGTTTCGGCTACATTTTGGGATTCCCGCCTCGGGGAATCCCGAAGGCGTTCACCAAGGCGATCCCAGCCCCCTCCGTAAGCGATCCGGTATGCCCACGATCAGCCAGCTTGTTCGCAGCCGCCGTCGGCCGAAGCGCAAGTTCTCCAAGTCTCCCGTGCTTGACCGCTGCCCGCAAAAGCGTGGCGTGTGTCTTCAGGTCCGCACGATGACCCCCAAAAAGCCCAACTCGGCGCTCCGGAAAATCGCCCGCGTGCGACTTTCCAACGCCAAGGAAGTCACGGTTTACATCCCGGGCGAAGGGCACAACCTCCAGGAGCACTCGATCGTGCTCGTCCGTGGTGGTCGTGTCCGCGATCTTCCCGGCGTTCGTTACCACATCGTCCGCGGTGCTCTCGACACGCTCGGCGTGCAGGGCCGCAAGCAGTCCCGCAGTCTCTATGGTGCCAAGAAGGGTTAAGCAGAAGCACGAGTCATGGGAAAGATCACCTCCAGCCGCGAACAACTCGGTCCCGACCCCCGCTATGGGTCGCTCCTCGTCAGCAAGTTCATCAATTGCTTGATGTACGACGGGAAGAAGAGCATCGCGCAAAACGTCTTCTACGACGCCATGGACATCGTGGCCAAGAAGGTCACCGACGTGGAGCCTATCGAGGTCTTCAATCGGGCCCTCGAGAACTGCAAGCCCTCCGTCGAGGTTCGCTCGAAGCGGGTCGGTGGTGCGGCGTACCAGGTGCCGATGCAGGTCAACCGCAACCGGCAGCAGTCGCTCGGCATCCGCTGGATGCTGCAGGCCGTCCGCGAGAAGAAGGGGCGTGCGACTCACGAGAAACTCGCCGAGGAAATCCTCGCCGCCTACAAGCGCGAAGGTGCCGCGGTTACCAAGCGTGACAACGTCCATCGCATGGCCGACGCCAATAAGGCTTTTGCTCACTTTGCTTGGTGATCGCCGGTTCGCGATCGGGGGCTTGGTGATCGCCGGTTCGCGATCGGGTGACGGCCCTTGCCGCGGTCTGATCGTCCGAGCCTCGGCACTGGTCGTTTTTAATTCAAGCGGGCCCGGCGATCGACAGGTCGCCGGGCCCGCACGCTTTCCCCAGCCCGGTTTTTTCTTTCTCCCGGGCCCTTCTCGATCCTTCTCGACCCCTGTGGAGCCTCCCGGTGATCGACCACGACACGTCCCTCCTCCTCGGACGGCTCGTTCTCGGCCACAGCGTCGCCTCGCTGGCCACGCTCCATGACGGAAGGCCGTTCGCCTCGATGATTCCCTACGCGGTGCTCGTCACCGGTCGGGATCCGCACGCCGAGGACGACGGCGGGGATAACGCGGGCAGCGTGGTGCTTGTCAGTCACGTCAGCCGACTCTCGGCCCACACGCGCGACATGCTCGCCACGCCTGAGGTCTGCCTTCTCGTCACGGCGGCCGAGTCGACCGATTCCTCCGGCCCTCCTCCGCAGGCGTTGCCGAGGGTGTCGCTGCCTGCTCAGGCGACGTTCATTGATTCGGCCCACCCGGCCTACGAAGCCCTCAAGCAGGCCTACCTGGGGCGCTTTCCCCATGCGGCCGACTGGTTTCAACTCGGCGACTTCTCAATCGTCGTTTTCGAGCCGACCTCGGCCCGCTTCATCGCCGGATTCGCCCGCGCCATGACCCTCTCGCCCCAACAGCTCCATGCTGCCGTGGCCGCCGCCGCCGCCGGGCGTTGAGCTCCCTCTTCAAAGCCGCGACGCCCTCTTTCATGGGCCGCGGATCGATGGCGTTCCCCGCCATTGCCCCTCTTGGCAACAAAAATGAACGAGCGTATAGTAGGATACCGATGTTTATGTCGGGCTTATGCTCAGGCTCCACCTCTCTGACGTCGAGGCACCCGTGACGATCCGCAGAAAAACCTCCCAGCCTGCCGCGTCCTCGGTCGGCAAGCCCGTTGGTGCCGGAAAACCTGCCGTCGCCGGGAAGCCTGTTGCCCCAGGAAAGCCGTCCGGCGGACGGCGATCGCCAGCGAAGCCCTCTTCCTCCCCCCGCGATGTCGCAGCGCCGCTGACGCCGAGCCCGGCGATCTCGCATGGCGATGCGATTCTCGGCGTCGGGGGCGATGTGGCCGCCGATCAGGGCGCCGACGCGCCGACCGAGCGGCAACTCGAGATCTACGCCTTTATCCGTGACAAGATCCAAAACCGTGGCTACGGCCCCACCGTTCGGGAGATCGGTCAGGCTTTCGACATCCGTTCCCCCAATGGCGTCGTCTGCCACCTCAAGGCGCTCGAACGGAAAGGGTTGATCAGCCGGGGAAAGAACATGTCCCGGGCGATCGAACTGATCACCGAACCGGCCCACCTCCGCGGCCTCCCGATGGCCGGCTGGGTGGCGGCGGGCACGCTCCGGACGGCGGACGAGCAACAGGAGCGGATCGACTTCGAGGAGCTCTTCGACAAGGACGATCATTTCGTCCTCAAAGTGATGGGCGACTCGATGGTCGAAGCGCAGATCGCCGATGGCGACTGGGTGGTGATCCGCCGGCGCCAAACGGCGCACGCCGGCGACATCGTCGTTGCCCAGACCGAGGACGGCGAGGCGACCCTCAAGCAATGGTTCCCGGAGCGCGACCGGATCCGCCTCCAGCCGGCCAATTCGTCGATGAAGCCGATCTACGTCCGCAACGCCCGTGTCCTCGGCATCCTCGTCGGGGTGGTGCGCAAGACCGGCTGAGCGGGAACGGGCGTGCGGCCATTCACCCCCGCTCAGGTCCAACAGCACCGAATCATGCGGCGGCGTCTGTCGGCCCCCCGACGGCCGGCGATGCCTGGCCTGCGGCCTGATGCGCATCGGCCAACTGGTGCAGCTTGTTGTAGAGCGTCTTCAGGCTGATCCCGAGCTCCTCGGCCGTCCGCGGCTTGTTGCCGTGATTGCGTTCGAGCGACTCAACGATCGCCTGCATCTCCAGTTCACGGAGACTCACCGGCTTCGGATCTCTCACCATCGCCGGCGATTGACTGGCCTGCGGGAGCGCCCCGCCGGGAACGGCCGCCGTCGCGGTCATCACCGAGATCGGAGCCGAGGCAAGAGCAGCCTGGGGCAGGAGGTTTGTCGGTGGCGCCGCCACCGCGCTGATGCCGGCGGCCTCGGCCATGCTCGGCAGAGCCCCGATCGGCAGCGGCCGGGGCTTGAGAGCCCCGAGTCGGGCGGGGAGATGATCGACGGTCAGCGGCAGCCCGTCACAGAGCACGAGGGCATGCTCGACGCAATTGGCCAACTCGCGGACATTGCCTGGCCAGACATGCCCCTGGAGGACCGCGAGGGCTTCCGGCTCGATGACCAGGGCGTCGGGGGGCGTCTGCGGCCGCCCATCGCGGACGAAGTGCTCGACGAGCATCGGGATGTCGTCGAGACGATCACGGAGGGGGGGAATCGCCACCTCGAAGGTGTTGATGCGAAAGAGGAGATCCTCGCGGAATGTCCCCGCCGCCACCATCTCCTCGAGGGAGCGGTGCGTGGCACAGACCACGCGGACATCGACAGTCACGGGGTGGTTGTCACCAACGCGACGGATCTCGCCGCTCTCAAGCGCCCGCAGGAGCCGGGGCTGGAGCGCCCTGGGGAGTTCGCCGATCTCGTCGAGGAACAGCGTCCCCCCGTCCGCCACCTCGAACAAGCCGGCCCGGTGTTCCTCCGCGCCGGTGAACGCCCCCTTCCGGTGGCCGAACAACTCGCTCTCCACCAGATGCTCGGGGAGAGCGCCGCAGTTGACGGCCACCAGCGGCCCCGTGGCCCGGGGACTGCCGTCGTGAATCGCCCGGGCAACGAGCTCCTTGCCGGTCCCCGTCTCGCCGCGCACAAGGACGCTTGAGTCGCTGACCGCCACCCGGGAGACGAGCCGGCGCACCGCATCGAGCCCTGGCGATCCTCCGACAAGGCGCGACGCCCCCTCCGCGCGTCGCAGGCGCCCCTCGAGCGCCCGGAGACGGAGCGTCAATTCCCGCTTCTTCCGCACCCGCTCGAGGACCGCCTGGATCTCGGCGAGCTTGCACGGCTTGGTGAGGTAGTCAAACACCCCCTGACGGACCGCCGCCACCGCCGATTCCAGCGACGACTTCCCGGTGATGATCACCGTCTCGGTGTCGGGGGCGACGTCGCGAACGCGGGCAATGACCTCCATCCCACCTACGCCCGGCATGTCGAGATCGACGATCACGCAGTCGTAGGCGGTGCGATCGAGGGCCGCGATCGCCGTCCGACCGTCCGGACAGACCGTCGCCTCGTGCCCCAATCTCGGCAGCTCGATTCGCATCAGCTCCTGGAGCGACATCTCGTCGTCGGCAAACAAGATCCGCATCGGCCTGACAGGCTTCGTCACGTCACACCTCCAGTGTTTGCGTTAGGCCGCACGCAGGGCGGAGTCCAGATCTTTCGTCGCTCCGTGCCCCGGGCGCCGCTGCCCCTCGGCACCGGCCGCGAGGGGGAGCGTGACACGGAACGTGGCCCCCTTCCCTGGGCCATCGCTCTCCGCCTCGATCCGCCCGCCATGATCGGCGACGATCCGGTGGACGATCGAGAGCCCCAGGCCAGTCCCCTGCCCCGTCTTGCGACGTGTGAAAAACGGCTCGAAGAGGTGCTCGAGGACTTCGTCATTCATCCCGCAGCCATCGTCGGCGAAGGTCAGCACGGCCGTCTCAGCGATCCGGCGAACGGCCACCCGGACATGCCCCGTCGTCTCGATGCAGTCGAGGGCGTTGACCAGGAGGTTGAGCACCACCTGCTTGATCTCCTGCGGATTGACCATCACCGGGAGATCGGGGCCGTCGTCAATCTCGATCGATCGCCCGGCAAACCGCCCGACGTGGCGGAGCATCTCGGCGACATCGTTCACCAGTGCCATGATCGCCGTCGGCTGGCGGCGCACTTCACCGAGCCGGGAAAAATCGAGGAGCTTCTCGGTGATTCCCTTGCAGCGGAACGCCTCGGCCTGGATCAGCTCGAGGTAGCGACGGGCCACCTGCGCCTCGCTGTCGTCGGCCACGAGCCCGGCAAGCCGGCTCTCCAGCGACTCGGCACACATCGCGATCGAGGCAAGGGGATTGTTGATCTCGTGGGCGACCCCCGCGGCGAGGAAGCCGACGCTTGCCAGCTGTTCGCTGCGGATCACCTCGCGTGTCCGTAGTTGCACCTTCCGGTCAAGGTCGTCGCGGACCTCCTGGAAGCGCTGCGTCATGTCGTTGAGCGCCTCGGCCAGCTCCGCCATCTCGTCGCGGCTGTCGAGATTGAGCCGGAAGGCGAAGTCGCCGGCAGCCACGCGCCGCGAACCGTAGCCGAGAAGGCGCAGCGGCCGGAACACCCAGCGGTAGGTGAGGACGCCGAGCGATGCCAGAAGCAGCGCCGATGCCATCGCCGCGGCCCAGGTGGTGACGATGAGCGTCCGATACCCGGTACGAACGTCGCTGGAGAGATCGAGGAGGTGCTCCTGGAGATAGGTGGGGAGGGTCGCGGAAAGCGCGGCCAGCCGACCGAGGTCGGGGCCAAGGGTGTGCAATTGCTCCAGCTCCACCCCCTCGCCGGCGGCCGGCCGCCCCACCACATCGCGGATCCGGGTGAGGCTGGCGGCGATCCGCCGGGCCGTCTCGCGCTCGCGGCTCCGGTCGCCGAGGGGGGCGTTGTCGATCTCCCCCTTGCCGAGCTCCTCGCGGTAAGCCTCGAGGGCCCGTTCCGTTCGCGAAAGGACCGCGAGGAACGGGGCACTGCAGGGGCCGAGCTCGCGGGCCTCCTCGTCGCCATCGTCCTCGTCCTCCCCCTCCTGAACGGGCACCGGCAGCGGGGGAACGACCGGCAGTTCGGCCGGCTCGGCGGCGAGGGCCGTCACATCCCCCGACAAGCTCCGGGCGTGGACGAACCGGAGCGTCGCCACGCTCTCGCCGAGATCACTCGCCAGCGGCAACTCCGCCGCCCGGCTGCTCAGGCCGCGCACGAGCCGGCGGTAGGAATAGGTGCCGAGGAAGCTGCTCGCCGAGAGGAGCGCCACCATGAGAAGGACGAGGCCCCCTCCCACCATGAGCTTGCGGCGGATGGGGCGTCGCTTGCGCACTCCGTACTCCCGGCCGGACCCGGCCTGTCTGCTTCGTCACCTTCCCGCGGACTGGGCAGCCTGCGAGGGGGGGGAGAGTAGCAGGCAGGCCACGGCCCCGACAGGGGAAATCGGGCGGGGAATCGCTACACGAGCCCCCAGCGCTTCCGCAGAAACCACTCGGTACAGAGGAGCCCGGCCATGACGAGGAACATCGGCCACTTGTCCCACAGGGTGGCCGACCACTGCTCCTGGGCGTCGTAGGCCGAGGGCTTCGTCCGCAGGTCGTCGAGGATCTCGGAGAGCTCCTCCGGCGATCGCACCCCGCCCCCCTCGGTCGACTCGGCCAACTGCCGCATGAGGAGCGGGTTGGCTCTGGGGCTTGCCAACTCGAGATCCTGCCGGACGACGGTGAAACGCGCCGATCGCGACACCGGGGGGGCACCGGGCTTGGTCGCCTGGACCGTGACCTTCCAATCTCCCGGCTCGTTGAAGTCGGCGAGCACCCCCGCATACGACTCCTCTTTCTTCGCCAGCCGCAACGGGCGCGAGACCCCTCCCGGTGAGGTCATCACCGCTTCGAAGGCCGCCTCCGCGACCCCACTGCCGTCGGGCTTCGAAAGGCCCGTGTCGAGGGGAATCGTGGCGCCGGGGGCCACGCGGCGCTGCGCCAGGCGGACCCACAGCGAGTCGTTGCCGGAGTCGTCCTGTTTGGCGAGCCAAAGGACCATCTGTCGCCAGAAGCGCCGGTGTTGCTCACCGCCGCCCTGCATGGCCCAGCGCCAGGTCGAATCGGCGGCAAACGCGAGCACGCGCCCCTCACCAAACTCGCGGGCGACAAGCAGCGGCCTGCCGTCGGAGGTGACGGCCAGCGGCTTCGCGTTGGGAACGAGTCGTCCCAGGTCGTTGGCGCCTTCGAGTGGCGGCAGGGCCTGCCAGGCGGCGCGGGTCTCCTGATCGGTGGGCCCGAGGCGGAGGATCGAGACGCCGCCGAACCGCTGATCGGGGATCATTTTTAGCGGACCGGGCAGATGGAGCCCCGGGCGGATCGGCTGGTCGAACGGCTGTCGCGCCAGCTTGTCGGACTCGAAAGGGAGCAATTGGCCAATGGCCGTGCTTCCCCAGCCACCGGCCTCGAAGGCATGGAAGCCACCGAGGAAACCGATTCCCGCACCGCCGTTGACCTTGGCGACGATGGCACCGAGATCCTGAGGAGACAGGGCCGAGGCATCGAGGTCGCCGATGAGAAACACGTCGTACCCGGCGTCGAGCTTGCGGCCGAGATTGAGCGGCCAATTCCGCCGACCGGCGGCGTCGATCCACTCGAAGTCGACCTGCATGTCGGGGCTCGCAGCGAGAACGCGGCGGAGGAATCGCTGCTCGACCCGCAGCGCTCCCTCGAGATAGAGAACCCGCAAGCCCCCGTCGACCACCTCGACAAACGTCGAGAGTTCGTTGTTGGTGAGGACCACCTCCCCCTCCTGCGGCTCGACCACGAGCGAGAGCTTCCGCTCGCCGAGGGCCTTCGGTGTCCAGGCGAGGCGCACCGCCTCCTCGTTGACCTGCGGGCCGCCACGGACAACCGTCCGGGCGACCTCCTCCATCGCCCCGCTCTCGTTCTCTGCCAGAAGCTTCACCACCACATCCCGGTCGGCGAGGCCGTCGAGGCGGATCCGGCCGGCGACTTCGAGGGTGTTCTTCAGGTAGACCGTCTCGCCGACGGAGAGATTGGTGACCGCGGCATCGCGCCCCTGTCCTCCGCCGCGCTGCTGCCCGAAGGTGACGCTCCACAGCGGCACGGCCGCATCCCCGAGCTTCCGCGCCACCCCCTGTGGCGGCTGGTCGCGCGGCGGATAGGCATGTTGGGCGCCGTCGGAGAGCACGATCACGCCCGCCAGCGGCCGCCCTGCCGTGGCCCGCAGCGCGTCGTCGAGGGCGGCACCGATCGCCGTCTGGTCGCTCGCCGTCCCACGCTGCCAAGCGCCGAGCGGAAACGGGTCTTCCGCCGTCCCAGCCACGGGGCGAGCCTCACGGTCGAAGGCCCAGAGACTGATATCGACATCTCCCTCGGCCACGAGCTTGGCGGCAGCCGGGCGGGCGGCAGCCAGCGCCGCCGTCATCTCTTCAAAGCGCGTCCGCCCCGCAGCCCCGTCAACGACCGTCATGCTCTCTGAAGTATCGGCAAGCACCAGGAGCGTGCCTTGTTGGCGAGCCTGGCGGGTCGCCACGAGCGTCGGCCGCAGCAGGCAGGCCACGAGCGCCAAAAAAGCGCCGGTGCGGAGGAGCACGAGCACGAGCCTCCGCCCCGCCGGGACGCGCGAGCGGTCGGGGCCCACCGCCACGAGCACCGCCACAAGCGCGAGCGTCACCAGGGCGACAAACCACCACGACACGACCGGATCGAAGTCGAGCGACAGCTCCTCGAGGACGAGTGCCACAAGCGGCGTCATGCGTCGCCCCCCCGCACGGCCTTCCCGGCGCCACCCGGCAGCGGCGGCGGCGCTCCCGAGGCCACTGCGTCACCGGCACCCGCACCAACCTTTGGCACCGCTCCGGCATCGTCCCGTGGCGCGTAGAAACGGTTGGCGACGATCCAATCCCCGGCCATCGCCAACGCCGCCAGGAGGATGAACCATCCCGACAGCTCGGCGCCGACCCGTTCGAGCTTGACGTCGCGAACGAGCTCGGCCTCGCTCTTCGCGAGCCGATAGCCTGGCCCCAGCGCCGCGACGAGGCCGGCGTCGGCGAGCCGCCGGGCGTCGATGCTCTCGGCGGCGAGATTGGCGCTGAATCCCCGCACGACCCCGCCGACATCGCCGCCGGAGCGCACCCGGTAATTGCCCGGCACCTGGGTCGTCGTCACCGTCACGGTGCCGCGGCGCTGGTCGACCGGCGCGGGGAAGTCGTCGCCACCGGGGGTGCTCACGAAGGCCGTCGCCACATCGCGGCGCTGGAGATGGACGACGGCCGAGGCGCCTGCGGCGATGTTGCGGTCGTCGGCGGTGTCGACCGCATGGAGGAGCGTCTCGTTGGCGAGGATCACGAACGGCCACGGCTCGAACCCAGTGGCGAGCATGTTCCAGGCGTCGGGATCGTCAGCGGCCTGCGACACCGGCGTCGTCACCGTGACGACAGTCCCCTGCCCGACGCGATGTTCGAGGATCGCCGGAAGACCGTTGCGGAACGAGACGACCGGCACCGCCGAGTCGGCCGTCGCATCGGCGCCGGCGGCCCGGGGCGCCGCGCCGTTACCGTCAGCCGCCGGATCGTTCGGCTCGAACTCCCACAATCGCTGAATGGGAAAATCCTGCCAGGGGACGGCGTCTCCGACACGACGGAAGGGACTGAGGATCGGATGATCGAGGTTGGCCGGCGCGAGAAAATTGTCCTCGCGGGGATTGCGCCAGACACGGACGATCCGCCCACCGAGGAGTTTTTGGGCTGCGTCGGAATTGAAACGCGCGGCATCGGCGGCCCGCGGCCCGAGCCAGACGACGAGCCCCCGGCCGCCAGCCACCCACTGCCAGAGCAGGTCGAGCGTGCGGGGCGTAAGCGGCGGCGGATCGGCAAGCACCATCCCCTGGTAGCCGTCCCAGGGGGTGGCATCGAGCTTGCCGATGTCGATGAGTGTGGCGTCAAACCGCCCCTTGCCCGCCTTCCGCAACGCCGCTGGCGCGATCGCCTGAAGGAGGAATCTCCCGGTATCGGCAGCCGGTTGGGGAGCGGCGATGAGGATCTTGGCGGGGGTGCCGACCTCGACGGTGAAGTAGCGGGCGTTGTCCACCTCCATGTCATCCGATCCATCGAGGACGACCCGCCCCTGCCGCACCCCCGGCTCGAGGCCGGTGACCTCGAAGTCCACCTGCCCGGCCTGCCCCTCCTTCCACGCCACGGGCTTCACGGCCCGCCGCGCGTACCGCCCATCGGCACCGAGCATCTCCACCGCGACTGGCCGATTCGCATCGGGGCCACTGCGCCGAGTCTCCACCGTGACGCCCAGTGTCGCGCCCGCCGTCGGCTGGTCGGTCGACAAATCGACCGCTTCGAGCGCGAAGTTTTGCGCACCGGTGGCTCCGACATCGACCCACAGCACCGCCGTGTCGGCGTGCGTGGCGATCAGATCGGCTGCGGTCCGCCCCTCCCAGGCCCCCTGGGAGCAATCGGTGAAGACGAACATCTCATGGCGGAGCTCAGGGACGGTGTCGAGGAGTCGGAGGCCCTCCTGCATCGCCGCCGGCAGCGTCTGCGCCGCGGTGCCGACGGCCAGACGATCGACGCGGGCCAGCGCCGCCGCGACCGTGGGGGAGAACGACACCGGTCCACCCCCGGTGTCGATCACCGCCACCTGACTGGCCGGCGGGAGCTTCGCGGCCAACGCCCGGGCCAGTGCCGCCGCTTCCTGAAGACGGGTGCGGTTGGCCTGCCGCAGTTCCATCCGCGGGCTGGTGTCGAAGACGAGGACCGCGGCCACCGGCTTCTCGCCGTCGGCAAGCCACCCGGCCCCACGGAGCGTGGGACGGGCCAGGGCAAGGGCGAGGACGGCCAGCGCGGCCATTCGCAGAAGGAGCAGAAGAAGGTGGCTGACGCGGAGACGGCGCCGGTTGGCGGCCGCCCGCTGGCGGAGGAAGCGCATCGCCGGAAAGGCCCGCGGCACCGGCTTGCGCCGCATGATGAGGTGGAGGATCACCGGCACGGCCACGAGAGCGGCCCCGGCGAGCAGCGCGGGAGTGAGGAACGACAGTCCCATGGAGGGGGCGGCTTCCTAAAAACGATTCCGGCGACTGACGAGATACTCCATCAGGGCGCGGTCGAACTGCATGCTCGTGTCGAGCGGGACATAGTCGATCCCGGCGTGGAAGCAGGTGCGCCGGTAGTCCTCGCGGAAGGCCTGCACCGCCTCGAGGTATTCCCGACGGGCGCCATCGGCGTCGACGACGAGCTTCTCATCCGTCTCCGGCTCCGTGAACTCGACCATCCCGTCAAAGGGGAAGGCGACCTCCGCCTCATCGAGGATATGGAACAGGATCACGTCGTGCCCCCGATGCCGCAGCCGAAGGAGCGCGTCGCGGACCGGCTCCGGGTCGGCGAGCAGATCGCTGAACACCATCACGAGCGAGCGGTGGCGGAGCATGGCCCCGATCTGGATGAGGCTCCGCGCGATGTCGGTCCGCCGCGAGGGCTTCACTTTGGAAAGGACGGAGAGCACCTGCGCGATCTGCGACCGCTTCGACCGCGCCGGGAGGCTCGAGTGGAGCTTCTCGTCAAACACCATCAGTCCGCAGGGATCCTGCTGGTGGATCATGAGCCAGCAGAGCGCGGCCGCCAGAGAGATCGAGTAGTCGAGCTTCGTGAGCTCCTGGCGATGGGTGTACGCCATGCTGGCGCTGGCGTCGATGGCGAGATACCCGGTGATGTTGGTCTCGGCCTCGAACTTCTTGACGTAGTGCTTGTCGGTCTTGGCGTAGACGAGCCAGTCGATGTCCTTGGGATCGTCGCCATGGGTGTATTTTCGGTGCTCGCTGAACTCGACCGAGAAGCCCTGGTAGGGGCTGGCGTGGAGCCCCTGGAGGAATCCCTTGACGATGAACTGCGCACGCAGATCCAGCCGCGCGATCTGACGCACGACCTGGGGCTTCAGATATTCCTCGACCGCACGCACCATGGAGTCCGTCGCCAGGGAAAGGGGACCGACGCGGGCAACGAGCCCTGCTGTCATCCTGCGGACAGCCCGCAGGGATCACTTCACGAGCTTGGGAATCTCCGGCTCCGGCACCTCGCGGACGAGCCGCTCGACGATCGACTCGCTGGTCAGGCCGTCGGCCTGAGCCTGGAAGTTGGTGGCGATCCGATGGCGGAGCACAGGCACGGCGATCCGCCGCACATCGTCGATGGAGACGCTGAAGCGGCCGTCCATCGCTGCCATCGCCTTCCCACCCTGGATGAGGAACTGGCCGGCGCGGGGACCGGCGCCCCAGTCGACGAGCTCGGCGACATAGGACGGGGCCTGCGGATCCTTCGGCCTGGTGGCGCGGACGAGGCGGGCGACGTACTTGACGACATACTCGCTCACCGCCACGCTCCCGACGAGCTTCTGGATGTTGACGATCGCTCTCCCGGAGAGCACTTTCCGCACTTCCGGCTTCTCCGACCGGGTGGTCGCCATGAGGATCTGCTCCTCCTCGCTGGCGGAGGGATAGCCGACCTTGATGTTGAACATGAAGCGGTCGAGCTGCGCCTCCGGGAGCGGGTAGGTCCCCTCCTGCTCGATCGGGTTTTGCGTGGCGATCGTGAAGAACGGATCGGGGAGCTGGTAGGTCTCCTGCCCCACCGAGACTTCGCGCTCCTGCATCGCCTGGAGGAGGGCCGCCTGCGTCTTCGGCGGCGTGCGGTTGATCTCGTCGGCGAGGAGGATGTTCGTGAAGATCGGCCCCTCGACGAAGCGGAAGCTGCGGCGGCCAGACTCATCCTCCTCGAGGACGTTGGTGCCGGTGATGTCGGAGGGCATGAGGTCGGGGGTGAACTGCACCCGCTTAAAGCCGACATCGAGGATCCGCGCGAGCGTCGACACCATGAGCGTCTTTGCGAGCCCGGGCACCCCCTCGAGGAGGCAGTGGCCGCGGGTGAAGATCGCGGCGAAGAGTTGCTCGATGACGTCGTTTTGTCCGACGATCACCTTCTGCAGTTCCTCCTGCATCAGCTTCCGGTGCTGGCTGAACTCGACGAGGATGTCGTCGAGGGATTTCGGGCGCGGGGTCGTCGACACGGAGCAGTTCCCTCCTTGGCGGGCCCCCGCACCGGTGACAAGGGACGGGGAGACCCAAGTATCGGCCTAGGCACCAAACCCCGCAAACCGGCCGCGTGGCACGGCGGTTTCCCTGTCGGCCGGTAGACTGAAAGGGCTTTCCGGAGGGGAAGGACCGCCCTCCTCGTCACCGCCCCGGGGTTTCCCGATGCCTCCCCGCCGTCTCTTCTTTGCCGTGCTGGTCGGTGCCATCGTCTTCGGCGGCACGCTCACATCGGGCCGCGTCGGCTTCTCCGCCGACCGCGAGGGGGCGAAGGTTTCCCCGGAGAAGATTCAACGGTCGATCGAGAAAGCCCGCGACTGGCTCCTCCGGGAACAGGAGCCCAACGGCTCCTGGCAGGTGGCGATGCGGGCCGACGACACCCGTGTCGGCGCCACGGCGCTGGTGATGCTGGCGCTGGCCAATGCGGGCGTCGCCTCCGATCACGCCCAGATGCAGCGCGGGCTCGAGTGGATCCGTCGCCAGAAGCCTGAGGAGACCTACTCGGTGTCGCTCCAGACGATGCTCCTGGCGATGCTCTCGCCCGAGGACGATCGGGCGATCCTCCAGCGGAACGTCGAGTGGCTCGAGGGAACGCAGGTCTCGCAGGGGCAGGCAACCGGCTCGTGGTCGTACGGCAGGGCCAAGGGGACGGGCGACAATTCCAACTCCCAGTTCGCGCTCCTCGCCCTCCACGAAGCCGATCGGGTCGGGGTCCGCGTCAAGCAGGAGGTGTGGGTCCGGGCGCAACAATACTGGGTGTCGTCCGCCAATGCCGACGGCTCGTGGGGCTACACGATCGGCAATGCCGGCGGCTCGGGGAGCATGACATGCGCCGGCATCGCCAGTGTCTGGATCACCTCCCAGCATGTCGGCGCGCCGGCAGCCCGCGCGACGCGTGATTCCGTCGCCTGCTGCGGCGGCGGGGCTTCCCCGAAGCTGGTGGAGCGGGGGCTTGAGTGGCTCGGGAGGCGGTTCTCGGTGGTGGAGAATCCGATGGCGGGCCAGACATGGCTCCATTACTACCTCTACGGCCTCGAGCGGGTCGGCCGGTTCACCGCCCGACGGTTCATCGGCGATGCCGATTGGTATCTCGAGGGGGCGAAGATGTTCATCAGCACCCAGGACAACCTCACCGGGGCGTTCCGGGGGGGGCGAATCGAGGATCCAGTCGTCGCCACGAGCTTCGCGCTGCTGTTCCTCGCCAAGGGGCGGAGGCCTGTGATCGTCGCCAAGAGCCGGCACGCCCCCGACTCCGACTGGAACAGGCACGGCCACGACATCGCCCATCTCGTCGAGCATGTCGAATCACGCTGGAAGAAGGACTACCCCGCCGGACTCTCCTGGCACATCGTCGAGACCCAGACGGCGACGCTCGAGGATCTCCTCCAGGCGCCGGTGCTGTGGATCTCCGGCAAGTCGGCCTTCGAACTCGGCCCCGACGCCGGCCCGCGGCTCAGGCGCTACATCGACGAGGGGGGTTTCGTGTTCGCCGAGGCCTGCTGCCCATCGAGCGGCGATTTCGATGTCCGCCTCCGCCAACTCGTCGGCGAAATCTTCCCTGAGCCCGAGTACCAGCTCCGCCTTCTCCCGCCGGAGCATCCCGCCTGGCATGCCGAGGAGATCGTCCCACCGGAACTCCACCGGCCGCTGCTCGGCGTCGACTACGGCTGCCGCACCTGCCTGATCTACGCCCCGCCCACGGATCTCGAGAAGAACGCCGCCGCGATGCCGAGCCTCTCCTGCCTGTGGGAGGTGGGGGAGACGCAATCCCGGGCGCTCCCCGCCGCGATCCGCACCGAGGTCGAGGCCGCCCTGGCGATCGGCACCAACGTCATCGCCTACGCCACCAACCGGGAGCTGAAGCGGAAGGACGAGCTGTTCACGCTCGATCTCCCTCAGGCGGCCAAGGCTCGCGACCAGTTCGACCGGGGCCAGCTCTCGATCGGCAAGCTGCGCCACTCCGGGATGTGCGACGCGGCGCCGGCGGCGCTGGCAAACATCCTCCGGGCGGCGGCCCGCGAACTCGGTGTCCGCGTCGACGAGCAGCCTCTCCTCGTCGATCCTGCCGAGCCGGGGCTGTTCGACTATCACCTCGTGTTCATGCACGGGAGGCAGGGCTTCACCTTCGACGCCCCGCGGCGGCAGCGGCTGAAAGCTTTTCTCGAGCGGGGGGGCACCCTCCTCGCCGACAGCGTCTGCGCCTCGCCTGGATTTACCACCGCCTTCCGGGCGGAGATCGCCGCCATTCTCCCCGAGGCAACGCTCGAGGAGATCCCCGCCGATGACCCGCTTTACACGAAGGGTGAATACGGCGGTTACGACGTGCGCTCCGTGACGCTCCGCGAGCCTGCCGGCGGCGGGGACGGCCCGATGACGGCCCGGAAGCGGCAGGTGCCACCGAAGCTCGAGGGGGTGCGGATGGGAGACCGCTGGGCCGTGATCTTCTCCCCCTACGATCTTTCCTGCGCGCTCGAGAAGCAAAACTCGATGGAGTGCACCGGCTACAGCCGGGATGACGCCGAGAAGATCGCCCTCAACATTCTCCTCTATTCCCTCAACCACTAGCCGTGGTTGATTTGGTCCCTCAACCACGAGCCGTGGTTGATTTGGTCCCTCAACCACGAGCCGTGGTTGATTTGGTCCCTCAACCACGAGCCGTGGTTGATTTGGTCCGGCCGTCTTGAGGGCCGGCGCCGATCAGCTTTCCGAATCGCGGTCACCACCGGTGAGGTAGCTGGCGTAGTAGATGAGCGTCAGGGCGCTCTGAAGCGTCGCCGCGACATACGTCCACGCGGCCGAGTTGAGCACCTTGTTGACATGCGGCATGTCGGCGCCAGGGACGATGCCGAGCGCGACGAGTTGCCGCTTGGCCCGGTTGCTGGCGTCGATCTCCACCGGGAGATTGACGAGCTGGAAGAAGACCGTGGCGGCGAACAGGCCGATCCCCACCCAGGCCATCGGCCGGGAGGCAAACATCAAGCCGAACATGAACACCGTCAGCCCGAAGCCACTGCCGATGTTGGCGATGCCGACGGCGGCGTTCCGCAGCGACATCAGCGGATAGCCGGTGTGATCCTGGAGGGCGTGGCCCGCCTCGTGGGCGGCGATCCCCACCGCGGCGAGCGACCGGCTGGAGTAGACGGCATCGGAGAGGCGCAGCACCTTCGTCCGTGGGTCGTAGTGATCGGTGAGCGTCCCTGGCACCTGCTCGACGGCAACCTCCGTGGCCCCGGCCGAATCGAGGATGTGTCGGGCGGCCGCAGCCCCCGACAGGGGCGCCGGCTCCTGCGACGCCGCCGCGAACGTGGCGTGCACCCGCCACTGGGCCCACATCGCCAAGAGCATCGCCGGGGCGATGGCGAGCATGTAGGCGGGGTCGAAGTAGAAAAAGGGCATCGGGATTCCTGATGGCAGATGAAAGGGGAAGCGTCACGGCGGGGACGGCACCACCGGAGCGACGAAGCTATTCTAGGGGGGGACACAAGCCGTGAGCTATCGACTTTTCCCGCTCTCTCCCTGGCAACAAGGCCTGCTGACCGTCTCCATGACCACCTTCTACGGACCGCTTGCCGCGCCGGTTCACTCGTCTCGTTGTTGGCTGCCAGGCTGGCCAACGCTGACGCTGATCGTCTTGGCGGGGATCGCCGTCGGAGCGGCCCCAGGATGCAGCCCCACGGCCGACTCGGCGGTCGGCGTGGCTGCCGAGCGGGCCAGCGACGAAGTGAATCTGTGCGTGCGGATCGACCGGGCCCTCGCCCACGCCCGGGACGGCCGCCTCCTCGACCAGCGGGTCACCGGCGCCTGGCAGGTCGTTCATGGAATCCTCGCCTTCGGCGACGAGCTCCCGCTGGCCACGGCCGGCGGGAAGACGACGGCGCTCGCCTGGCTGCTCGATGGCGGGGCCTTGCGCGGCTGGCGGTTGCGGCCGGGGAGCCAGGGAGTGGTGGCGACGATCGAGGAGGGAAGCACGACCGGCCAGGGGCATCCCGACCAGTGGATCGGCTACCTCGCCCAATGCGGCCTCGACGGCCTGTCCGTCGACACGCCGATCTCGGTCAACGGCAAGCTCCACACCCTCCGCGATCTCCTCTCCCAGGCCCAGGCCGACATCCGCCCGGGCCGCGAGGCGACCTGGACACTCATGGCCCTCTCCGCCTGGCTCCCTCCGGAGAGCTCTTGGACCTCGAGCGACGGCCGGACATGGACGATCGAGGATGTCGTGGCCATGGAGGCGGCAGCCGACATCGACGGCGCCGCCTGTGGCGGATGCCATCGGCTGTTCGGCCTCGTGCAGGCCCTCGCTGCCCACCGGGCCGGCGCCAACGGCAGCGAGCAAGGCAGCGAGCGCGGCTGCTGGGCCGAAGCGGAGGCGAGGATCGAGGCGTGCATCGAAATCGCCCGCCGCCACCAGCAGCCCGACGGCAGCTTCTCGGTCCACTTCTTCGAGCGTCCCGGCACCTCCGCCGATGTCTTTGCCCGCCTCGGTGCCACTGGGCACATCTTCGAGTTCCTTGTCGCGGCGCTCGACGACGAGCGGCTTGCCGAGCCGTGGGTGACGCGGGCAGCCACGAGGCTCGTCACGCTCCTCGAACAAACCGCCGACGTCGACGTCGAATGCGGCGCGCTCTACCACGCCGTCCACGGCCTGCGGCTCTACCGCGAGCGGGTGTGCGGGACGGCGGCGGAGTGAGCAGCGCGACACGAATCGTCGCCCCCCGGCAGCCGGCAAATCCCCCCGCCGGGATCCTTTCCCACGACGCCATCATCTGTCAGACTCGACCCCGCGGGACGAAGGAACAGGGCGACGCCGTCGACGGAGCGGACTGGTGCACGGACTGATCTTCTTCTTTCTGCAGAAGTTCATCGGCACGTCCCCGTCGGGCGGCGCGATGCGCCAGCCGGACGATCGCGCCGGGCAAACCTCCCAGTCGCCGAAGACGACCGAGCGATATCTCCCCTCCAGCGTCTATCCGGACGAGGCCGCCGTCGCCATGCTGGGGTCGATCGCCGACGCCACGGGCGAGAGCCTCCCTGTGGTCGTCGAGCGATTCGGCGAGTTTCTCGCCCCCCACCTCCTCAAGGTGGCCGGCGCGGCCGTCGATCCGGCGTGGACCCTGCTCGATCTCATCGAGCAAACCGAAGGAATCATCCACGCGCTGGTTCGGACGAAGAATCCCGGTGCCAAGCCACCGGTTCTCGAGACGATCCGCCACGATCCCCACGAGCTTCATCTCATTTATGCCTCGGCACGACGGTTGTGCCGGCTGGCCCAGGGGCTGATCCGCGGCATGGCCCGTCACTACGGCGAGACGGTGGAGATCGAGGAAACCTCCTGCATGCTCCGGGGGGATCCTTTCTGCACCTTCGTGGTCCGCACCACCTCGGAGGATACCGGCGAGCATGGTGTCCGCGAGGCGGAGACGGTCATGCTGGAGAGGGGGGGCATGGCCCACGGTGAGTCCGACAACGTCGTCATCCGCGTCGCGGAAGAGGAACCGCTGGCCCCGCGGACGATCGGAGGCCACCGCGTTGTCCGTCTCCTCGGCAGGGGGGGGATGGGGCGAGTGTGGCTGGCCCACGACGACCGACTCGACCGCGACGTAGCGATCAAGGTGATGCTCCCCGCCAAGGCGATCGAGCCGACCTCCCGCGAACGCTTTCTCCGGGAGAGCCGGGCCGTGGCACGAATCGATCACCCCCATGTCGTCACCATCCATCACGTCGGTGAGGAGGGAGGCCTTCCCTACCTCGTGATGCCGTTCCTCGAGGGGCGGTCGCTCGCCGATCATCTCCGCCACGAGGAACGGCTTCCGATCGCGGAGGCGCTGCGGATCGCCCAGGAGATCGCCGCCGGTCTCGGTGCAGCCCATGCCCACAACCTCGTCCACCGTGACATCAAGACCGACAACGTGATCCTCGTCGGACCGGCTCGGCGTGTACGGATCATCGACTTCGGCCTGGTTCGCGAGGCGAGCGCCCCGAGTCACAGCCTGACCCTCGATGGCCTCGTCGTGGGCACGCCGTCCTACATGGCACCGGAACGGGCCACCGACGGAGACGTCGACGGACGTGCCGATCTCTTCGGGCTCGGGGTGATCCTCTACGAGATGCTCGCCGGGCGGCTGCCCTACGAGGGGCGCTCCTTCGTGGCCGTGTTGGCCGCGATCGCCCGGGGGACACCGACACCGCTTGCCGACGTAGCGCCGGAAGTTCCACCAGCCGTGGCCGATCTTGTCATGCATTTGATCGCCCACGATCCCGCCGATCGACCGGCGGATGCCGATGTGGTGGCGACGAGCCTCGAAGCCCTCCGCCGTACCCTGATCGGTTGACCGCCCGCCGCGCCTTGCGTCAGCCCCCGGCACGGACGGCCGCGAGTTCGACGGCGACCGCGGCGACGAGCACCGCAACGTCGCCGTGCCAGTCGATGACCGTGCTGTGCTGCGATTGCATCCGCTTGCACTGCGCCGTGCCGGCGGTGAACTCGTCGCTGCCGATGACGAGCGCGAGCGGAAAGCCCTTCTTCGAGGCGACTTTGAGCTGCTGACCGACCCGCTTCGGCTCGGCCGCCATCTCCACCGCCATCCCCGCTCTCCGCAGAGCGGCGGCGATCCGCAGGTAATCTCCGCGGTGGGCTTCGTCGAAGTAGACGAGGAAGACGTCGGCGGCGGTCTCGCGGGTTTCCAGTCGGCCGAGCTCCTCGAGCCCGGCGAGCAACCGATCGATCCCCAGCGACGCCCCGATCCCCGGGAGGTGCTGCTTCGTGTACAGCCCGGCGAGATTGTCGTAGCGGCCGCCGGAGCAGATGCTCCCCAGTGCCGGCAACTCGTCGAGAAAGCTCTCGAGCACCAGGCCGGTGTAGTAGTCGAGGCCGCGGGCGATCGAGGGATCGATGACGATCCTTCCGGCAGGCACCCCAGCCTGTCCCGCGCCGTCGAGGAGCGCCCGCAGGGCGTCGATCCCGGCCCGCCCCGGAGCCGTGCCGCCGGCGAGCGGCTCGAGCGCGGCAAGGACGGCGTCGGCCGGCCCGGAGAGCGACGCGAGCTGGAGCAGATCGGCACTCGCCGCCGCATCGATGCCGTGACCGGCAAGCTCGGCGGCGACTCCCTCGGGGCTCACCTTTCCGAGCTTGTCGAGCGCCCGCAGCACGACGGTGGAACGGTCGGCGAGCCCAAGCCGCTCGAGGATCCCCGACAGGACCCGGCGGTCGTTGACCCGGATCGTGAAGCTCTTCAGGCCGATCGCCGAGAGGAGATCGTGGACGACGAGGACCGTCTCGAGATCAGCAAGCGCGCTGGTCGTCCCGATCGTGTCGAAGTCACACTGCATGAACTCTCGGTAGCGGCCGCGCTGCGTGTTCTCGCCGCGCCACACCGTCGCCATGTGGTAGCGCTTGAAGGGGATCCCGAGCGTGCCGATGTGCTGGGCGGCGAAACGGGCCAGCGGAATCGTGAGATCGAACCGCATCCCCACCTCGCGGCCACCGTGGTCGGTGAAGCGATAGAGCTGCTTGTCGGTCTCGTCGCTCCCCTTGCCGGTGAGGATCTCGAGGTATTCAAGCGCCGGGGTGTCGATCGGCACGAAGCCGTAGGAGCGGTAGACGCGCCTCGCGATGTCGAGGATCCCCTCCCGGGCGAGGGCCTGGGGGGGGAGATGATCGCGGAATCCCTTGAGCGTGCGGGGCTCGATGAGGGTGCGGGATTCGATGGGCGGGCGCGGGTCGGTCACGGAGCAGGTTCCGGGGAGGAGCGGCGGAAGGCCCCGGTTATACCCCCGCTTAGCCATCGGCACCCACCACCCGCGGAGCGCTTTGGCACTCCGGTCGGGCGGGCATCAGCCGGCCGGCGCCACCATCCGCCCCGCCTTCACCACGCCCCCCTGCATGACGGCGATGAAGCGGCTGCGGTCTTGGAGGACGCGGATGTCGGTCGTCGGATCGCCGTCGACGAGGAGGACATCGGCGAGCTTGCCCGGCTCAAGAGTGCCGAGATCGTGGCCCCGCCCCATGATCTCCGCGCCGGTCTTCGTGGCGCACTTCAAGACCTCGAGCGGCGAGAGCCCGACGAAGTCGACGAAGAACGACAGCTCCTTGGCGTAGTCGCCGTGGGGATTCCAGGCGAAGCCGTAATCGCCCCCCATCCCCAGCCGGCCGCCAGCCCGGAGAATCCGCCGAGCGCTCTCGGCGCCGCCGTCGAGCGTCTCCTGATGGCCGTCGATGACCCGCTGCGAGAGGCCGAACTCGGGGCCGCGTTCCACGCTCACCTTCTCGAAGTAGAGCGCCGGCACGCAGGGGACGTCGCGGGCGAGGAGGAGCTCGAGCCCCTCGTTGTCGATGAACGTGCCATGCTCGATCGCGTCGTAGCCCGCCTTGAGGGCATTGGTGATCCCTTCGGTGGCCCGGCAGTGGCCGGTCACTTTGAGGCTGTGGTTGTGGGCCGTCGCGACCACGGCGCTCATCTCCTCGAACGTCATGCAGAGGGTGTGGTGATCGTTGACGTCGGGGGCGGCAGCGTCGCCTGTGGGGTAGGTCTTCACCCATTCGACGCCATCCTTGACGAGCTTCCGAACCGCGGCGCGGGCCTCATCGGGGCCGTTGACGAGGAGTACGAGCCCCTCCATGCCGATGCGGCGGTAGTCGGGATTCCAATCCATCAGCCCGCCAACGCCGCAGATCTCGCGACCGCTGGCGACGAGCCGAGGGCCGGTCATGAGGTCGTTCTCGAGGGCCTTCTTCAGCCAGACATCGATGTTGAACAGGCTCCCGCCGCTGCGGGCCGCCGTGTAGCCGCACTGGAGGGCCAGCCGGGCGTTGGCGGCGGCAAGGAGGGTGACGTATTCGACCGGATACTTGATGTCGAGATCCTCGAGGGCCGCGACGTCGAAGTAGGTGGCATGGAAGTGGGCCTCGACGAGGCCGGGCATGATCGTCCCGCCGCCGACGTCGATCCTCCGCGCGCCTTGGGGCTGTGCGGGCATCGCCGCCTCCGGGCCGGCATAGGCCACGACGCCGTCGCTGATCACAAGCGCCGCGTCAGCCACCGCCGCGGCTCCCGTGCCATCGAACAACCGGCCGCCACGGATCACCGTCGTGCCTGCTTCGTGCCGCATGTCTTTCCTTCCAAAAAAGTGGCCGTGCCACACACTGGGCCGCCGGATGCGTCGCCCCACCCCCCCCGCGGAGAGCTTACGACTTCATCGCCGCATCGCCAAACGGGAGCGATTCGAGGAACGGGATCACGAAGCGTGGCATGAGATCGGGCTGCTGGCCGACGGCGTTGTGGCCGATCCCCGGAAGGTCGATCGGCGTGACATCGGCAAGCGTGTCGCAGAGCTGTCGGAAGTCACCGTCGGGGAGCATGCCGCCACACGCCGGATCGGCCCGGAGCAGAAGCACCGGGCAGGTAACCCGACGGAGCGTCGCCTCCCAGTCGATCCCGTCGAGCCAGGCATTGCTTAGCAGCGGGAGCATCGTCGCCGGGTCGAGGCCTTTCAGGCACGACGCCGTGAAGCGGACATTCGCCGGATCGCGCGTGGCGCCGAACGTCGTCGTCGGCATCCCGGGATCGCCCGGAAGGGGGGCCGCCGAGAGCTTCCGGGCGAGTTCGCCGACGGGAAGCACGCTGCCGGCATGCTCACGGTAGAGCGCGAACACCGCCGCATAGGGGCTGCGATCGACCGCGGCGAGAAAGGTCGGTCCCGGCGGATCTTCGAGCACTATTGCCCCAACCGCATCAGGGCAGGCCGCGGCGGTAAGGAGGGCGACGAGGGCTCCGAGAGAGTGGCCGTAAAGGACTGGCCTCGCGAGGCTCCCGACGACCCGCATGGCATCGGCCGCATAGTCGCGGACGAAATACCCTCCACCCCGCTCCGACTCGCCATGCCCGCGGTGGTCGTAGGCCCGAACGCAAAACCGGGGCATCAGCCAGGGAAGGAGCGGGGCGAACGTTGCCCGGCGGCGCGACACGCCATGGAGGAGGAGGAGCGGCGGCTGGGCGGTGTTTCCCGACGTCCATCCCGCCAGCGTGAAACCGTCGCCGTGAAATGTCGTCGACGTCAGCATGGGAATCATGGTGTCGTTACCAGACGTCATCCGAGGATGGCGAGCGGATTGGGGCGGGGCCCACGGATCGACTTGCCGCGGTTCTTCTTCCGTCGTCCCTCTCCCACCTCGAGGCCCCCCGGCCCCAGCACCGCATCCATGTACTCCTCGACCTGTTCGGCGGTCTCGAAGTACTGGTCGTACACCCAGTCGTCCTCGTATTCGCAGTCCTTCGTCGTGTATTCGCGGCAGATCTGCGGACGGGTCTCGTAGATTCCGCAGCGGTGATCCTCGCCGAGATGCTTGCAGACGGTGTGGACGCAGACATACCACTCGCCATCCTCGGTGAACACGGTGGCGTGGTCGTGGAGGAGGAACCAGCGGATGTATTCGAACTCCTCCCGCGTCGTCGGCGTGTCGAGCGGCAGCGCGAAGTAGCGACAGCACTTCGCCGTGCAGAACTGGCACAGCACCTGATCGGCGGCGACGGTGTCGCGGTGGGGCTTGGGGGCGAAGATCGGCAGGAGGGTGTCGACGGCCGGCATGAATGGGCTCCGTTTTGTCTGGGGCGGAGACAATCTACGGCCCGGCGGGCGCCCCCACAACGGGCAGGGCGGCCGGGCGGTCGGCAGAATCGGCGCCGGCGGCGTGGCGTATACTCCGTGTCGCTGCCTGCCTGGGTGGCGCCCTCGGAAAGGAGCCGCCGACGTGCCGAAACGCTGGAGGATGCAGCCGCAGGATGCGGCGGTGGTGGCGGGGCTCGAGCGGGCCGCCGGCGTGTCGCCGATCGTCGCCCGGCTGCTCGCCGCTCGGGGACTTGTCGACGCTGCCGCGGCGCGGACGTTCCTCGCCGGCACGCTTCAGGATCTCCGCGATCCCGAATTGCTCCCCGGGGTGCCTGCCGCCGCCGAGCGGATTCTCGCCGCCGCCCGCGACGGGACGCGGATCGTGATCTACGGCGATTACGATGCCGACGGCATGTGCGCCACGGCGATCCTCTTTGGCTGTCTTCAGGCCCTCGGGGCGACGCCGGAGTGGTATGTGCCCGACCGCTTTGAGGAGGGCTACGGCCTCAACGCCGAGGCGCTCCGCAGCTTGGCGGCGAAGGGGGCGAAGCTCGTGATCACCGTCGACTGCGGGATCGCCAGCGCCGCCGAGGCGACGGTGGCCCGCGAGCTCGGGATCGATCTGATCATCACCGATCACCACGGCTTCGGGCCGGCGCTCCCGGAGGCGACGGTGCTCGTCCATCCCCGGCTCCCGGGAGGCGGCTATCCCTTCGGCGATCTGTGTGGCGCGGCGGTGGCCTTCAAGCTTGCCTGGGCGATCGCCACACGGGCCAGTGGCGCCAAGCAAGTGACGCCACGGCTGCGGGAGATGCTCCTCCGCGCCGTCGGCTTGGCAACGCTCGGCACCGTCGCCGACGTCATGCCCCTCCTCGACGAGAACCGGATCCTCGTCAAGCATGGCCTCGAGTGCCTCCGCCTCCGCGGCGGCGCCGGGATCGTGCGGCTGATGGAACTGGCCAAGCTCCAGGAGAAGTCGGCGCTCGAGAGCGAGGATGTCGCCTTTCGGCTGGCGCCGCGACTCAATGCCGCCGGGCGGCTCGGCCAGGCCGGCCTGGCAATCGAGATGCTCACCACTGCCGACGAGGCCCGGGCGCTCCAATTGGCCGATGTGATCCATGGCTTCAACGAGCAGCGTGACACCCTCGAGCGGAGCATCCTCCTCGCCGCCACGAAGCAGGCCACTCACGACTTCGATCCGGTCGCCGCGCCGGCGCTGGTCCTCGCCGGCCGTGGCTGGCACGCCGGCGTGGTGGGGATCGTCGCCGGCCGGCTTGCCGAGCGCTACCACCGCCCGGTCGTCGTCATCGCCCAGGACGAGCATCAGGGGCGGCCGGCGACGGGGAGCCTGCGGAGCGTGCCCGGCTTCGACGTCCTCGCCCCGCTCCAGGCCTGCCGCTCCCATCTCCTCACCTGCGGTGGCCATGCGGCAGCGGCGGGATTGAGAATCGAGGACGGCGCCATCGAGGCCTTTCGGGAAGCCTTCCTCGCCGCGGTGGCGACGCGGATGCCGGAGGAACTGCGGCTGGCCCAGGTGGCGATCGATGGCGAGGCGACGATTGCTAGCCTGTCGCTCGACACGGTCGGCCAGATCGAGAAGCTCGCCCCATTCGGCCAGGGGAATCGCCGTCCGGTGCTGTGTGCCTCTGCCGTAAGGCTCACCGAAGCGCCGCGGGTGATCGGCGCGGGGGGCCGACATGTCGCCATGACCCTCATCCAGCATGGCGTGAAGATCCGCGCCGTCGCCTGGGGGGCAGCCGAGTGGCTTCCTCATCTGCCCGCGCCCGGCCAAACGTTTCACGTCGCCTTCCGACCGAAGATCAACGAGTTTCGTGGCCGCCGCACGGCGGAGATGGAAGTCGTCGACTGGCGGCCCGACGGCCCCGACATCACCAAAGAGCTTCCGCCGCTGATCGCCCCAGCCTCCCCCTCCCCCGCCGCCGATGGCCTTTGACCGCTCCACCGCTTCCCCACCACTCCATCCCTCCGCTTCCAGAGCTCCAGAGGATCCCTCCATGGTCATCGCCTCGCGCCGTCGCCTTCTCCGTGCCATCGGGCTTTCCATCTCTGGGGCTGTGGCCTGCCTGCTGATGACGATGTCCCCGGGCCGGGCCGACGATTGGCCGCAGTGGCGTGGCTCGGAGCGTGACGGGCAGTGGCGCGAGACCGGCATCCGCGCCGCCCTCCCTGCCGACGGGCTTCCTGCCCGCTGGCGGGCCGAGGTCGGTGGCGGCTATTCCGGCCCGGCGGTGGCCGATGGCCGCGTCTATCTCATGGATTACCTCCTCGGCGACGGGGGGACGGTGGCCAACAATCCTTCGCAGCGCACGGAGCTTGCCGGTCGGGAGCGCGTGCTCTGTTTTGATGCCACCGACGGCCGGCTCCTCTGGAGGCACGAATACGACTGCCCCTATGCGGTCTCGTATGCCTGCGGGCCGCGGTGCACGCCGACGGTCGTCGATGGCGTGGTCTACGCGCTCGGCGCCGAAGGAAATCTCCATGCCCTCGACGCCCTCACCGGCAAGGTGTTGTGGGAGAAGAACTTCAAGACCGACTACGGCGCCCCGACGCCGATCTGGGGCTTCTCGAGCCATCCACTCGTCGAGGGCGACCTCGTGATCTGCATGGTGGGGGGCGAGGGGAGTGTCGTCGTGGCGTTTGACCGGCGCACCGGCAAGGAGGCGTGGCGGGCTCTGTCGGCAAGCGAGCCGGGCTACGCCCCGCCGTCGATCCTCGAGACAGCTGGCGTGCGCCACGTCCTTGTCTGGGATGCCGACACGATCACGGCCCTCGATCCCGCCACCGGGAAAACGATCTGGGCAGTGCCGCTCAAACCGGGCTATGGGATGTCGATCATGGCGCCGCAGGTGGCCGACACGTCGGCCGGCCGCGTTCTCTTTGCCAGTGGCATCGGCAACGTCGGCGCCCTCTTTCGGCTCGACGACAAGCTCCCCGGCGCGAAGGTCGTGTGGCGCAACCGGGCCAAGGCCTCGATCGCGAGTGCCAACAGCACGCCGATGATCGTCGGCGACACCCTCTACGGCTGCGACTGCGAGACAGGCTTCCTGACGGCCGTCGATCTGGCCACCGGCGATCGGCTCTGGGAGACCGGCGTGCCGACGCTTGGCTCGCGTCGCGGCCGCCACGGCACGGCCTTCATCGTCCGCCAGGGGGAGCGTCACTGGCTGTTCAGCGAGACTGGCGACCTGATCCTCGCCCGGCTCACGCCCACCGGCTACGAGGAGCTCGGCCGCACGCATCTCCTCGCCCCGACCGGCGAATGCTTTGGCCGCGAGGTGGTCTGGAGCCATCCGGCCTTCGCGGGGAAGTGTGTCTTCGCCCGCAACGACCGGGAGCTGGTGTGCGTGTCGCTGGCGGCGCCCGAGTGAGCCCTGCGACCGCGGTTTGGGGGCGATCCCGCGGGGAGAAAAA
>CAMCCR010000010.1 GCA_945873085.1 Candidatus Kuenenia stuttgartensis | reverse complement strand
TCGCGGATGCAGCGGTAGAAGTTCTGCTTGTGCCCCTCGAAGGGCTTCCCCTTGTAGAGCTTCTGAACGTCGGCATCGGTGAACTGGTCCTTGTCCCAGTTTTCCTCGATCGGCTTGCCGGTGCACTTCTCGCGGTTGACGAACATCCGCCCCTTTTCCCCCTCGAAGAGGACGCCGTTGTCGGAGCGGCTGTCGATCACCATCTCGACGCCCGAGGGGAACTTGCAGACCACGGCGAAGTCGTGGGCCGTGTTGTAGGAATCGTCGACGGTCGTGTAGCCGTCCTTGTAGGGAACGGGGTGCTTGACGTCGGTGCCGTCGATGCTCGTCGGCCCCTTCCCCTTCGAGTCTTCTTGGAGGGCCCACTGGGCGATGTCGACATGGTGCGCGCCCCAGTCGGTGAACTTGCCGCCGGAATACTCATACCACCAGCGAAACTCGTAGTGGCAGCGCTTCTCGCGGAAGGGAACTGCTGTCGCCTGCCCCTGCCACATGTCCCAGTCGAGTTCCTTCGGCACGTCGGCGACCGGGAACGGCCCGCCGGTCGGGGCGCCGTTGATGCCGACGGTGACCTTCTTGATCGGTCCGAGGAGGCCCTTGTGGACCATGTTCACGGCCCGGAGAAACTGATCCTTTTGGCTTCGCTGCTGGGTGCCGATGAAGAACACCTGCTTCGGGAACTTCTCGGCGGCGTTGCGGCAGAGTTGGTTCTCTTCGAGCGTCAGCGACAGCGGCTTCTGGCAGAAGACGTGCTTCCCGGCCTGGAGAGCCTCAATGGCAATCTTCACATGCCAGTGATCGGTGGTGACGATGCTGACGACGTCGATGTCCTTGCGGTCAAGGACCTTCCGGTAGTCGCGGTAGGCATCGGCCTTTCCCTTGCCGATGTTGCCATCTTCGCGGGCCCGTGATGAGTGGCGATCGTCGACGTCGCAGACGGCGAGGATGTCGCCGAAGTTGGCATGCTGGTGGGCGTCACCGGTGCCCATGGAGCCGGTGCCGATGCAGCCGATCCGCGGACGGTCGTTGGCCGCGTCGTTGGCGAAGGTCTTCGAGGTCCAAGCGAAGGCGGGGACGAAGCCCCCCGCGACCGCCGCGGCGCCTACGCCTGACGAACCGAGGAACTGACGGCGCGATGCGCCTGCTTTGCCAGACATGGAAACGAATCTCCCCTGGAGCGATTGAAGGAATGAGGAAAAAAACAATGATTCCCCCGGGGCAAAAGTCTACCGCCGAGCCCGACAGCCCGCCAATTCCAGTCCGCTTCCCGTTTGGGACGCGATTGCGCTGCTGGGCGCCCTCCCGCGGTTGTCCTTCACGATCACGGGGGGGCGCGCTGACGGCCCGGCTGTCGCCCCTCTATGCTGCAGGGCCAGTTGCAGGCGTGCAAAAATCGAGGAGCCGGTGATGCACGGCTCAATGAAGGCCCGCGCAACCGGCAGCAGTACGAGGCGGCGGAGGCCGTGATCGCAATGGAACCAGGGAAGGCAATCCGAGCGATCCGCGGGCACCTGCCCGATGGCATGGCCGACTACGTGGCCGAGCTGCTCCGGGGCGAGCATCTCGGCGGTGCGACCGTCGAGGTGCGTTCGGTGCCCGCGAGGCGCTCCAAGCTCGGTGACCATCGAGCGCCGGTCCGTGGCCGCACGATCCACCGGATCACCGTCAACGACGATCTCAATCCCTATGCCTTTCTGACGACGCTCCTCCACGAGATCGCCCATGCGGTCACCTGGGAGAAGCATGTCCGCCCGAGAAAGCCCTTCTCGCGGCGCGTCCTCCCCCATGGGGCCCAGTGGAAGAGCGAGTTCGGCCGGATCCTCGCGCCGGTGGTGGATCAGGGAGCACTCCCGGAGGATGTCTCGGGAGCGCTGGCCCGCTATCTGCGCGATCCCGCGGCGGCTACCTGCAGCGACCGTGGTTTGCTTGTGGCGCTGGCCCGTTACGATACCCCCGATCCGGCCCGGAAGCTCGTTGAAGAAGTGGCCGTCGGGGCTGCCTTCCGCGTCGAAGGGGGAAGGAAGTTCTTGAAGGGTCCGAAGCTCCGCAGCCGCTTCCGCTGCTACGACGCCAAGACCGGCGTCGAATACCGCATCCACCCGCTCTGCCGGGTGACACTCTGTTCCGAGTGAGGGGCCGAAAAGGTGCCAGCCACCAAATCTGGGCCCAAATCTGGGCAAGAGGCCAGCTTCTCCAATTTTGGTGGCTGGCACCTTTTCCCTTCTTAAGATCATGGCCATGACACCACACACCATTCGCCTCCGCTGGTCTCCTGTCGCCTTGGCTTGGCTGGCGGCGGGGCTTTTGCTCGTCGGCTCGACCAGCCCGCGAGCTGACGCGCCGGCCGGCACTCCCGGCACCCCGCGCCATTGGCCCGGCCTCCGCGGCGAGGCCGCGGCGGGGCAGGGGGGATCGCGGCGCTTTCCGAGCAGTTGGGCGACTTCCGACTGGGCCTGGGCGGTTGATCTTCCCGGCATTGGCCACTCGTCGCCGGTGGTCTGGCAGGGGCAGGTCTATACGGCATCGGCGCTGATCGATCCTGCCGATGCAACGCAATGCGTGCGAACGCTCTCCTGCCACGACGCAGCCACCGGCAAGCTCCTCTGGCACAAGACGTTCCCCGGCCCGGTCGAAGCCTTCAACGCGCAAAACAGCCTCGCTTCGTCGACGCCGGTTACCGACGCCGCCGGCGTCATCTGGCTGTGGGGCACGCGCGACAATCTGTGCGTTGAGGCCTTCTCGCACTCGGGCGAGCAGCGCTGGCACGCCGATCTGGGCCCCTTCAACACCGAGCACGGCTTCGCCGGATCGCCAGCCCTGTGGCGTGATCTCCTCGTCGTGCCGATGGAGCAGGATGGGCCGAGCAGGGTGGTGGCCCTCGACACCGCCACCGGGAAGACCCGTTGGACGCTCGAGCGGGAGAAAGCCCGCACGGCCTATTCGCCGCCCCTCGTCCTCGAGGGGAGGGAAGGCTCGCCCCGGCCGCCGCTGATCGTCCTCGGCAGCATGGCCCACGGTCTGACCGGGATCGAGCCAGCCACCGGCCGCGTTCTCTGGGAGCGGAAGTGCCTCCCCAAAAGGTCGGTCTCATGCCCGGTCGTGGTTGCGGAGCCGCCCGGGGGAGAGGGCGAAAGAGTCATCGTCGGCACCTGTGGCGATGGCGGGGGCGACAACACGCTCGTTGCCGTCCGTGCCCCGGCAGTGGGGAACGCCGGTGGAGAGACGATCGAGCCGAAGGTGGCCTATCAACTCGATCGGAGTGCCGCACCATACGTCCCCTCGCCGCTGGCGGTGGGGGATCGGCTCTATCTGTGGGGCGACCGCGGAGTCGTCACGTGTGTCACCGCGGCCACCGGCGAGGTGCGTTGGCGGGGGCGTGTCGGCGGGACTTTTTCGAGCTCTCCGGTGGCGGTCGGCGGGGCGATTCTCAATGTCTCTGCCGACGGCGAGGTGATCGTCATCGCCGACGGCAACGAGTTTGAGATCCTCGGCCGGACAGCCCTCGGCGAGGAGGTGCGGTCGTCGCCGGCGGTGGCCGATGGCCGGCTCTTCGTCCGCTCAGCCGGACGTCTGTTTTGTCTCGCGGCGCTGCCTGAGTGACGGCAGCCGGGCGTGCCGACCGCGCCAAATCGGTGCAGGGGCCGCAGCTGGTTTCTATGATGACGGGATACCGCCCTCGTTGGCAGCGGGGTGTTTCTTCCCCGTTGCCCCCCTGTTGGAGAATCGATCGATGCCGACCAGTTCCAGATTTTTCTCTCGGCAGGGCATCCTGCCGCGCGTTGCATTTTTGCTCGGGTGTGGCTTCGTTGCGATCGGTAGCCTGTCGGCCGAGGGGCAGGAATCGGTGCTCGCACAGGCCCCCCAGGAAGTGGCCGCGGCCGATGATGGCGCCAGGGCTCTTCGAGACGCGCTCGAAGCGGCGACACGTCGCTATGTCGAGGCCACGAACGGCCGCCGATTCGAGGCTCTCGCCGATCAATGGACGGAAGGGGCCGAGCTTTCCGAGGGCGGTGGGATGATCGTGGGACGCGAGGCGATCGTCGCGTCGATCCGCGGCTGGCTCGAGACAAACCCCGAGGCCCGGATCGCCATCCGCCTCACCGGCGTCAAGGCCCTGGGGACGAGCGCGGCCCGGGTCCGCGGCGTGATGAGCTTCACGCGCAAGCCAGGTGCAAAGCCGATCGAGACCCGCTTCGAGAGTCTGCGGGTTCTCGAAGGAGCCACGTGGCGACTGGCCGAATCGACCGTCGAGCCGAGCCAGGTCGATGCACTCGAGGCGCTTGCCTGGATGGTGGGCACCTGGAAGGCGACTGACCCCGACAGTGGAGCCACGGTCGATGCCAGCTACCAGCGCGTGGCCGGCGGCCACCTGATCCTCGGCGGGATCCGCCATCGGGCCCCGGCCCGCGACGGCCTCCCCGCCACCGAGATCGACGTCGTCGAGCTTGTCCATCCCGACAAGGCGACAGGGAGCGTCCGCTCGTGGGTGTTCGATTCAACAGGCGCTCGCGCCGAAGGTGTGTTTGAGACCGATGGCACGTCGTTCAACCGCCGCTTTGTCGGCACGACGGCCGATAACGCCGCAGGTGACGTCGCCAGGTGGGTGCAGGTGATCGTTCCCACTGGAGACTCCACCTGCACGATGCAGTCGATCGAGCGAACGCTTGACGGCAGGCCTCTCCCCGACAAGTCGCCGCTCCACTTCAAGCGGCAGTAGCTTTTTTCTTTGCAGCCACGACGCGTGTGTGCAGCCTCGATCAGGGGCCCCACAGGCATTCCCACCCACACCATCCCATTCCCCCGAGAACCCAGCCCATGAAGCCCTCCCTCGCCAACGGCCTCAGCGATCTCCTCGATGCGTTCATCCGCGGCTTGGTGGTTGCCGGCCTTCTCGTCGCCGGCACGCTCCCGCCGTCGGTCGCCTTCGGCCATGGTGGCGGTGGCGGCCATGGCGGTGGAGGCGGTGGAGGTGGCGGAGGAGGCGCTCATTTTGGTGGCTACGGCGGCGGTGGCGGTGGTCGCCCCGGCGGCTTTGACGGCGGCGGGATGCGGGGGGGCGGGTTTGATGGTGGCGGTCGCCCCGGGGGGTTCGACGGTGGTGGACGCCCCGGTGGCTTCGACGGCGGTGGAATGCGGGACGGAGGTTTCCGTGACGGCGGCTTCGCCGATGGTGGATTCAGAGACGGCGGGGGCGTCCGCGACGGAGGTTTCCGCGATGGTGGCGTGGTCCGTGATGAAGGAATCCGCGACGGCGGGGTGGTGCGCGACGGTGGCATTCGCGACGGCGCGATCCGCGATGGCGGTGTCGTTCGCGATGGCGGCATCCGCGACGGCGCGATCGGTCGCGATGTCGGCCCGGGGCACTTTGCCGGCGAGGGGGCGTTTTCGCGCTCGCAACTCGACAACCTCCGCGGCCTCGGCGATCGCGGTCTGGCCGACCGGGGCATCGGTGACCGTGGCATCCGCCCCTACTCGATCAACAATCTCGAAAATCGCGGCTCGACGATCCGCAACAATTTTTACAACGGCGGTTGGTATGGCGGCCGTGGTTGGTATGGCAATCACTTCGGCCCCTGGTGGCCCGGCGCCTGGGGGAGCGGATTCGGGATCGGCCTCGGCGTGGGGATGCTCGCCGGCTGGGGCGGAATGGGCTGGGGCACCGGCATCGGCTACGCGCCACTGTGCAGCTGGGGGGGCTATGGCCCGGCACCGGTCGTCTACAACTACGGCAGCACGATCTGTTACCAAGATGACGGCGTCTATGTGTCGGGGGAGCGAGTCGCCTCGGCGCCGGAATATGCCCAGCAGGCTGTGACGCTCGCCGATCAAGGGAATGCCGACGTGAAGATCGCCGCTGACGATCAGTGGCGGCCGCTGGGGGTGTTTGCCCTGGCGCGCCAGGAAGAAACCGCTCCGAGCACGTTCCTCAGCCTGGCGATCGATCAGGCGGGCGTCCTCCGTGGCACGTACTACGACGCGGTCTCCGACACCCAGCAGAACATCACCGGGAAGGTCGACAAGAAGACCCAGCGGGCCGCCTGGACGATTGGCGACAAGAAGACGCCGATCTACGAGACGGGCCTTTCGAACCTCACGCAACAGCAGACGACCGTTCTCGTCCACCGTGATACCGGCACTGACGGCGGCACCGGGAAGGTGGAGCAGATGCTGCTGGTGCGCGTGCCCGATCAGGGGAACGAACCCGCTGGCAAGGCTGGCGAGGCGGGCGCCAAGCCCTCCCGCCCCACCATCGGTGGCCAAGCGCCGGCTCCGGCCGGCGAGACGCTCTCCGTGCCTCCGGCCGACGGCGGCGACGTCAACTGAGAGAGGCGCGAAGACGCGTGTCGCCTGGGAGAACATCATTCCGATGAAGCGAGGGGTGCCCGTGATGCGGCGGCGGTGGATCGATGAAGTGGTTGGGCTTGCGGCACTCTTCGTCGGGCTTGGCCTGATGCCGTGCCAAGCCCGGGCGGCCGAGGCTTGGGTCGATCTCACGCATTCTTTTGGCCCCGACACGATTTTCTGGCCGACCGAGAATGGCTTCCAGTTCGACCAGGGGAACAACGGACCGACGCCCAAGGGCTATTACTACGCTGCCAATCGGTTCACGACCGCTGAGCATGGGGGAACGCACCTCGACGCCCCGCGGCATTTTTCGGCGACCGGGCAGACCGCCGACGAGATCCCGGTCGATCGCTTCGTCGGCGACGCCGTCGTCGTCGACATCACGGCAAAGTGTGCCGCGAACGCTGTCTACGAGATCACGGCCGATGATCTCGTCGCCTGGGAGGCCGAGCATCATCGGCAACTCGTCGATGTGATCGTTCTCCTCAAGACCGGCTGGGGGTCGCGCTGGCCCGATCGGAAGGCCTACCTCGGTACGGAGCTCCGCGGGGCGGAGGGGGTGGCGGCGCTGCGATTTCCAGGGCTCGCACCCGAAGCGGCGAAGTGGCTCGCGGAGCATCGCCGCCTGAAGGCGATCGGCATCGACACCGCGAGCATCGACCATGGCCCGTCGACGCACTTTCTCAGTCATCAGGTGCTCTGCGGTGCCAACATCCCGGTGATTGAAAACGTGGCAGCGCTCGATGCTGTCCCCGCCACCGGCGCGTTCGTCGTCGCCCTGCCGATGAAGATCGCTGGGGGGAGCGGCGGCCCGGTGCGGATCATTGCCCGGTTGCCGGAGTGATCGACCCCACGGCTCCCCTGCTCGATTTCGGTCAGCCATCTGACGATCGCGTCTTTTCCGCCCGGGTTGGTTTTTCGGCGGAATCAAATCACAATCGTCGACCGGGGCAGCCGGGCTGCGGCGGGCACGCGCGTTGTGGTGTCTCGAGGCCCCGGCCCATCCACATACTCGGGACACCACAGGAAGCTCGAAAAATGGCGAGGAAGCGGATTGTGATGCGGACGGGGGAGGCGCTCGTCGAGGCGGACGAGGCCTGGAGCGCGGCGGAGCCGGAGGTGGTGATCGGCGAACTCGACGGGCCGGTGGGCCATGCGATCGCGAATCTCATCGGCGATCAAGTGAAGGGGCACACGCGCGTCTGGGCGATCCTCAATAGCGACGTCCAGGTGCGTCCCGCCACACTCATGGTGAGCAAGTACACCGCGCCCAACGCCCGCTACACCAACATCCTCATGGGGACGGTGCAGGCGGCGGTGGCCAATGCCGTCCTCGATTCGGTTCGCGCCGGAGACATTCCCAAGGGGGCCGTCAACGACATCGGAATCATCGTGGCAGTGTGGCTCGATCCCTCGGTGGCCGATTCCAAACTGAAGATCGATCACGAGGTGCTCTTTGAGACGCATCGAGCCGCGACCGCCAAGGCGATCCACAAGGCGATGAACAACGAGCCATCGATTGACTGGCTCCTGAAAAACCAGAAGAAGGTCGGCCACTACTTTCATGAACTCGGTGTGAAGGGGGAGCTGTGAGCCGCTCAATAGCTCTGCCGGCCCGCTGACTCTTTTCGCCCTGCCCGTCCCACGCCACTCCTCGAGATCTGTTTATGCCCCGCGCTTCCCGAGCCCCCGTCAAGATCTCCCCGAAGCAGGTCGATGCCGCCTGGAAGCTCGCCCGGGAGCGATATGCCGCCCTCGGCGTCGACGTTGAGAAGGCTCTCAAGCGATTGAAGTCGATTCCCGTCTCGCTCCACTGCTGGCAGGGGGACGACGTGGGTGGATTCGAGCAGCAGGGGGACGCCATCGGCGGTGGCTTGGCCGTGACGGGAAATTATCCGGGGCGGGCCCGGACGCCAGACGAGTTGCGGGCCGATCTCGATCAGGCGCTCGCGCTGATTCCGGGGAGCCACCGTCTCAATCTCCATGCGTTCTATGGAGAGTTTGGCGGGAAAAAAATCGACCGCGACGGCATCGAGCCGGCCCACTTCAAGGGCTGGATCTCTTGGGCCAAGGAGCGGGGCGTGGGGCTCGATTTCAACCCCACCTGCTTCGCTCACGCGAAGGCGGCCGACGGGTTTACGCTCGCCAGTGCCGATAAGGGCATCCGGAAGTTCTGGATCGAGCACTGCCGACGCAGCCGGGAGATCGGCGCCGCGATGGGGAAGGCCCTCGGGAGCCCTTGCGTGACGAATGTCTGGGTGCCCGACGGCTTCAAGGACACTCCCGCCGATCGGATGGGGGCCCGGACCAGGCTTGCCGATTCACTCGATGCGGTGTTCGAAAAGAGCCTGCCCGCCAAGCACCTTCTCGATGCGGTGGAGCCGAAGCTGTTTGGGATCGGGGCCGAGGCCTGCACGGTTGGGTCGGCGGAGTTTTACCTCGGGTATGCCATCACCCGGAAAAAGCTCCTCTGTCTTGATGCCGGCCACTTCCATCCCACCGAGACGATCTCCGACAAGATTTCGAGCGTCCTCCTCTACCTTCCGGAGATCCTCCTCCACGTCAGTCGCGGCGTCCGCTGGGATAGTGACCATGTCGTGACCTTCAGCGACGATCTCCAGGCGATCGCCCGCGAGATTGTCGCCTGCGGTGATCCCTCCCGGGTGCATGTCGGGCTCGACTACTTCGACGCCAGCATCAACCGGATCGCCGCCTGGACGATCGGCACGCGGAACATGCTCAAGGCCTTGTTGCTCGCGCTCCTCGAGCCGCCGGGAATCGGGGCCGCGGAGGAGGCGGGGGATACGACGACACGGCTCGCCCTGCAGGAGGAGGCCAAGGGGCTTCCGTTCGGGGCGGTGTGGGACTACCACTGTGAGGTCGAAGGGGTGCCGGTGGGGGAGGCGTGGCTCGCCGACATCCGCCGCTACGAGGATCAGGTCACGGGGAAACGGACATGACGACGAAGGATCACGAACACGCCGGGCACGGGATGATTGACGAAGTCGAGTCGCCGGCCGTCGGCTCGGAATACGAGCGCGAGCGTGTCCCGCAGCGCGCCCTCAAAGGCCCGAGTTCCTTTTGGGGGATGTATGCCGGCGAACATACCGCCGGCACCGAGTTCATGATCGGCCCGCTGTTCGTGAAGTGGGGGGCCGATGCCTTCAGCCTCATCGTCGGCCTGCTGATCGGCAATCTCCTCGCCGTCCTCACCTGGCGCTATCTGACGGCTCCGATCGCCTGCAGTGAGCGGCTCACGCTCTACTACAAGATGGAGAAGATTGCCGGCCGCGGCCTGGTGACGATCTACAACCTCGCCAACGGCCTCCTCTTCTGCTTCCTTGCGGGGTCGATGATCACGGTGTCGGCGACGGCGGTTGGGCCGTTCTTCCCCGAGGGGACGATCGCGATGCCGACGTTCTCCTCGACGATGCCCACAGGGCCCGCCTGGATCATCTCGTGCATCGTCATCGGCGCGGCAATGACGTTTGTCGCCCTCAAGGGCTATGACGTTGTCGCCCTGGTGGGCCACTATGCCGCCCCGTGGATGTTTTTGATCTTTCTCGCCTGCGCCATCGTGACGCTCGGGAAGCTGGGAACGACCGACGTCTGGGCGCTCCTGACCCCGCCTCCCGGGACGAAGCAGTCGATCTCGTTTCTGGGGATCGTCCTCTTCGCCTGGTTCTGCAACGCCGCGATGCACATCGGCATGGCCGATCTCTCCGTCCTCCGGTTCGCAAAGAAGCCGAGTGCAGGCTGGGCAAGCGCCGCGGGGATGTTCCTCGGCCACTATGTCGCCTGGATCTGTGCGGCCCTCCTCCTCATCTATTGGGTGAAGGAGCGGGGAGTGAACCCGCAGGAGGGGAAGGATCCCGGCACGATGGTCAACGATGCCGTCGGATGGGCTGGGCTCATCTGCGTCATCATCGCCGGCTGGACGACGGCCAATCCGACGATCTACCGGGCGGGCCTGGCCTTCCAGGGAGTGCTCCCCGCGCTCTCCCGCACGGGTGCCACGCTCCTGGCAGGCGCCGTGTGCATCGCGGCGGGGATCTTCCCGGCGTTCGCCATGCGACTCCTCGACTTCGTCGGCGTTTATGGCACGATCCTCGCGCCGGTCGGCGGGCTGATCGTCGTCGATCACTTCCTCGCCGATCTCGTCGGCATCGACCGCGACCCGGCGGAGAAGAGCGGCGCGTCATTCAACATGGCCGTCCTTGTCGCTTGGCTCGTGCCGGTGCTCATTGGCCTGTCGATGACCTCCGTGTCGCCGGTCAATCCGTGGGGATTCGAGGTGCCGCCGTGGTATCTCCCGCTTCCCTGCACGATTGCCTGCGGCATTCTCTACATCCTCCTTTCGAAGTTCGCCGGCGGCCGGGCCGCGGCGGCCGCCTGATCCCGGGAGCTCGAAGCGATGACGACCTCTGAAAAATCGCCGTACCACACGCCGGCCAAGTTTGTCGGGCTGGCGGCCCTTGCCGGCACGATCCTCCCTCCGGTGGCGTTTCTCTTTGGCGCGATGTCCCTCGACATCGTCAAGGGGATCATGTTCGTCTCCACGATCCTTTGGTTCGTGGCGGCGCCATGGTGGATGAAGGTGGACTGACGGCGGGTCGATCGGGGCCGGCTTGCGTTTGAATGGCCGGGGCTGTCGGGGAGTTCCGCGGGTTTTGTACTCACTTGAGAAGGAGCTTGCATGCGCAGGCGCGACGCGGCGTGGGGCGCGGTGGTGATGGCCATCGGCATCGTGACTGGGGCTCTTTGTGGGCAGGCTTTCGCCGTGGAGCAGGCCGCGTTCGCAGGGGGCGGCCGCAGCCCGATCAGCCAGTTTGATGTCGTGCCGACGCGGATCGTCTGGCAGAGTGCGAAGGGGGTGGGGAGCCCCGAGTCGCTGCTCGCGCGGCAGGCTCCGCAGCCCTTGCTCGCCTCGCCCGTCCCTCCCTGCACGCTGACGGCGAGCGACGAAGGGCCCGCTGGCGTGCTCCTCGACTTTGGCCGTGAGCTCCAAGGGCATGTCGAGCTCTACACGCCGCTCGCCCCCACGAAGGATCCCGTCCGCGTTCGCGTTCGCTTCGGCGAATCGGCAAGCGAGGCGATGGCCGACCTCGGCGACAGGAACGCCCAAAACGATCATGCGATCCGCGATTCCGTCGTCACGCTTCCCTGGCTGGGGACGCAATCGGTCGGCCCGAGCGGATTTCGGTTTGTGCGGATCGACGCGATCGACCCCGGGAAGACGGTGATGCTCTCGCAGGTGCGGGCGAAGCTCGGTATCCGCGATCTGCCCCGGATCGGCTCCTTTCGCTCGAGCGATCCGCGCCTCGACCGGGTGTGGGAAGTGGGGGCCGACACCGTTCACCTCTGCATGCAGGACTACCTCTGGGACGGCATCAAGCGCGATCGCCTCGTGTGGATCGGCGACATGCATCCGGAGTTTCGCTCGATCGAAGCTGTCTTTGGCCATGACGATGTCGTGCCAGAATCGCTCGATCTGACGCGTGATGCCACGCCGGTGACCGAGTGGATGAACGGGATCTCGAGCT
This sequence comes from Candidatus Kuenenia stuttgartensis, assembly GCA_945873085.1. Lineage (GTDB taxonomy): Bacteria > Planctomycetota > Planctomycetia > Pirellulales > UBA1268 > QWOP01. Next base: position 21,500 of record CAMCCR010000010.1, on the reverse strand, counting down.
ATTCGATGTGGTGGGTGTTGATCCACGAGGAGCTGTGGATGCATCGGGGCGACCGAGCCTATCTCGAGGCCCAGCGGCCTTATCTCACGAAGCTTCTCGAGCGGCTCGCGGCGCTCGTCGGGGCGGATGGCCGGGAGCGGATCGACGGGTTGCGGTTTCTCGACTGGCCGAGCTCGCCGAACCAAGAAGGAGTGACGGCCGGACTCCAGGGGCTGCTCGTGATGACGCTCGACGCCGGCGCCCGGCTCATGGATGAGCTCGGCGATGACTCCGTGGCGGCGTTGTGCCGGGAGGCGGCGAATCGGGGGCGGAAGGTGGTGCCTGATGTGAATGGATCGAAGTCGGGAGCGGCGCTGCTGGCCCTCGCCGGAATGCGCGACGCGAAGGAGACCGCAAAGAACACCCTCCTCCCCGGTGGACCGGCTGGCGTGTCGACGTTTTACGGCGTCTATGTCCTCGAGGCGCTCGCCGAAGCGGGGGAGATCGATGCGGCCCTCGATCTGATTCGCGTCTACTGGGGAGGGATGCTCGACCTCGGGGCGACGACGCTGTGGGAGGATTTCGAGCTGGCCTGGACGGAAAATGCCGGCCGGATCGACGAGCTTGTGCCCGCCGGGAAGAAAGACATCCACGGCGATTGCGGCGCCTACTGCTACGAGGGCTTCCGGCACAGCCTCTGCCACGGCTGGGCGAGCGGGCCGACGTCGTTCCTCTCGCGTCGCGTCCTTGGGGTTACGGTGGCCGCGCCGGGGATGACCAAGCTCCGCGTCGAGCCGCAGCTCGGCAAGCTCCAGTGGGCCGAGGGAACCTATCCGACGCCCCGTGGCCCGCTCTTCGTCCGTCATGAGAAGCGGGCCGATGGGAGCGTTGGCACGACGATCCGGGCCCCCGAAGGGATCGAGATCGAAGGCCCTCCAGGAGCGGCGATCGAGTCTGTCGCGGCTGTCGCCATCCCGCACTCGTCGGGGGAGCGGTATGGTGGGCTCACGCCGCCGGCCGACGGGCTCCTCCCGCAGGGCTTGCTGTGCGAATGGCTCACCGATCCTGCCGGCATCGACGCCCAGGCTCCGCGGCTCTCTTGGCGCTACGAGGGAGGCCCCAACAGCCGCCGCGGCCTGCGGCAGACGAAGTATCAGATTCTCGCTGCCTCGGCGCCCGGGCTGCTCGAGCCGGGGAAGGCCGATCGGTGGGATTCCGGCGTTGTGGCATCGTCCGAGACGCTCTCGATCGTGTGGGGCGGCAAGCCGCTTGTGTCCGGCGAGCGCGTCCATTGGACGGTGCGGGTGTGGGATGAGGCGGGGGTGCCTTCCCGGTTCGCTCCCCCGGCCACGTTCCTGATCGGCCAGCTCGAGGTGAACGACTGGAAGGGGGAGTGGATCTCGACCCCCGACCACTCGGCCGTCCACGCCGATCCGGCCACGCTTCATCTGCCACCAGCACGGCGATATCGGAAGGTCGTCGGTTTCCCGAAGCCAGTGAAACGCGGCGTGCTCCATGGCACCGCCCTGGGGCTCGTCGATTGGCGGATCAATGGCCAGCCAGTGAGCGATGCCTGGTTTGCCCCCGGCTGGGCCGACTACGCGCAGCGTGTCCATACGCGCAGCCATGACGTGACGGCGCTGCTCGCGAAGGAGCCGGGCGCCGCCTGCCTCGCCGCCGAGGTGGCCGATGGCTGGTATGCCGGCTACCTCGGCTATGGGTTGCTCGTCGGTTACGGCCCCCATCGCACCGGCCGCAACTTCTACGGCACGACGCCGGCGCTGATGGGGCAACTCGACGTCGAGTATGCCGATGGCACGCGGGAGTCGTTTGTCACCGACACCAGCTGGGAAGTGTCGTCGGCCGGGCCGACGCGCGAGGCCGACTTCCTCATGGGCGAGCACCATGACGCGCGCCAGGCGCAGCCCGGCTGGGATACGCCCGGCTTCGAGCCCGATCCTCACCAGTGGCGGCGGGCAATCGCTGCCGCGTCCCTGCCGACCGAGACCGTGCCCTTCTTTGAATCGGGAGTAGAACGCGAGGCGGCGATCGGCTTTGCGAAGCCCCCGCGGCTCGTCGCCTCCACGGCGCCGCCGATCCGCGTCGTCGGCGAGCTCCCCGCAAAAAGTGCCCGTGAAGTGCAGCCGGGGGTGTTCGTCTTCGACTTCGGCCAAAACTTCGCCGGCGTCGTCCGGCTCTCCGTCGAGGCACCCGAAGGGACGGCGATCCGGCTGCGGCACGGCGAGATGCTCCATGCCGATGGCACGCTCATGACGGAGAACTTGCGCCGGGCCCGTGCCGTCGACACCTACGTCTGCCGCGGCGGTGGCCGCGAGACTTGGCAGCCACGCTTCACCTACCACGGATTTCAGTATGTCGAGGTGAGTGGCTTGCCGGAGGGGATGACGCCGCCGCCGTCCTTGCTCGTCGGCCTCGTCCTCTCCAATGACATGCCTCCCACCGGGAGCTTCGCCTGCAGCGATCCGGTGATGACAAAGTTTTGGGAGAACACCACGTGGACGCAGCGGGCCAACTTCATCGAGGTGCCGACCGATTGCCCGCAGCGCGACGAGCGTTTCGGCTGGATGGGGGACGCGCAGATCTATGCCCGGACTGCCACCTTCAATGCCGACGTGGCGGCCTTCTTCACGAAGTGGCTCGATGATGTCGAGGAGGCGCAGGTCCGTCACGGCACGGCGGCCGGGGCCTATCCCGACTATTGCCCGTATCCGATGGCCCATGGCACGCCCGGCGCCGTCCACGGCACCGCCTGGACCGATGCCGGCGTGATCTGTCCCTGGACGATGTGGCGGGTGTACGGCGACACCCGGCTCGTCGAGCGGCATTGGGCCTCGATGGAGCGCTTCATGGCCTGGCGGCTGGCTGCCGACCCGAAGCTCGAGGGGGTGAATCTCGGCAACACCTGGGGCGACTGGCTCAACGTCCAGGAAGCGACGCCGATCGAGTATGTCGATCTCTGCTACCACGCCCAGTCGGCCCGGATGATGGCCGAGATGGCGGAGGCCCTCGGGCAGGGCGATGCCGAGGCTGGTTACCGCAAGCGACTTGCCGATCTCGCCGCACAGTTTCGGAAAAAATATCTCCTCCCCTCGGGGCTCGTCTCGGTGGCGACGCAATCGGCCTGCGTCCTCGCCCTCGAGGCGGGCGTGGTGCCGGAAGACCGGATCCCGGTCGTCACAGGGCAACTCGTCGGCCGCATTGCCGCCAACGACACGCGGATGGCGACAGGATTCCTGGGCACGAAGGCGATCCTCCCGGTGCTCTCGGCGCATGGCCAGCACGATCTCGCCTGTCGCCTCTTCCAGAGCCGGAAGTTTCCCAGCTGGGGCTATGAAGTGGAGCAGGGGGCCAACACCGTCTGGGAGCGGTGGGACAGCTACACGAAAGAGCACGGCTTCAACGGCGCTACCGGAAGCAACAACGCCGCCATGAACAGCTTCAGCCACTACGCCTTCGGCGCGGTGATGGAGTGGGGCTTTCGGACGCTTGCCGGGATCGATGTCGGTGAGCCGGGAGGGGCGACGGTCCGTCTCCATCCCCGTCTCCCTTCCCGCGACAGTAATCCCGATCTCCCCGCGATCGACTGGGTGAAGGCCGACTGGCGCTCACCGCGTGGGACGGTTCGGAGCCACGCCCGCCGGGTGGCAGACAAGGTCGAAGTGAGCGTCACGATCCCCCCCAACACCGTCGGCCGGCTCATCGTCGCTGCCAAGGGCCCCGAGGACATCACCGAGGGGGGGCGAGCGATGGCGCTCGCGCCGGGCGTGCGGGTGATGGAGACGACGGACGCAGGCGTCGTGCTCGCGCTCGAGTCGGGGAACTATGTGTTTGCCGTCGGCGGGCGCTGAAGGCTTCGATGTCTCGGGGGCGACTTTCTTGACGTCATGAATAGACGCCTGTACACTCCTTTCAGGAGTGTCTGACGGCCCCCGCATCGGAGTTCATCCCCTCATGAACACCTACCGCATCTACGAGGATCTGCGGCTGACGCTTGGCGAAGAGGCTGCGAAGTCACTCGCCCACACGCTCGGGCCGATGTTCGAGGAGGCCCGCAACGCGGTCACGAAGACTGAGTTTCGTGAGCTCTGCGCGGCGATCGAATCCCACAACGCCGTCGTGGACACTGGCTTCGCCAGGCTCGCGGATGCTCAGTCTCGAACAGAGGCAAAAGTCTCGGAATTGGCCGAGGGGCAATCCCGGCTCACCGAAGCCCAGTCACGATTAGAGGGAAGAGTCTCGGAGCTTGCCGAAGCTCAGTCGCGAACGGAGGCAAAAGTCTCGGAGCTTGCCGAAGCTCAGTCTCGAACGGAGGCAAAAGTCTCGGAGCTTGCCGAAGCTCAGTCTCGAACAGAGGCAAAAGTCTCGGAGCTGGCCGAAGCTCAGTCTCGAACGGAGGCAAAAGTCTCGGAGCTTGCCGAAGCGCAGTCTCGGACAGAGACAAAAGTTTCAGAGCTTGCCGTGGCGCTCGGTTCGCTGACGAACACGGTCGAGCGGCTTTCGATTCGCACCGATGCGGTGGTCGGGCGGACGTTTGAGCTCCAGTTCCGGGATCGGCTGTCGTCCTATCTCGGCCGGTTCCTCAGACGCAGCAAGCTCCTCCGCAACGACGAAGTTCTCGACGCCATCGAGTCGGTACTCGACGGCGAGGAATGCGATGAGGTGCTTCGGGTTGATGCGATCGCCTCAGGGCTTGTCGATGGGGTGCCGAGTCATGTCGTCGTCGAGGTCTCCTCGACCGGCGACACCGACGACGTCGTCAGAGCCGAACGGCGGGCGGCGATCCTGCGGAAGGCCGGAATGGTCGCGATCCCTGTTGTGGCCTGTGAGGCGATCTCACGCGAGACGGCGCTCTTCGCCCAGGCCAGAGGCGTGCGCGTGTGGTGCAGCGGCACGATGCTGGGCGCCGCCGGGTAGATGCTGCCGGTGAGCGGTGCTGCTTTCGCGGCCATGTCGGCCACCCGTGGCAGCGTGGCCCGCTGCGTCTCGCTGGCTGTGATGCCTGCCGGTCAGGAGCTGGTGGTGTCGTGCCAGGTGAGGCCGAAGCGGGCGAGGTATTTCCGGAGCCGGTCGGCGTCGTTGGGGCTCGCCTTCGCCTGTCGCGATACGGCGAACAGTTCACGGCCGGCGGCGGAGAGCGACCGCGATTTCCGGCAGACGTCGACGATCGCGCCGAGCTGGAGCCGATCGAAGAGGTCGAGGGTGGCAAGTTGCTCTCGAGGGAGCAGGGCTGCGAGGGGGTCGTTGGCCGCCCCGCCGGCGCCGCTCCCTTCCCACGCGGCTCGGAGCCGGTCGATCTCCTCGTCGACATCGGCTGGCCCGATTCGGCCCGAGGGGGCGAGCGTCGCCATCCGCTCGACGGCGGCCGAGAGGTCGCGGAAGTTGCCGAGCCAGGGGGCATCGGGGCCCTCGGCGAAGGCGAGAAAGCGTTCCCGGGCCTCACGGTTGATCGTCACCCGCCGCCCGCTCCGCGCGGCGACCCGCTCGAGCTCGTAGTCGAGATTCGGTGCGATGTCCTCGCGGCGGGTGGCAAGGCCGGGAAGACTGAACGTCCACAGATCGATGCGTGCGAGGAGATCGGCACGGAACCGGCCGGCGCCCACGGCTGCGGGGAGATCGGCGTTGGTGCCCGCCAAGAGCTGGAAGTCGCTTGCCACTTCGGTGTCGGAGCCGACCGGAAGAAAACGCCGCTCCTCGATCGCCCGGAGGAGCATTGCCTGTTCATCGAGCCCGAGCTCGCCGATTTCGTCGAGGAACAGCACGCCCCGGTCGGCCGCGCGGAGGAGGCCCGCCCGGGCGACCGCGGCACCGGTGAACGCGCCGCGGGCATGGCCGAAGAGCGCCGACATCGCCTGATCGCCGCGGAGGGTGGCGCAGTTCACCTCGACGAAATCCCCCCGCACCTGCTCGCGGCGGCGCTTCAGCTCATAGATCCGCCGCGCCAGGTGCGACTTCCCGGCGCCGGTGGGGCCGGTGAGGAGGATCGGCAAAGGGCTCGCCACGGCGACCCGTTCGATGCGGCCGATGAGGGCATTGAAGGTGGGGCTGCGGGTGTCGATTCCCGATTTCAGAAACGACAAATCTTCACGCCGCTCGAGGGCGAAGCGGGCGGCGATCGAATCGTAGCGGGAGAGGTCGAGATCGATCGTCCGCCAGAGTCCTGCGTCTGCTCGACCGCGGCGGGGAGGGGAGCACTGGAGGATGCGCCCGGGGAGATGCCGCGATTCGGCGAGGAGAAACAGGCAGATCTGCTGGACGTGCGTGCCGGTGGTGATGTGGATGAGGTAGTCCTCGTCATCGGTCCGAAACTCGAGCGATCGGGCGAAGCCATGGAGCGACGCAAACACCTCCTCGAAGTCCCAGGGATCGGCGACGCCGATTTCATGGCATGTGACGACCGTCTCCGGGGAAACCGTGCCGATGTCCCCGGCCACGACGGCGGCGAGGTCGCGCTCCGACGGCAGATGGACGAGTTCGAGCCGATCGACGACGAGGTCCTCGTGCTGGCACAGGCTGACCGTCGGCCGCCACCGCGTCCAACGCTCCTCCGTCTGCCCGGCGTCGAGCCGGAGGCCGAGGATTCCGACGACGACGGTGGGGCGGTGAGAAGGCATAGACATAAAGATAAACAACGAGTCCAGAAGATCGAAACTCTTGTGGCGAGCAGCGGCTCGAGGCGTGGCGTGTGTGGCGTAAGTCGTTGTGATCCATTGGCTTGCGGATGATCGTGAAAGGCATCGGGCCGAGGCACGGCACGTGCAAAGAGTGTTCTCCGCCAGTCGCCCGTCGTTGGCGATCGACCCGGTCGGCAGCCAGTTCGATGCCTGGCGGCGGAGAATGCCCCGGTCAGTCCCCTCCTTTCGGAAGCCAGTCCCATGCACGAGATCATTTCCACAGGCGTTGCCACCGGAATCCTCCCCACTGGAGCCGCGACGAAGCCGATCACCGTGATCGGCACGCCGGCGATCCGCGCCTCGTTTGACGCCATCTGCCTTCAGCAGTCGGTCAATTCCCGCCTTGCCCCCGGCGTCACCGACCTCATCCTCAACCCCGACGGCCACTGCGGTTATGGGGCCCCGGTCGGCTGCGTCCTCGTCTCGCCGACGCACGTCTATCCCGGGCCTGTCGGGGTCGACATCAAGTGCTCGATGAGCCTGCTCCAGCTCGATCTTCCGGAGGAGGCGATCGCCGACAAGACCGTCCGCCGGGCCCTGATCACGGCCGTCTGCGACCGGATCCCCACCGGCGCCGGCCGCGGGCAGCGGCATGTGAAGAAGGGGCGTGAGGTGTCAACCGACAGCGGCCGGCGGCTCCTCGTGGAAGGGGCCTCTGAGGAAGTCTGCGCCGACCTCGGCATCCCGCCGGAGTGGGCGTCGCGCTGCGAGGATGCCCGCCACGACGGCCACGATGGCACGAGCGGCGCCCTTGGTGCCCGGCTCGAGCGTCATCTCGATCGAGGCAGCATCAACAATTTCCATGCGAAGATCGCCCAGCTCGGCTCCTACGGTGGCGGCAATCATTTCGGCGAGTGTGAGGTGGTCCACGTGGCCGATGACGCCCGCGCCCGGCGCGCGGCCGATGTCTTCGGGCTCCAAGACCGTAAGGTGGCGTTCCTCTCCCACTGCGGATCGCGTGGGCTGGGGCATACGCTGGCCACGGGGCAGTTTCGCGACCTCCAGGAGCGCTTCGCGCGGTGGGACATCCCGCTCCCCGGGGGTGACAAGGAGCTCGTCTACGCGCCGCTGGGAACACCCGAGGCTGACGCCTATCTCGACGACATGGCGCTGGGCGCCAACTTCGCCACGCTCAACCATCTCCTCATCAACGCCCTCGTCCTCGAGGCCTTCCGCGAGGTGATTCCCGGGATCGAGGGGCAGCTGGTCTATTTCATCAGCCACAACATCGCCCGCCGCGAGGTCGTCGCCGGCCAGCCGGCGTGGGTCCACCGCAAGGGGGCGACGCGTGCCTTCCCGGCCGGTCATCACGCCCTTGCCGGCACCCGGTACGCCGACATCGGCCATCCGATCCTCCTGCCGGGAAATCCGCAGGCCGGGTCGTGCGTCATGGTGGCCGATCCCGGGGCCGCGGCGTCGTGCCACAGCGTCAACCACGGCGCCGGCCGGGCCTTGGGGCGGAAGGCGGCGATACGCTCGCTCGATCAGGCTGCCGTTGACCAGTCGTTTGCCGAGCACGACATCCTCAGCAACTGCCGACAGTATCCGCGCGATGAGGCGCCAGCGGCCTACAAGGATTTCGACGAGGTGCTCAAGAGCGTGAAGCTGGCCGGATTGGCGAGCGAAGTGGCCCGGCTGCGTGCCCGGTTTGTCATCAAGGACGGAGACAAGGCCGATGACTGACGATGAGGCTCGCGAAGCCGGAGCGACGATTCAAGTCGACGGTGCGCAGGGGGAAGGGGGCGGTCAGATCCTCCGCTCGTCGCTGGCGCTCGCGATGGTCACCGGCCGGCCGGTGATCATCGGGCGGATCCGGGCCGGGCGCGACAAGCCCGGGCTGATGCGCGCCCACCTCACGGCCGTCGAGGCGGCGGTGGCGATCAGTGGCGCGGAGGTCGAAGGGGCCACGATCGGCTCCGGGCGGATCGCCTTCACTCCGGGGTCGATCCGGACAGGATCGCACGCCTTCAGCATCGGCACCGCCGGCAGCGGCACGCTCGTGCTCCAGACGATCCTCCCGGCGCTCCTCGTGGCACCAGGGCCGTCGACCGTGACGATCGAGGGGGGCACCCACAACCCCTGGGCGCCGACGTTCGACTTCCTCGACCGGGTCTACCTGCCGCTGGTGCGGAGGATGGGCCCGGGGGTCACCGCCACGCTCGAGCGCTACGGGTTTTTCCCCGCCGGCGGCGGGCGATTCTCTGTCAGCGTGGAGCCCAGGGGCGGTCTTGTCGGCTTCGATCTGCTCGAGCGCGGCGACGTGATTGCGCGGCGGGTGCGGGCGCTGGTCAGCAACCTGCCGGAGCGGATCGGCGAGCGCGAGGTGCGACGTGTCCTCGAACGACTCTCCTGGGACCGTGCCTGCGGCCAGACCGACACCGTCGACGCGCACGGGCCGGGGAACGTTGTCGAGGTGGAGATCGAAGCCACCGGGCTCACGGAGCGGTTCACGGCCTTCGGTCGCACCGGGACGAGCGCCGAGCGCGTCGCCGACGAGTTGGTCGGGGAGGTTCGCGACCATCTCGCCCTCGGAACGCCGGTCGGGTGTCACCTCGCCGATCAGCTCCTTCTCCCGTTGGGGATCTCCGCGTGGCGGCCGGAAGACTCCGGGAAGGCCCGGGGAGGAGCCTTTCGCACCGGGCCCCTCTCACGGCATGCCACGACCCACATCGAAATCCTGCGGCAGTTCCTCGGCGTGCGGATCGAGGTCGCTCCCGAGCCCGACGGCCGCACCTGCCTGGTGCGCGTCAGCCCTCCGCGCTGATCGCGCCGGCGTTCATGCCTCGGCATATTCCTCGAGCAGGCTCTCGATCCGCGCGAAGACATCGGCCATGAGCGCTGCGTCGGGGAGGAGCGTGACGCGGAAGTGGTCGCGGTAGGGGACGTTGAAGCTCGATCCCGGCGCCACAAGCACATGCTTCCGCTCGAGGAGATCGAGCGCAAAGGCCTGATCGGAGAAGTCAGCCCCCGCAGCCCCGAGTCTGTCGGTGCGGACGCGAACAAATCCGTACATCGCCCCGTCGGGGGCTTGAATCGCGAGGAACCGGCTCTTGGCCACGGCGTCGAGGAGCGCCGCGCGGGTGGCATGGAGGCGGCCGCCGGGACGGGTGAGATCGAAGATCGACTGGTGGCCGCCGAGGGCGGTCTGCACCGCGTACTGGCCAGGCACGTTCGAGCAGAGCCGCAGCGACGCGAGGAGCTCGACCGCCTGGAGGTAGTCGCGGGCATGCTCGCGCTCGCCGGACACACTCATCCACCCCACCCGCAGGCCACAGGCCCGGTAGATCTTCGAGAGCCCGCCGAAGGTGAGGCAGAGCGTGTGTCGGGCGAGAGCGGCCAGCGGCACAAACGTGGCATCGCCGTAGAGCATCTCGTCGTAGATCTCGTCGGCACAAGCCACGAGATGGTGCTTCTCGGCGATCGCCGCGAGCCCGGCGAGAACCTCGCGCGGATAGACGGCGCCGGTGGGATTGTTGGGATTGATGATGACGATCGCCCGCGTCCGCTCGGTGACGAGCTTCGCCACCTCGGCGGGATCGGGCACGAAGCCGTTTTCCGGCCGGCAGGGGTAGTGGACCGCCTTCGCCCCATGGATCACGACCGACGCCGTCCAAAGCGGATAGTCGGGGCTGGGAACGAGGACCTCGTCGCCGGGATTCAGGAGCGCCCGCATGGCGATCATGATCAGCTCGGAGACGCCGTTGCCGATGAACACCTCGTCGGCGGTGACATCCATCACCCCCCGGGTCTGCTGCTGCATGACCACCGCCTCACGGGCCGGGAAGATCCCCTTCTGGTGCGAGTAGGGATCGGCCTGGTGGAGGTTCTCCACGATTGCCCGGCGCATCGATTCGGGCATCCGGAAGCCGAAGGCGCCGGGATTGCCGATGTTCAGCTTGACGATCTCATGCCCGGCCCGTTCGAGCTGCTCGGCCCGGCGTGCCAGCGCTCCGCGGATCTCGTACTTGACGTCGTGAAGGTGCTCGGAGGCGCGGAGGAGGGGGAGGCTCATGGCTGGGGAATACTCTGTCGGGGAGCCAGGCTCACGGGGGCAGCGGTGATTTTCCGTGCTGGAAGGGGCCTTCAAGCGTAGCATCCTGGGCGGGGGCCGGCAGGTGCGGCGGGTGACTTCGGTTGGGGGGGAGCGCGGCGGGATCGAAAAAAAGGTCCGCGTGACATTCCATCGAGGGCGTCGCCCTCTTCCACGGTGACAGTGTCGTGAGCGTCCCGGTGCGGGGAGGTTGGCATGGAACTCTTGGTGTTTTTCGGTGGCATCCTCGTGCTCTGCTGGGCCCTCGCGCCGTTTCTGGCTCTGCTGGCGGTGTGGCGGCTCGAAAAGGAACAGAAAGCCGCCTTCCAGAGGTTTTCAAAACGGCTCGATGCCTTGGGGCAGTTGCCGGCGGCCGTGCCCGATGCACCGGCCGACATCGAAGAGCGATCCCGCTGGACGCCCCCCCCGCTTCCGGTGCCCCGGCCAATCAACGAGATCTCCGCTGACCTCCCGCGGCAGCCACCGACCCTCCCCTTGGAAAAGGCGAGGGAGACGACGGCGGCCCAACGGCTTGCCTCCAACGATCGGTCGGCCGATGCCGGGCGTCCCGCTCCCCCTTCCCGCACGACACGGACCCCGCCGCCACCGCGGCAGCAAAGCCCATTTGAAAAGGCCGCCGAGGAGACGCTCGGGAAAATCTGGAACTGGATCATCGTCGGCGAGGAGCATGTGCCGAAGGGGGTGTCGCCGGAGTTTGCCGTCGCCAGCCAGTGGCTCCTGCGGATCGGCGTGATCACGCTCCTCTTCGGCATCGGCTTCTTTCTGAAGTATTCGATCGACAACGGCTATCTGGGGCCCGCCGCCCGCGTCGGCCTGACGGTGATCACAGGCCTCGGGATGCTCGTCGGCGGCACCCGGCTCCTCGGCCGCCGCTACCACGCCCTCGGCCAGGGTCTGCTCGGAGGGGGACTGGCCGCCCTCTACTTCGCGGTCTTTGCCGCGCACCAGATGTTCGATCTCGTCGATGCCGTTCCCGCTTTCGCCTTGATGGTGCTCGTCACGGTCCTGGCTGGTGGGATCGCCGTCGCCTTCGACTCGATGCTCGTCGCCGTGCTCGGGATCATCGGCGGCTACGCGACGCCGTTCATGCTCGAGTCGACGCCGACGAGCCTCACGCCGTTGTTCACCTACCTGCTCATTCTCGGCTGCGGTGTCCTCGGCCTCTGCTTCCGGAAGAACTGGCCGCTGGTGAACATGCTCGCCTTCGTCGGCACCTGGGGGCTCGTCATCCCGGCGATCCAACGAACGGGCCTCTACAGCCCGGAGCGATTCTGGGACGTGTTCCCGTTCCTCGTCGGGTACTTCGTTCTCTTCTCGACCGCCACGTTCCTCTTCAAGATCGTCCGTGGGGTGAAGGCCGATCTCTTCGATCTCCTCGCCCTGTTCCTCAACGCCGCCGTGTTCTTCACCGTCGGAGGCCGGATGATCGATCAGGCGTACGCCGCGACGTACGGCCGTCAGCCGGTCGCCCTCCTCGCCGTGGCGATGGCTGCTTTCTATGCAGCCCACGTCTGGATCGTCCTTGCCCGCAGAATCGTCGACCGCGAACTCGTCGTCTCCTTCCTCGGCCTCGCGTCGTTCTTCGTCACGATCACGATGCCGCTCGTCCTCTCCCGCCAGTGGGTGACCGCGAGCTGGGCGATTCAGGCGGTGATCATGCTCTGGATGGCCGAACGGCTCGGAAGCCGGTTCCTGCGGCTCGCCGCCAGCGCCGTCTTGGGGCTCGTCCTCTGCCGGTTCTTTGTCCTCGACCTCGGTCGCACGTTCCGGCCCGGCAGCGCGGTCGATGACATGCCGTTGGGCGAGTTCGCCGTCACGCTCCTCGGCCGGATTATCTCCTTCGGGATCCCGATCGCGAGCCTCGGGATTGCGGCCTGGTTCTTCAGGCGCGCGGCCGCCGCTGAAGCGGCCGGCTTGGCCGAGGGCGATCTGCCGATCGTGGCGGGCAACGACATCGAGGCTGTTCCATTCCCCTCGTTTGCCGAGGTCGCGGTGGCCGCGATCGTCGCGATGACGGTCATCTACCTCCATCTCGAGGTCGACCGCACCGTCGGCTTCCTCCACACGCCGCTGCGGCTCCCGATGCTCACGATCCTCTGGATCGGCGGGGCGATGTTCCTCTTCAGCCGGATCCGGGGTTGGGGGGAGGCGATCGGGATTCCCCTCTTCGTCGCCGCGGTTGCTGCCGTGCTCCTCAAGCTCTGCCTGTGGGATCTGCCGTCGTGGGGGCTGCGCGAAGACCTCGTCTACGCCGGAGCATGGTCTGGTCATGATGCGCTGATGCGGCTGGTCGATTTCGGGGCGGTGACCGGGTTCCTCGTGGCGATCACGGCCCTGGCGACCACCCGCAAGCCGCTCGCCACGCTCCAGCAGGCGTCTGCCGTCGCCGCCATCGCCACGCTTCTCACCTGGAGCACGCTCGAGGTCAATTCGTACCTGGCCAACGTCGCCCCAGGTCTCCGGGCTGGCGGCGTGTCGATCACCTGGGCGCTTTTCGCCCTCGCCTTCCTCGTGGTCGGCATCCGCTACCGACTCTCCGCCCTCCGCTACTGCGGCCTCGCCCTGTTTGCAACCGTCGCGGTGAAGGTGTTCACCAGCGACCTCGACAGCCTCGATTCCTTCTACCGGATCGTCGCCTTCCTGATCCTCGGAGTTCTCCTCCTCCTCGGCTCCTTCCTCTACCTCCGCTTCCGCGAGACGTTTTCGGTTGAGCCGCCGCCGGTGACGGGAGACGGGCCCGATCAGGCCACCGAAGATCGCCACACCATGGAGAACGACACATGACCCGCCGATCACCCCACTTTCGCCTCCTCGTCGCGATCCTCTCCGCCGTCGGCCTGCACCAGGCCCACGCCGCCCCCGTCGATCAGCTCCGCTATCGCCGCCCGGTCGCCGTCGATGCCTCCGGGGGGGAGGATCTCGTCGCCGTCCGCATCGATGCGGAGGTGGCGGCGGCGACGGAAAGCGGCTTTCCCGACCTTCGCGTCATCGACGGCGCCGGGCAGGAGGTGTCGCGGATCCTCCGTCGAGCCAGCGTCGTGAAGATGCGGAGCGTGAGGCGCTCGTTCCCTGTTCATCAGCCGCGGCTCAAGCCGCTCCCTGGCGGCGGCCTCGAGATTGAGCTGACGATCGACCCCGAAAAGGACCCCCATTCAATCAATGGGTTCCGGATCGAGACACCGCTTCGCAATTTTGAGCAGCGCGTTCAAGTGCACCGCCTCGACGAGGCCGGCATCTGGGAGCCGATCGGCAGCGACACCCTCCTCTTCGACTATTCGCAGTACATGGATACGCGCCAAGTCGACGTGCCCTTGCCGCAGGAGCAGCGTTCCCCTGCCGGCGGCACCTGGAGAATCACCGTCGACGAGCCGACGATCGAGCAGCAGTCGGCCCTCTCCGAGGTCGTTCGCACCCTCGAGGGAAGTGCCGAGACGAGTCGGAAGGAAAAGACGATCGTCGAGCGTCAGCCGTTTCGGATCGACTCGATCCAGGCCTGGCACGTCGACGACGCGGCTGAGATCAAGGTTGCCGACGGCGTCGAGAGACCGATCGTCAAGTTTCGCGTCGAGGAACAACCAGAGGAGAAGCGGACGCGGGTGCGTGTGACGAGCGATCGGCAACCGACCACCAGCTTGCGGCTCTCGGTGGCCGATCGCAACTTCGGTAGGCCTGCCCGGGTGGAAGCTCCGCCGCCCGCGACCAGGAATCGTGAGGCCGGCAGCCGCCCACCGCAGGTCCTCGGGTCAGCCCGTATGCACCGCATCGATCTCCGCGGGATCAACTCGGAGGAGCTTGCCATCACGATCCCGGAATCTCGCTTCCCCGACTTCGAGATCGTGATCGACAACGCCGACAGCCAACCGCTCGAGATCACCGGCGTGACGGCTCTCGGCCCGGCGTATGAGGTGGTGTTTCTCGCCCGGCCAGGGAAGGCCTATCGGCTGGCCTACGGCGCCGAAAGCGCCATCAACCAGCCCTTCGCCGCGCCGCAGTACGACACGGTGGCGATCGACGCAGCCCTCGCCGCCGGCAAGCTGCCCCTGGAGGCGACGCTTGGCGCGGCCGAGGAGGTCGCTGTCGTGCCGGTTGAGCGGCCCTGGCTCGCCCGGCTGCTGGGCAATCCCTGGCTGATCGGCGGGACGATTCTCCTTCTCGCCGTGCTCCTCGGATTCTCGCTGTTCTCGGCGGCCAAACGCCTCGACGGCGGCCCGTGAGGCTAGACGGTCTGTCGGAAGGCCGCGAGGACGGCGAAGTCGAAGACGACGACCCGGTCGAGACAGGGGACGACGATCGCCTTGACGCGCTCGTGCTCCGGATGGGGGAGGTAGGTGTCGCGGGCGGCGGCGCTCTCAAAGGTCATGATGAAACCGTGGGTGAAGCCGTCGTCGAGTCCCTCGGGGCTCTCGTACGCGCCGTGACTCATGTCGAGGAGCCCGGGGATCCTCCCCACCATCGCCCGCATCTCGGCGAAGCAGTGATCGATCTGGGCGGGGGTGATCCCCGGCTTGAAGGCGAAGACGCCGAAATGCTTGACCTGCGACATGCGACCTCCCGTGGGGCGACGCTGCCCCGGACGCGGGGCTGGCGATGGCCATCGCAGATGATACCGCCACGGCGAACGTACGAGAGGGCCGAGGGGCTAACCGGTCGTCCGCATCCCGGCCGCGACCCCCTGGACGCAGAGGCGCAGCAGGCCACGCGGCTCGTCCTCCCCCGGAGCAGGCGGGGCAACGCGGCGGCGGCGCATGAACTCGATCTGGATGAGATTCAACGGATCGACAAAGGGATTGCGCATCTCGATCGACCGACGAAACCACGGCGTCGTCGCCAGGAGTTCGCCGCCGCCGACGATGTCGAGGATCCCCTGCCGGGCCCGGTCGCGCTCCGCGGCGATCCGCTGCCAGATCCGCCGGCGGACATCGGCGTCCTCGGCGAGCTCTGAGTAGCGCTGCGCGATCGCCATGTCGGCCTTGGCAAGCGCCAGCGTGGCGTTGTCGATCGTCGCCTGGAAGAAGGGCCACTGCCGGTACATGTCGTGGATCCGCTGCCAGCCGTGGCGATCGTCGTACTTGACTTCCGTCAGCGCCGTCCCCAGTCCATACCAGGCGGGGATCATGCAGCGGCTCTGCGTCCAGGCGAACACCCACGGGATCGCCCGGAGGTCGTCGAGCGACCGGCCCGCGTCACCGCGCCGCCGTGACGGTCGCGACCCGATGGGGAGATTCTCGATCTCCTCGATCGGCGTCGTCTGCTCGAAGTAGCCGATGAAGCCCGGCTGATCGACGAGCTCCCGATAGATCGAGTATGACCGCGCTGCCATCTTCTCGAGGAGGTCGGTCCACTCCGGCCTCGGCGTCGTCCGCCTGGTGGTGGAAGCGATGAGCGTCGCCCAGGTGACCTGTTCGAGGTGCCGCCCGGCGATCTGGGGATCGTCGTAGCGCTCCGCGAGCACTTCTCCCTGTTCGGTGAGCCGGAGGCTGCCGTCGAGCGATTCCGAGGGGAGCGAGAGGATGCCGCGCGCCGCCGGCCCACCGCCACGGCCGAGCGAGCCGCCGCGGCCGTGGAAGAATGTGATCTTCACGTCCCGCGCCGCGGCCGCTTCGTGGAGCCTTTCCTGCGCTGCCTGGAGGCCCCAGCAGGCGGCCAGGTAGCCGCCGTCCTTCGTGCTGTCGGAATAACCGACCATGACGATCTGCCGGTTGCCGCGGCCGGCCAGATGGGCGGCATAGTCGGATTGATCGAGGATCTGGGCGAGGGTGTCGTGACCGTGGGCGAGGTCATGGATCTTCTCGAGCAGCGGCACGATCGCGATGTCGGTCGCGGCCACCTCTTCGCCCCGCGCCCGCGCTCGCCCCTGGGCCCAGCGCCACAGCCAGAGAACGGAAAGGACGTCGGCCGGGGCCCGGGTGAGGCTGACGATCGCGCCTCCCAGGCACTCAGGGCCAAACCGGACGACGGCCCGGTGGAGCAGTTCGAAAAGCGCGAGGGTGTCGAGCGAGAGGGGATCGAGGCCCGCGCTGGGGATCTCATCCGCAGTGCCGAGCGAGGCCACGAGCATCGCCAGCCGCCCTTCGGCATCGGCGGCCTCGTACTCCCCAGCGGCGCAGCGGCCGACGGCGGCGAGAATCTCCCCCATGATCCCCTCGTAGGCCCGGGCATCCTGACGGACGTCGAGCTTCGTCATGTGGAGGCCGAAGGTGCGGACGAGATCGACCCAGCGGCGCGGGAGGGAGTCGTCAGGGAGGAGGCGGTCGGAAGAGAGGGCGGCGAGGAGATCTTCGGCGTCGGCGACGAACGCGGCGTGCGAGGGGTACGCCCCCGGCACCGGGCCGCCGTCGAGCCGCAGCCTCCGCGAGGCCTCGAGCCGGAAGCGGATCATGCGGATCCAGCGCCTCAATGTCTCATGCGGGGCGAGCTGGCGAAGGACTTCACCGAGCCCCTCGTGGGCGGCAGCCAGCGAGTCGAGCTTGGCCGCGAGCGAGCGGGAGCCGGCAGTCAGCTCATCCGACACCGTGAGGAGATCGTGGAGCCGGGCGCACTGTTCGAGGTGGCGGTCGATCGCCTCTTCGCGGAGCCTGTGGAGGGTCTGGCTGGTGACGTCGGCGGTTACGAAGGGATTGCCGTCACGGTCGCCTCCCATCCACGACCCGAAGGAGAGGAAGGCCGGCACATTGTCGAGCTCCCCTGGATACCACTCGGCGAGGCCGCGGCGGAGCGATTCGTAGACCCCGGGCACCGCCTCCCACAGCCGCGGCATGAGCGACAGCCCGCGCTCGACTTCGTCGAGGACGCTTGGCCGCGTCGGGCTGAGGAAGGCGGTCTGCCAGAGCACCGCCAGCTCCCCGCGGACATCGGCCTCGATCCGCGACCGCTCGCGGGGGAGGAGATCGGCCCGGTCGAGCTCCTGGAGGCCGTGGCGCATCCGCCGCAGCTTCGAGCGGATCGAGCGTCGCTTCGCCTCGCTGGGGTGGGCAGTGAAGACGAGCTCCACCGAGAGCCGCTCGAGCGCGGCGGCGACATCGGCAGCGCGGAAACCGAGCGACTTCAGTTCGCCGATCGCCGCGGCCGGGGATTCGGCCGGCGCTTCCGGATGGCGGTCGCGCTCCCGCTCGCGGAGCACGCGGACACGCTGCCGATCCTCGGCGATGTTGGCGAGATCGAAATAGATCGAGAACGCCTCGGCCACGAGTCGGGCCTTGACGACGTCGAGCCCCTCGATGCATTCGGCCAGCGCCGCCTCGGCCCCCTGCTTGCCGGCCCGGCGGTCGTGAGCGAGCGTCCGGATCCACTCCACGAGCCGGGCGACATCCTCCCCCGCCTGGTCAACGATCACCTGTCCGAGAAGGGAGTCGAGCAGCCGCACATCGCGGAGGAGGAGGGCATCGTCAGGCACGGGCTGATTCCGGGAAGGGAAAGGGAGCTGAGAGGGACGGACAGGCCTGTGGGGGAGCGCACCAAGGCGGCCGACGCCACCGCCGGCCGGAGCGACGCCTACACCCCGAATCGACATTCCTGCAAACCCCGCGCCAGGGGCGGCGGAATGTTGCCCGACCGGAGCAGCGGAAGATTCTCGCAGAATACTCTCTGGCAGGCTTGAAGGCCCGTTTCCAAACTGCCCACCGAAGGGCCATCGCTGCCACGCAAACGGGCAGCCCCGCGAGCCTACCGGCTGGTAAGCTCCGGGCTTTCACCACCCTCCCCGCGGGGCCCCGAGCGTGCCGACGGTCGATCCGCCGCCCGATCCAGAACGCTTCTCCCCGTCCGTCGGCAGGCCCTGGGGCCTCCCCGATGTGGCGATGCTGGGAGTGGCCCTCGCGGCCTGGGCCTGGATCCTCGCTGGGCTCTGGAATCGCCCCGCCGAGATCGCGGGCTTGGCGCTGGCGGTGCCGCTCCTGGCGGGAGTCGGCCTGGGGGTCGATCGGCTCGTGGGGCAGGCGTGGGGGGCGGCGGGAGTCGTCGCGATGGCGATCCTTGGCTTTGCAGCCCTCGCTGGGCTCACGGGCGCAAGCCCCCAAACCCTCGCCGGATTCATCCTTGGGCTGGTCAAGCCGGTCGGCTGGACGGGGGATCATCTTCTTCTTCGCGTCGTCCCCCTGATGATGGCCATGGCCCATCCCTGGCGGCGTTCCTTTCCGGGGGCGGTCGTGTCAGCGCTCGGGGTGAGTGCGTTTCTGGGAATTGGCCTGATGATCCTTCACGCAGCCGGCTGAGCGAAGCGGGGCGATCGCTGTTACACTCTCTGTCCCGCCTGCAATCACACCGACCACGGCCCCGCCCGCCGACCACGGCTTTGCCCATCAACGAACGGCCCGCCTCTTGACCATCGATCCCCCCGTCGCCGCGGATGCCGCGGACGGCGCTTCGGCCGTGACGTTCGCGTCGCTCGGCATCTCTCCAGAACTTGTCCGCGCGGTCGAGAAGCTCGGCTGGCTCGTCCCTTCCCAGATCCAGGCCCGCGCCATCCCCGCGCTCCTCAGCGGCTCTGACATTGTCGGTCAGTCGCAGACCGGCTCCGGGAAGACGGCGGCGTTCTGCATCCCGGCGATCGAGCGGGTCGATCCTGCCTCGAAGAAGACGCAGGTGCTGATCCTCGTCCCCACGCGCGAGCTGGCGACTCAGGTCGCAGCGGAGGCGGAGAAACTCGCCTCCTTCAAGAAGGGGATCCGCACCGTGACGGTCTACGGTGGGGCCTCCTACGATCGACAGTTCGCCGATCTGGGACGGGGGGCGCAGGTCGTCGTCGGCACGCCAGGGAGGCTCGTCGATCTCCTCGGTCGCGGCAGCCTCGATCTCTCCGGAGTCAAGGTCCTCGTCCTCGACGAGGCCGATCGGATGCTCGACATGGGCTTCAGCGAGGATCTCGAGAAGCTCCTCGCCGCCGCGTCGCCCGACCGCCAGACGGTGTTCTTCTCCGCCACCTTCCCGCCGGCGATCCGTGGCCTCGTCGAGCATCATGCCCGCTCCCCCCGCGAGATCCGCGTCGACCGGGCCCGTGACGCTGGCCCGCCGGCGGTCGATCAGGTGTTCCACGAGGTCCGCCATCACGCCAAGTCGGCCGCGCTCGGCCGCCTCATCGATTTCCACGATCCGCGCAGCGGCCTCGTGTTTTGCAACACGCAGCGGATGGTCGACGAACTCGCCGACTGGCTGCTCGACCGCGGCTGTGCCGCCGAGCGGCTCCACGGTGGCATGGCCCAGCCGCAGCGGACGCGGGTCATGGACGGCTTCAAGCGCGGGGCCTTCCGCTGGCTCGTGGCCACCGACGTCGCCGCCCGCGGGATCGACGTCCACGACCTCGCCCTCGTCGTCAACTACGACCTCCCCATCGATGCCGAGGATTATCTCCATCGCATCGGGCGGACGGGCCGCGCCGGGCGCAACGGCATGGCCGTGACGCTCGTCTCCGGAGGTGCCGGATTCCGGCTCGGGCAGATCGAGCGGGCCCTCGGGATCCGCATCCGCCGCGAGCCGGTGCCATCGGTCCGGGACGTCGCTGCCAAGCGGACGGCCGTGGTCATCGATCGGGTCCGCGAGGCGCTGGCTGCGGTGGGCGGGCCGCCGTCGTCGCCTGTTGTCGATCAACTCGTCAAGGAAGGGCACGCCCCCGAGGCAATTGCCGCCGCGATCGTCGCCTGCTACGCGCCGGTGCCGCCTCCGGCTGACGACCGCGAGGAGTCGCTCGACGCCCCGTCGCACCGCCCCCCGCCGGGGCGGCCTTTTGGCAACGGCCCCGGTGGCAAGCGGCCGTTTGCGAAGCCCTACGGCAAGAAGCCGGGCCCTGGCGGACCCTATCCGCCGCGCGGCGGTGAGGGCGGCCCGCCTGCCGGCGGATACGCCGGTGGCGACGATGGCCCCCGCCCGCCGGGAAAGCCGTCGCGAAAGTTCGGCCCGGTGGCGGGAGGTGGGGATGGCCCGCCGCGTGCGCCGTGGGGGAAGAAGCCCTTCCCCAAGAAGAAGACCTGGAAGAAGAAGAAGCCTGGCCCCGGCTGACGGACGGTCATACCCGTAGCTTGAGAACAGCGAATGGACGCGATCAAGTCGATCCTCGACGTCTTCCTCCACGTCGACGACCACCTCCACGCCCTCCTCGAAGCCTGGGGCCCGTGGACCTACGTCCTCCTGTTCGCGATCATCCTCTGCGAGACGGGGCTTGTCGTCATGCCCTTCCTCCCGGGCGACTCGCTCCTCTTCGCCGCCGGTGCCATGGCCGCGCTCTATCCCGACGACCTCGGGCTCGTGCCGCTCCTGGTCCTCCTCTCGATTGCCGCGATCCTCGGCGACACGATCAATTATTTCCTCGGCCGGTGGATCGGTCCCCGGGCCTTCTCGCTCAACACCTGGTTTCTCAAGCACGAGCATCTGGAGAAGACGCAGGCCTTCTACGACCGCCATGGCGGGAAGACGATCGTCCTGGCACGCTTTGTGCCGATCGTGCGGACGTTCGCCCCGTTCGTTGCCGGGGTCGGGAAGATGCACTACCCGACTTTCCTCTGGTTCAACGTCGTCGGCGGCCTTCTCTGGGTCGGGCTCTGCACGGTTGCCGGCTACTTCTTCGGCAACATCGAGGCGGTCAAGAAGCACTTCGAGTTGGTCGTGATCGGGATTGTCCTCGTCTCGGTGTTGCCGCTGGCCTGGGAATGGTGGGCCGCGCGGCGGCGCAGTCTCACGCGCTGAAGATTCCGCCTCCGCGCGTCAGCCGGTTGTGACCGGCGCCGGGCCCCACACCGTTCGCTTCGCCACCGACCACCAGCCCGGCTGGTCGAGCCCCAGGTAGGGAT
>CAMCCR010000009.1 GCA_945873085.1 Candidatus Kuenenia stuttgartensis | reverse complement strand
CTGCCCGCGAGCAGTCGCTGGTCGGGTGGTATCGGAGCTTGAGCCTCGTGGCGCTCGAATTGGCCAAGGCGGAACGGGCGGCGATCGAGTCGGGCCGATCGTCTTCCGAGGTCATCGATCGGTTTGCCGAGCTGCGCTCGAGGTTGGCCATCGAGCGGCACGACGATCTGGAGCTTCTCGGCAGCATGTGGCTCGCCAGCGAGAAACGCCCCTCGGATGGGGCGATCCTCGTCGCGACGCTCGAAGCGGTCCGCCCCGTCGGTCCCTGGTGGGGTGGTCGGCTCGCCGTCGGAGGAGAGGCCCCCCATGGGCTGTCGTTCCTAGCCCGCAGTGCCCCCATGGCCCAGCCTGGCGATGCGGTCATCGTGGTCGGTGTTCTCGGGGAATCCGGCACGATCTGGGCCGTCGATATCGGGACGCTGCCGGCGGTTGGAAAAGCTGCAGACGATGCGGTCGATCCCAGCTCGTTTTGATCGACGGCGCGTTCATCCCCGCGGAGCTTGATCGGATGGGCGAGCCGAATCATCGGGAGACCGTGGCAGGAATCGTCGCCGGGGTGGCCCGTGGAACCGTCGATCCGGTGGACGTGGTCACGGAGGCGGTCGATCGTTGCCGCCACGCCCACGCCGGTCTCAATGCTCTCGTGCAGTCCCGCGGCGCCGAGGCGATCGCGGATGCTTCCCGGCTCGCCAACTCGCCACCCGGGCCTTTGGCCGGCGTGCCGGTGAGCGTCAAGGAGTGCTTCGCCGTCAGGGGGCTGGTCACAACCCTCGGGATTCGTGGCCGGGCGTCGGCGCTCGACCGGGATGACGCGGGAATCGTGACTCGATTGCAGGCCGCCGGAGCGATCGTCATCGGGAAGGGGAACGTGCCCCAAGCGCTCTACCTCCACGAGACCGACAATCCCGTGTGGGGAAGGACGGTTCACCCGACCGATGCCCAACGGGGCCCGGGAGGGAGCAGTGGCGGGGATGCGGCGCTGGTCGCCGCCGGGTGTGTGCCGCTGGCCATCGGGACTGACCTGGCCGGCAGCATCCGCCAACCGGCACACGCCTGCGGGATCGTCGGCCTGCTGCCGCGCGCGGAAACGCTCGGCGGAGGCGGGGCCTTCGAGACGATGCCACGGCTCGTCGGCCAGCGATCGCGGGCCGGTTTCCTCGCGCGGACGGTCGACGATGCCGAGGCAGGATTCCGTGGGCTGTGTGGAACACCGGTCGTTGGAGCCCCTCCGGTCCATCGTCTCCGGGTGGGGTGGTGGGACGAGGCCGGCCCTCTGGCCCCCTCCGCGGCGGTCCGCCGGGCCGTCGCCTTGGCGGTCGAACGTCTCGCTGCCGCCGGGGCCACCGTGACCCGACTCGATCCCGAGGTGGCCGCCGAGGCCGCCTGGGTGCATCTCGGCATCCTTTCGGTGGACGGCGGCGCCGACATCCGCCGGTTGTTCGCCGGGGAGCGACCGATCGACCCGGTCCGTCGCCTCCTCGCTCTGGCGGGGATCCCGGGATGGGCACGGGGCATCGTTGCCGGGGCATGCGTCTGGGGGGGGCGTGCCCTCGAGGCTCGAGCGCTGCGTCGAACCGGCCCCCGGAGCGGGGCCGCGCGAGAGGCCCTCCTCGGGAGACGGGGCCCGATCGAGGCTACCGTGGCGCGTTGGGCGACGGCCCACGACTGCATTGTCTGCCCCGTCTCCGCGCTCCCGGCACTCCGTCACGGCTCGGCGTCTCGCCTCCTTCTGGCAGCGTCCCCCTGTCTCCTCGCGAATCTTCTCGACCTCGCGGCGGGGGCGGTGAGTGTCACTGCGGTGCGGGCCGACGAGGAGTCGGGGCGGCCCCGGTCGAACGACCCTGTCGAGGTCGCGGCTATCGAGACCGATCGCGGCAGTGCCGGATTACCGGTCGCGGTGCAGGTCATCGCGCTCGATCGCCGCCCCGGCACCGCCGAGGCGATCGTGCTCTCTTCGATGCGGGCGATGGCCATGGCCGGCTGCGGCGGCGTCACTTCGCCAAACGTTGGCTGATCGCCTGGGACATCTTGGCGACTGGAAGCACTTCGCAGGCTGCGTTGAGTTCGATCGCGGCCTTCGGCATGCTCCACACCACGCTGCTCGACTGATCCTGGGCGATCGTGTGCCAACCGCGGGCCCGGAGGGCGAGCAGTCCCTTGGCGCCGTCGGTCCCCATGCCCGTGAGGAGGATCGCAGTGCCGGCCTGGGGCCAGCATTCGGCCACGCTCCAGAAGAAGACATCGACGCTCGGCCTGAAGAAGAGGTGTTTCGGTTCCTCGCGGTAGGCGAGGGTCCGATCCTTGTTGAAGATGAGATGGTCGTTGGTGCCGGCGACGAGCACGTCCCCGGCCAGGGGCATTTGGCCATCCTCGACCACCCGCACCGATCGTCCGGTTCGGTCACCGAGCCATTTTGCCAGCCCCGGCGCGAAGGCCATGTCGACGTGCTGCACGATCAGCACGGCAACGTTCCAGTCGACGGGGAGTGGCTGGAGAATCTCGGAGATCGCCTTCGGTCCCCCGGTTGAGGCGCCGATGACGAGCAGTTTGGGCGGGCCGGATGGAGCAGCCACCCGGCTGGTACGACGGGCATCGGGGGACGCGCCGACCAATTTGCCGATCATGGCGATCTTGTCGACGAGCGCCTGGGCCCCCTGAACCTCGCCCGACGGACCGAGCACAGGCGTGTCGACGGCATCGAGCGCACCGTGGCCCATGGCCTCGTAGACCAAGGAAATATTGCCGCTCACCGTCGCGGTGACCACGAGGATCGCGCACGGGGAGGAGAGCATGATCTGCCGGGTGGCCTGGACGCCATCCATATGCGGCATGAGCAGATCCATGAGGATCAGGTCTGGGCGGTCGCGCTTGGCCGCCGCCACCGCCTCGACACCGTCGCTGGCCGTCCAGGCGATCTCATGGTCTGTCAGGCCGGTGACAATCCGACGCAGAGCCTCGCTCGCGGCCCGCACGTCATTGACGATTCCGATTCGCACACTGCCCCCCCCCAAGGTGGCCGCCCGCGGTTCACGCGTTCGGTTCACCGATCAGGTCGATGATCGTGGATATGAAAGTCTGGTCGTGAAAACTGGTCTTGGTCAGGTAGCGGTTCGCCCCGGCATCGAGTCCACGGATCCGATCGCTCTCCCGATCCTTGTAGGAGACGATCACCACGGGAAGGTCCTTGCGGACGGGGTCCCCCTTGATGAGGGACACCAAGCCGATCCCGTCGAGCCTGGGCATGTCGACGTCGCTGACCACCAGATCGTAGTCGCCACCACGGATTGCATTCCAGCCGTCCATGCCATCCACGGCAACGTCGACATCGAAACCCCGCGAATGGAGCAGTTGACGCTCCAGTTCCCGGACGGTGACGGAATCGTCAACCACCAAAACCCGCTTCGTCCGACGGGCCCGACGGACGAGATGCTCGAAGTCGACCCGTGAGAACCTCCGCCCCATCAGCATGTTGTCGATCGACAGAACGAGATCCTCGACGTCGACGATCAGCACCGGATCGCCGTTTTCCAGGAGGGAGGCGCTGCTGATGTCGGCGACCTTCCCGAGCCGGCGATCGAGGGGGCGGACTTCGAGATCCCGCTCTCCGAGGAAGGCGTCGACGATCATGCCGAACTGTTGCCCCCGGTCGCTGACGACGACGACCGGCATCGGGGCGGGCGGGCTGGCCCCCGTTCCGGTGCCCAGAATCTGCTCGGCCATCACCAATCCGATCGATTCGTCGTCCCGGCGGAAGAATTGCCGTCCCTCGACGGTGCGCACGTCGGCATGATCGACGAACTGGATGTTGTCGATCCGCGTCAAAGGAAATGCGTAGGGCTCGCCGGCCACCTCGACGAGCAGGGCGCGGACAACCGACATCGTGATCGGCAGTTGGAGCGTGAACACCGTCTGGCGGCCGGCTTGGCTGGAGACCCGGACACCGCCACCGACCGCCTTCACCATGCTCTGGACGACGTCGAGCCCGACCCCGCGTCCGGAGATCTCCGTGACCCGTTCCCGAGTGGAGAAGCCGGGCAGGAACATGAACTCCATCACCTCCGATTCGGTGAGGCGTTCGGCAACGTGTCGGGGGACGAGGTCGCGTTCCACGGCGCGGGCTCGCAGTCGCTCGACATCGATGCCCCGGCCATCGTCGGTGATGAGGATCTGCAGCATCCCGGCGCGGTGACGGGCTTCGAGGACGATTTTGCCGGACGGGGGCTTGCCGGCGGCGATCCGCTCGTCGGGGGGCTCGATGCCATGATCGATGGCGTTGCGAACGAGGTGGGAGAGTGGGGCTTCGAGCTTGTCGAGAATGTCGCGATCCACGCCGGTCTGCTCGCCACGCACCTCAAACCGCACCTGTCTGTCGAGCGACCGGGCGAGATCGCGGACGAGCCTTGGAAAAGCGCGGATTCCGTCCGCGAGTGGCCGCATCCGGCTGACGATCACCTCGTGGTGGAGCCGGCCCGAAAGGTCCTCGTTGCGTCGGGCAAAACTCTCGAAGTCATCGACGTGCTTCATGAGCGTCGTCAACATCGCGTCGGCCCGCGATCGTGCCCGCTCGACGGCCATCGCCACCGTCGCCGGCAGGGCAACGCCATCGGCTGCCGTCCGATCCTCGAGGGCCGCCAGGGAGTCACAGAGTTCGATCTGGGAGGCCCTCAATCCGAGGAGTCCGTCGATGAACGGACGGAGTTGCCGGGTCTCCACGAGAGCCTCGCCGGCAAGGCCCACCAATCTGGTCAGGCTGTCCGCCGAAACCCGCACGACACGGTCGGTCGATTCGAGCGCGGGCTCGGGAGCCGTCGCCATCGGCGGTTCGTCGGGGGGAGCGATCGCGACCGGCGGCACCTCGTCGCGGGCTGGTGTGGGGGACAGGGGCAGAGGAGCCGGCGTGGGGAAACGGTCCGGAATCTCAGGAAGGAGAGCCGGGGCCGCGACCTGTGCCGAGGGCAACGGGAAGAGTTCCTCGGGGAGCGAATGCATCCTTCCCAGGGCTGCGACGAGGGCCATCGCCCTTCCTGGCCAGGGGCCATCCGGCAGCAGCGCATCGTCGGCCCCGCCGATCGACGCGAGGAAGTCGACGCATGCCAGGAGAACGTCGGCGTGCTCGGGACGGACTTGGATCTCGCCCCGGCCGGCAGCAACGAAACAGTCCTCGAGGGCATGGGACACCTCGACGGCGGGCTCGACCCCGACGATGCGGGCGGCCCCCTTCAGCGAGTGTGCGGCGCGCATCATCGCCTCGATGGTCTGGGCAGACTGGTCGAGGCGTTCGATGGCCAGGATCCCCGCCGACAACACGGCGGTCTGTGTGTCGGCCTCGAGCCGAAACAGTTCGAGCATGGAAAAGCCGCTCAGATCTTCCGCCACGGCTAGGCTCCTTTCTGTCCAGGTCCGGTGAGTCGGGGATGGGTCAGGTCGAACGGACCTGGTCGTTGAGGCCGTCGAGAAACCGAGTCTCGTCGAGGATTCCCACGATCACGCCCTGCCAATCGAACAGAGCCTGGCAGAACCGGGCCCCCGACTGACTGACCGTGGCGGGAACCGCGCGGAGCGTGGCCTGGCCGACGCGGATGACACCGGCGACCTGCTCAACGGGGAAAACCCAGCGGTCGGGGCCGTGGCGGCCCTGCCGCTCGACGACGAGCAAGCGGCGCAGTTCAGGATCATCGACTCGGATGAGGTCGCCCGTCGCGGCCCTCGGCTCCGCGGCGGCCTCTTCGATCCCCAGCAGCCGCTGTGCGGAGACGCACAGTTGCAACTGTCCGCGGATGTTCACGAGGCCTTCGAGGACGCCGCCGGTCCGGTGTGGCACGCGATGGCACCGGCGTACCTTGGTGACCTCGACCAGCGCCGTTGTCGGCAGGGCAAGCCATTCGTCGGCAAGCCGGAAGACGAGGACGCTGACAACCTCTTGATCGCGGCGGGCACCGCGCTCCTCGAGGATCCCCGACCACGATTCCAGATAGCCGATCGGCGCCAGGCGATCGAAGAAAGCGCGCGCCGCATCGGCCATGACCGGGCAGTTGCGACAGTGGATGTAGGTCTCCAGTTCCCGGCAACTCCGGTCACCGGTGACGCCGATTCGTCGCCAGCACTCCTCCCGGTCGGCCGGCGCGGCGACTGGAGGGAGCTGGGCGTCGATCTGCTCGAGCGAACGTGGGGGCGGACCACCCGGGGCTGTCGGGGGAGGGGTTGGATGATGCGCCGCATGGACCGAGGAAGCGTCGTTCATCGATCTCCCTTCCGTTCCACGACCCGCAACGCCGAGCGACGGTACTGCTCGGCCTGGCCGCGGTCGCCGCGCTGCTCGGCGAGCAGGGAAAGGGCGAGAAGGGCTTCATCGTGGGTGCCGTCGAGGTAGAGCGTCTTGTGGAAGCAGTCCTCGGCTACGGTCAGGCTGCCGGAGGTCTGGTGCATGATTCCGGCGATGAAGTACAGCTCCGCCGAGGGGCCCAAATCCTTCTGGGCCGATTCGCACAAGGCGATTGCCTCCTTGAAGCGTCGGGCGTTGGCGAGGGCATTGACCTCGGCCAGCGTCTGGGAAACGTTCTGAGTCCTCGGCCCGGTTGAGGCCTCATCGGGAGTGGGGATGGGGGCTGGTGGTGCTGTGTGTCCCTGTCCATCGAGCGACGAGAGGGGCGGCGGCGTGATCGGCACGGGATGACGCGGTGCCAATCGAGCCGTGGCCTTCGGTTGGTGGGCGCGGAACGCTGTGGAGGGCGCGGGGCGCCGTGGCGTGGTGCTGGGGCCAGCGGCCAGGGAGGGCCAGCGGGCGGTTTCCCCTGAGCCTCCCCGCCGGAGCGTGAACGTCGATCCGGAGGAGTCTGCCACCCAATTGCCCTGGAGGATCGCTGGCTCCGCCGCCCCGAGAACCACGATGCCATCCGGCTTCAGCAGTCGATCGATCGACCGCTCCACGGCAGCCCTGGCATCGGGCGTGAGATAGATGAGGAGATTCCGACAGAACACGACGTCGTACGGAGCCCGGCCGGAGTCGAGCGCTCCGGACACGAAAGACTCCTCGAGGATGTTTGCCCAGGCGAAGCGGATGCAGCGAGACACCGCCTCGTCGAGCACGGCGCTGCCACCGTCCATCCTGAACCAGCGGTCGCGGAAACCACTGTCGGCGTTGCGAAACGCGTTCGGTGAGTAGCGTGCGGTCTGCGCCTTGGAAAGGGCGACACGACTGATGTCGATGGCATCGATGCGGAATTGCTCGGAACGTAAGCCGGAATCGAGCAGCGCCATCGCGATCGAGTAGGGCTCCTCGCCCGCCGCGCAGGGGGCGCTGAGAATCCTCACCGGATCGCCGGGGCGGGCGGCGATTCTTGCCGAGACGAATCGCCGGAGATGGTCATAGACCTGCTGGTCGCGGAAAAACCAACTCTCCGCGACCACGACCTCCTCGACGAGGCGATCACGCTCCGTCCGGTCGGTCTCCACGAGACGGACAAAGGTCTGGATGTCGTCGAGACCCAGCGAGAGCATCCTCAGGCGGACGGCACGGCGAATGGCCGCCTCGCCGATGCTGTGGGGGTCGAGGCCGATCCAGCGTCGGAGCACTTCCTCGGCCGCTGTCGAAGGCAAGGCAGGGATCTGAGTCATGGCAATGGCGGCTCCGGGGCAGCCGCGAACAAGCCCGAGGCGAGTTCTGCCGGGAGGAGATTCTCGACGATCAGCATGTGCACCGTCTGCCCGTTCAGTCGAAGGATTCTCCCCAAATACGGGGAACTTTCCAGGTGCATCGTCGGAAACACCATGTCGACGTTGTCTGACCTGAGCGTCGAGACCATGTTCTCTGCCACGATCCCTAACCGCGCCTTCGGCGACGGTTGCGAGGACTCCGACCCTTCCCGCCAGGGAAACTCGACCACCAGCAGCCTCGTGCTCAACCGGCGGGCCGAGAACTCATCGGTGAGCCGCTTGGCCAGGTCGATGACCGGGATCAGCCTTCCCCGGTAACCGACCACTCCGAGGACGTAGTCGGGCAGTCTGGGGACCGAGCGGGCCGGCACGGCGGGCAGCACCTCCACGACGCACGTGGCCTCGATGGCGTAGGTCAGTCCGCCGGCGGTGAAGGTGAGGAGTTGCATGGCTGCGGGGGACGGAGATCGCGCTGGGGTGACGGATGGCGATCAGATCGTGAACCTGGACACCTCCTCCTTGAGGTCGCCAACCGCCTCGCGGAGGTGGATCGTGGCGCCATTGAAATCATTGAGCGATTCCGCCGTCCGCGCTGCCCCTTCGGCCAGCCGGACCATCGCCTCGCGGATCTGTTCGGCTCCCTGCGATTGCGCTCTCATCCCCTCGGTGACCTGACCGAAACGTCCGGAGATTCCCTGCACGGCGGAGATGATGTCGCCGAGTCGGGCCGAGATCTCACCGATCTCGCTGACGCCGCCCCGCACCTGATCGCTGAACTTGTCCATCTCCATGACGCCCGCCGACACGGCATTTTGCATTTCCTTGACCATCCGCTCGATGTCGAGCGATGCCACGGCGGTCTGGTCGGCGAGCCGACGGATCTCCCGGGCCACGACGAGGAAGCCGAGGCCGTATTCCCCGGCCTTCTCTGCTTCGATGGCAGCGTTGATCGACAGCAGATTGGTCTGGTCGGCCACCTTCGCGATCGTGGTCACGGCGAGGTTGATGTGAGCAGCCCGTTCGCTGATGACGGCGAGCTTCGCGCTGAAGGAGGTCGTGCTGTCGGCGAGGTGACGCATGGTGCCGTCCATGCTGGCGAGATTGTCCCGGCCACCGGCTGCCATGTCCCCGGTGTGGGCGGCCATGTCGTTGACCTCCGTCATCGTCCGAACCAGTTCCTGGCTGGTGACGGTGATCTGCTTCACAGCCGCCACGGCCTGGCTCGTCGAGGCGCCGTAGTCGGCGATCACCTGCTGCTGCTCGGCACTCGTTGCCTGCATTGCCGTGGCCGTCGAGATCAAGGCCACTGAGGACTTCTGGATCCGGCCGATGAGGCCGCGCAGATCGTTGGTCATCGTCTGGATCGCCGTCAGGAGGGCGCCGGTCTCATCGTCGGAGTGGCCGACGACATTCCCCCGCAAATCGCCGGCTGCCACTTGCTTGGCGATGTGGACTGCCGTGCGGATCGGATTGGAAATCGTTCTCGCGACGACGAATGCCGCCAGAGTCACTCCGGCGATGGTTGCGAGGGACAGCCCGACGACCAGAGCCCGTTGGAAATCGACGAGCGAGAAGGCCTCTCTGGCATCCTGCTTCACCGTCATCCCCCAGCGGTAGCTGGGAAGATGGCACCACGCCGCGACGACCCGGTGTCCGCGGTAATCGGTGATGATTCCCTCACCACATTCTCCCGCAGCGGCGGCCGGGAGGGCCGTCCCGCGATCGACGGTGGCGGGGATCCGCATCCGGAACGCGGCGTCGGGCACGTGTCTGATGGGGGCCGTGACGAGGATGTCGTCGCCGGATCGGAGTCCGACGACAATCTCCCCGGTCTTGCCGAGTCCAGTGAAAGCGTCGAGCGCGGAGAAGATCCGCTCGGTTCCGAAGCCCAACGCCAGGACCCCCACCACCCGGCCTCCGTCGAGGATCGGGCCGACTGCGAAGGCCAGCGATCGCTGGGACGATCCGTAGGTCTGGAAGCCGGTGAGATCGGCCTGGAGGAGCGAGCGGGCCCGGGCGAAGCCGGAGGCGAGTTCCGACGTTGCCAGCCCTCCGGTGAGCAACGAGGCGCCCTCCGGAAGGAGATCGTCCCCGGAGTGGACGATGCGTCCGTCGGCGTCGACGAGGACGGCATGGGAGAAGGCCATCGAGGAGGCAAGGGCATCGAGGTATCCACTTCCGCTGGTGGCATCGTCCGATCCGCCGGCCGTCTGACGGAGGGCCCGGACGAGGTCCGGCGCCCGGCAGAGGGCGGTGACATCACGGATCCGTTCGGCCGCGTCGTTCTCGAGTTCGGCCGCCTTCGTGGCCGCGATCCGGGAGAGACTGGCATGGACGGAATCCTCCATCGTCCGGGTGGCCAGTCGGGCGGTCGTCGCGGTGAGGATCGCGCAGGGCACCAAAGCGATGATGAGGAACCAGAAGAGGAGCCGGCCGACGATCGACCGCTTCGTGGTGCTCAAGGACGGAGGGGTGCGCGGGGCCGGCGGGGTGCGCGGGGAACTCATGGTGTTGCCCCCGATCTGGGCTCAGGCGACGGGGCCGCACGTCGCTGGGCCTTCTCGCGTTGGACCGTCACCAGGAACTTGGTCCACTCGGGGCGGGTCCGCGTCGCCGGGAACGGCGTCGGGCGTGTCGGTCCCCGTGTCGACCAGAGCGTGTCCACCTGGCCGTCCGAACGGATCCGGCCCACAGCGAGATTGCGCCAGGCATGGCGGCTGTCGGGATCGACGGCGATCACGCCTTCCGGGCTCGGGATCGTCTGATGGCTGATCGTCGAGCGCACGGTCGACGCGTCGGCGGAGCCGGCCCCCTTGACCGCCTCCGCCCAGAGGCGAACGGCCCCGTAAGCGGCCATGGCCTGCTCCGACGTGGGCCGTTCGTTTCCGGTGCTCGTGGTGAACGTGCGGATGAATGCCTGGTCGGTAGCCAGATCCTTGCGTTGGAAAGAGCCCGCGACGACGTAGTTAAGCGTGACGTCATCGCGGGGCATGGCTTGAAGTTCGTCCTCGCTGACGGTGAACATCATCACGGGAAGGTCAGCGGGGCGGACCCCGGCCTCACGGAGTTGGCGGAGCAACGCGGCAGTCGCATCGCCGCCGAGGAGGCTGAACACGACGTCGGGGTTCGAGGTGCCGATCGCCTGGATGGTCGACGCCACGTCGAGGCTCCCGGCCGGCAGATATTCCTCCCCGACGAGCGTGGCACCGATGCCGGCGAGTTGGTCTCCGAGAAATGCTCCCGCCGATCTCGACCATGGATCGTCGGTGCCGATCAGAAAGAAGCGGCGGGCAGACATCGCTTCTTGGCACCACGCCACGGCCGGAGCGATCTGCTGGTTCGGCAGCGGGCCGATCGAGACGACGTTCGGCGATTCCTCGAAGCCCTCGTGGCGGTTCGGGTAGACGAGGAGGTGGTTGTTCGCCTCGGCGACAGGCACCACGGCGCGCCTGCTCGCCGTCGACCAGCATCCGACGATGACGTCGACCCGGTCGTCGCGAATGAGCCGTTCCGCCTGCCGGGCGAAGGAGTTGCCGTCGGTCCCGCCGTCGGCGATCACCCAGCGGATCTTTCGCCCCAGCAGCCCCCCGGCCCTGTTGATGTCCTCGAGGGCCATCACCTCGGCGTCGATGAGGGGGCGTTCCTGGGCGGCCGTCGGACCGGATCGCGAGTGGAGGATCCCCACGACGATCGGCTCGCGTTCGCCCAGCCATTGGCCGATCCACCATCCGCCGAGGGCGGTCAACGCGAAGGCGCCGAGGATCCACGGCCAGTTGGATTGCCCGGGCGACGGGAGGGCCGAAGCGCCGAACAGGGCGTTCGTTGGATCGGATTGCCGTCGGAACATGGTGGCCGTGGGCGCGTGCGGTGACGGGCAACGGAGACTCTCCGCCTCCGTCAATCTTTGCCCATCTTTTCAGGCCACGCGACCCGGCGGGAATGGATTTCCCGGGAATCACCGATTTACCGCGGAAAGGGCCCCTCGGGCCCCGCAGAAAAAGCCCCTCGTTCTGCCCTCATCCGCGCCGCAGCCGGGACATCCGACGCCGCCGGGTCGGAGATTGACTGCGACTCAGCCGGCCTTGGAGCGGAGCGCCGGTGCCACCACCGGAGCGTCGTCGGCGACGCGGAGGCGGAGGGTGGCATTGGGGGGGGCACGACGTTCCTGGGTGAATCCCCGCTTGCCAGAGCCGAGGAAATCCCGCAGGTGGAGAACCGGGCCCGCACGGAACTCCGTCCGCAGCGTCTCCAGCACCTCCTGCCAGGAAAGGCCGCGACGATAGATGATGCGGTAGGCGTTCTTGAGATCAGCGATGTCTTCGGCCGTGTGCCCACTTCGTCGCAGCCCGACGACGTTGAGGCCCACGATGCATCCACTCTGACCATCGACGAGCATGTACGGGGGAATGTCCTGCGTGACCCGCGCATGCCCACCGACCATGGCCAAGCGGCCGACACGGCAGAATTGATGGACCGCGACGGCGCCGGAAACGAACGCCTTGTCCTCAATTTGGACATGTCCCCCGAGCATGCTGCCGTTGGCGAAGATGCAGCTGTTGCCGACCAGGGAGTCGTGGCCGAAGTGGCCCCCTGCCATGACGTAATTGCTGCTCCCGACAATGGTGTCGCAGCCTGGCTTGAGCCCGCGATGAACCGTGACGTGCTCGCGGAAGACGTTGTGGTCACCGATGATGACGCGCCCAACATCGGCCGGCCTGGCCACGTGCTGCGGCGCGCCTCCGATGACCGAATGCTCGCAGAACTCGTTGTGGCAACCGGCGGTGACGCCTGACTTGATCACGGCGCCCGAGGCGACAAGGCAGTGGTCTCCAAGTTCGACTCCGGCCTCCACGGAAGCGAAGGCGCCGACCTTGACGCCCGCACCAAGCCTGGCCTCGGGGCTCACGGCAGCCAACGGATGAATGCTCACGGCGTGCCTTCCAGATCGGGAGCAGCTCGGGACGTAAGACCGGGATCGATCGAGCGGTGGACCCGATCCCGTCGGGGTTCGAACGAACGGCAGTCCGCTGTCGTCGGTTGCGGCGTTCCGTGAAGTCCGAATGAATCAGCAGGGTTATCGTCTTCCTGCGGGCGAGGATTCAATGGCATTTTCAACCGGGGAAAAGCGGCTTCCCAGCTCTTCCAGCTTCCCCCGATCACGCCTTTGGCCGCAGGTCCCCCGGTTCACCAGATGGGCTGCCGGGGCCCTCGGAATCGTCCTCATGGGCCGGAGCCGGGGGAAGCGGCGACGAGGTTGCTGGCGGCCGGAAATCGACGGGAAAAACTTCGGGCGATGATTTTTTCTCCCCAGAGTTAGGATGGGGTGTCCCGCCGCCGGCGTGGAAGACGTGGAAGACTGGGCCTGAGACGCAGTTCAGGCGAACCGAGGAGGGAAGAGGGATGACGACTCGCGACGAACGCTATGATGCCGCCCACGCCACGAAGGACTCCGGGCGGCTGGCGGAAGCCGTGGCCGAACTCGAAGCGGTTGTTGCCGACCACCCAGATTTCGCGTTGGCCTATTCAGCACTCGCCGCTTGGTGCACCCGCCTCGAGCGGCATGAAGACGCCGTCAGGCACGCCCGTCGCGCCTGTGAACTCGAGCCAAACGACCCGTTCAGCTACACGGCACTGAGTGTCGCCTGCATGCGAGCAGGAAAGATCACCGAGGCCGAGGACGCGCTGGCCCGCTCCCGGGCCATGCAGGGGCGATAGCGGCGGGACGCCAAGTCGCCACTGCCGTCCAGGAACGTTCTCAGTTCCCTCCGCACACCGCCTACCTGTCAACTTGCTCGGCGAGCACTTTGTCAAGGGTGTCGAGGCGTTCCCGGTCGGCCTTGTTGAGCCGTTCGGCTCGAAGCCCTTTCTTTTCGGCGTTGATCAGGGCGGCACGGCACTCCGTGGTCATCCGCGCGTCGTAGGCGGCCAGTGCCATATGGAGATGGGTCGTGGCAGAAGGGGCCAACAACGACTCCTTCAGATCCTCGATCGCACGCGTGGTGTCGCCTCGCGCGAGCCAAACAAGGGCCCGGGTGTCGAGAAGCGTCGGGTGGGGGCCGAGTTCGGCGACCGCCTCGTCGATCAACTGCTTGGCCTCGTCGATCTCCTTCCTGGCAATCAGAATCGCCGCCAGGTTGTTCTTGGCCCGCGAGGCGACAACCGGATCGAGGTCGGGGGTGGCAAGGAGTTCCCGGTAGATCACAACCGCCTCGTCCGACCTGCCGATCAACTCCATCACAGCGCCCTGGAGAATCACGATCATGATTGATTCCGGATCGGTCCGACGGGCCTTCGCACACATTTTCACGAGACGCTCGTCGGCCATCGCGGATGGGGATTCGCCGTTGGCTTCGAGGATTCCGGCCCCCGTGCCGAGAACATCGAGAACAGACAGCCGATCCCGCGGGGTCTCGAGGAACTCGATCGCCTCTTCGGTGCGCTGTTGGCGTCCGAGGAAAGCTGCCCGTGCCAGGACCCCGTCGGCAGACAGCTCGGCGTATTCCGCGTAGAGCTTGTCGGCCGCCTTCGGGAAGCCGAGCTCCTCCACCAGTTGGGCCACGGCCCCGATCGATCCGGCGGTCTCCGGCGTGGTCGGGCCTTGGGGAATGAGTTTCCGGGCCGCTTCGGCGGCCGCTTCACGGTCGTCGGCAGCGATGGCGAGTTTGGCGTCGAGCCGGACCGTCATCGGCGCGTCGGGGGCATTTTGCCGGAGTCGGGTTGCCCAGGTGCGTGCGGACGAGAGTTCTCCGTGGGAGATGAGTTGCTCGACGAGCGTGGCGATCACGGCAGGTGGGCAGTTCGGTTCGGCCGCGATGTCGAAGAGCGTCTCGCGAGACTCCAGCCAGTTGCCGAGTTTGTCCTGAAGCCAGGCAAGCAGGACACGCTGTTCGACGTCGAGTTCGCCCCGGCGCTTCAGTTCATCGAGGAGCGAGACGGCCTGCCTCCAGCACTCCGGCTCTTCGCGATCCATGAGAATCGCAAACTCGATCCGAATGTCCTCTGGGGTCAATTTTCCTTCGGCATCGACGTTCTTCCGGAGAATGCCGAGAGTCTCCTGGAGTTCGCGATATGAGGCATTCCTCGTGTAGTCCTGGGCGAGCCTGCGGCGGCCCCAATAGAGGCTCGTCGTGCCAGCCGCTTCGGGCATGGCGATGATTCGCAGGAGCTCGGCCTTGGCCGGATTCAGAAGGCCACGGCGGAGGAGGAACTCGGCGAATCGCCGGGCAACGCGGTGATCGGTCGGTGCAGCCAGAGTCGCGTTTCGGTAGGCCTCCTCCGCCTTTCCGGCATCACCCTGCATCTCGTGGAAGACCGCCGCGACGATTTCTTTGTCGGGCCCGCTGAGAACGGCGGTGGCCCGTTGCAGAGAAGCATCGGCCTGCTGCGCGGAACCCAACAGGAGTTGCTGACGGATAAGATCGATCCAGCAATCGAGCCTTTGGGGGCCGAGTTCAGCGGCCCGCTCAAAGACTTCCACAGCGCGGGGCTGCTTTTCACAGGCCTGCAGCAGGCGGGCGAACCAGAGGAGATGGTCGACGTTCGACTCGTCTGCCGGGGTGATTTCTTCAGCGCGGGCCACCGCCTCGTCGAAGCGGCCCGCCTGAACGTCGATGTCGGCGCTGATGCGTGCAGCGCCGAGTCCGGCTGCGTCGCCCATCGCACCAATGACTTCCTGCGCATCGTCGAGTCGGCCTGCCTGCCGCAGCATCCCGGCGAGCATCCGTCGGACTGCCGGGTTCGTAGCCCCCAGTTCAATCGCCTTCCGGAGGTGACTGATACAGGCGGCATTGTCTCCGCGGATCCCGGCAATCTCCGCGAAGCACTGCTGAATCTGGAACCATCCCGGGCGATCGTTTTGGGCCTCGAGCAAAAAATTGCGGGCCTGCTCGATCGATTGGCGATCCTCCGCCGAGATTGGCGGGGGCATCTTGTCTTCGCCGAGTTGCTTTTCCCGCGAGATCTGCACTTTCAGGATCATCACCATCGCTTGGGCAACTCGCGACGGTGCCGACGAGCGTCCGGTCAAATCGCCGATCTGTTCGGCGTATGCGGACAACTTGTCGACATCCTTTTCGTCGATTGCGATCTGGAGGAGCGATGCATGAGCGC
This sequence comes from Candidatus Kuenenia stuttgartensis, assembly GCA_945873085.1. Taxonomy (GTDB): domain Bacteria; phylum Planctomycetota; class Planctomycetia; order Pirellulales; family UBA1268; genus QWOP01. The sequence goes on along the minus strand of CAMCCR010000009.1, from coordinate 19,109 downwards.
GGATTTCCGACGGTTCCCGCTCGAGGATCACGGCGGCGATCCGTTCAGCCTCTGGAATATTGCGCTGCTGAACGCGGACTCCCATGATGGTGAGAAGGACGAGAACAGCATCCTTGGCGGGGATCTCCGCGCACACTTTTTCGACCGACGCCAACCCGGCCTCGCCTGCCTCACTCCCTTCGCTGGCGGAAACCCTGGCCTCTGCGGAGAGCATCCGTGGATCGCGGCGGACTGCGGTGCTGAGGCGATCGATGGTCTGCTTCGCCCGCTCGATGTCTTGGTTGGCGAGGAGGAGCGTCACGAACTGTGCGGCCACCTGCGGATCATCCGACGAGGCTTCGAATGCCCGTGATGCAATCTCCACCGCTCCGGATTCGTCCCCGCGGCGCTGCAGAACGTTCGAGCGGATCGAGGCGACTTGGGCATCTCCGATGTGCGGGGAAGTGCTGAGAAGCTCGACCAGTTCGTCGACCTTATTCCAATTGCGTTTCGGCTCCGGGCGACGGAGTTGGTCCTTGACGCGGAGGTCGAGGAGAGGGGCCCAGAGCAACTGCATCTTAGGGAGGTTTTCCGGGGCCTGGGTCGCAGCCAGCGATTCGAATGCCGCCAATGCCTCGTCGTCTCTCCCGGCCTGCGAGTGGGCTGTAGCGAGCGCGACCCGGGCTTGATAAGAGTTTGGTTCGTCGGCCAGCACCCGTCGGCTCGCCTCCAGAAGCTCATCTGATTGGCCGAGCGCCTGGTGGCAGATCGCCAGGGCGAGGTCGACGGCATGGGTGAGTTGAGGGGAACTCGCAACGTTCGGTCGGAGCGACTTCAGCTTCTCCAATGCAGGAATCCATTGCCGGCGCTCCATGAGCAGGCGTGCATCGGCCCACGTGACGACGGGGTTGTCGTCCCCCTCCAAGTCTCGTATCACGTCGACATGTGGTACGGTCTCCTCGCCGCGCTCGAGATCGAACAGCAGATCCACGATGCGACCGCGAATGCTCGTATTGTCGGGCAGGACCTCAACGCCTTTGACCAGGACATCGAGCGACGCCAGAGGCTCCCCCATCGCCCTGGCGAGGTCTGCATTTCCGATGATCACGCGGGCGTCGTCGGCGTAGGGAGCCAGTCCTTCCTGCATCACCTTCGTGGCTCGCGCGTAGTCGTTGGTTCGCATCGCGATCTCGAACTCTGCAAACAGCACCTGCGGGGAATCGGGGGCCAGTTGGACGGCTCTCGCGATCTCGATCCCCGCGGCCGCGAGATCGTTGTGGAAGACGCTCCAAGACGCCATCGACAACCAGGCGCCGCTGTCCGTGGGATAGACTTCCGGCAGCCGACGCATGACCCGCGAGGCGGTGGTCGTGTCGTTGTAGCGACGGGCGAGGATCTCGGCGATGAGGAGGTAAGCATCGGAACAGTCGGGCAGCGGTTCCCAGGAGGTGTCGAACGACTTCGTGCCGAGATCGAAGCCGATCAGTTTCGAGGCGACTTCTGCGGCCTCGTCGTATCGCCCCATCCCCGCGCAGGACGTGGCATAACGGAGGTTGATGACGTGGTCGGGGGTGGGAGGCTTTGCTTTTTTCTCCCCCTCCGAGACGGCCTCTTCGTTGGCCTCCGAGGCGACCGGATTCGTCAGGCGATGATCGCGGATGAGACCGAAATGCTGGCGTGATTCGGTGTAATTTCCGGTGCGGTAAAGAAATCCGGCGAGTTGCTCGCGGAGATCGTCGTCGTCGGGGTTCATCCGCACGGCCGTTTCCAGGGCGTCATAAGCCTGGGCGTAGCTCGCCTTCGAGGCCCTCGTCGCCCCCACCTTCCGGAGCATGAGTTTGGCGAACTCGGCCCGCGCCTCCTTGTCTTCGCTACGCAACCCCATGTAGCGGACGTAGAGGCCCACGGCCTCCTCCGATCGGCCCTCCTCGGCTCGCTCTCGGGCAAGGGCGAGGAGATTGTCGGCGTTGCGATAGACCTGGAACTCGTGGACCGCATACACGCCCCCCATGCCGCCGACGGCGAGGATGGCGAGGACGATCAGGAGTTTGAGGTTGACCGATTGCATGATGCGTCGCTTTCCGCGTCGTGGGCGGATCCTTTTCGAAACATCCTATCCGTTGCGGCAAATTGGGGGGAAGGAGCCGGTCGTCTGGAATCCTTAAAAGTCTGATCAAAGAAGCGGGAGGGATTGGGACGAATATTCCTGGTGAGTCGGGATTGTCGGTCGTAAGGCCGAGGGGCCCGCAAACACCACGGTCGATTCACCGCGAGGCCAAGCATGATCCCCCCATCCTCCCGCTCTTTTTGCCTGCCGTCACGGCCGCGGGCGTTCCTCGTGGGGCTATTGCTGTTGGTGGCGGCCACGTTTGGGGCCGGTGGAGGTCCGGAACTGTTTGCCCAGCAGTCCGTCCCGGGGCCCACACCCCGGCGGGCCGAGTCGTCCGCCCGAACTTCAAAGCAGGGCCAACGGGCCGCAGCCACGGCATCGAATGCCACTGCCAAACGTGGGGCACAGGTGGGGGCGAGCGGGGCTGCGACGACGGCGGCGCGGGGCCGCTCGCCAGCCGTCGCTCGTGCCGCCACTTCTGGGGTGCGCCAGACGAGCGCCACGGTGAGTGCGGACGGCGGCGTGGTGCTGGCCGGGGGAGCCCTGGCAAGCGCCGATTGTCGCCAATGCGGCCGGCAGGGCTGCGGGAAATGCCGTCCGGTGGGCGACCGTCTCGGTCTCCACTGCAACGGCCTCTGTGAGCAGGGAGGGTGCCCTGCGCACTGCCCGGTGCGGCCCGATCAATTCGGCTACTACGCGACCCGCTGGCGGTCCTGGCCGGGGCAGGGTGTGAAACAGGTCGGACATTTTGACCCGGCCACGACGCCCGTCGTGCCGCCCCGATCCGAGGTGCCCGGCATGGAGGACGAACTCGCCCTTCCCAGCCAACGCGACGAGGCCGCGCCCGACGAGGAAGAAGAAGAGGAAGAGGAGGCGATGGCCGATGCCGAGGACGACGCCGGAGGCAAGAACGACGCGCCCGCAGGTGACGCCGAGCCCGCCGCAGGGGCCGACGGTGCCTCCGGATCCGAGGGCGGCCTCCCTGGAGGCGGCGAATTGGCCCCGAGTGCTTCCGAATCGGAGGACACTGAAGCAAGTTCAGGCGACCAGAACGCCACGCCATCCAACGTGCCATCCAAGGCCAGCGGCCCTCGCGACGTCCCACTCGAGACGTCGGGGGCCGAGGCGGCCCGTCCCGCGGGGGCCCTCGCCGACAGTGCTTGGTCGAACTGGTCACGCTCCTCCCTGGCGGATCCGAAGCAGGCCCCACCGGGAAGCGTCGTGCGGACAAGCGGGCCCGCCGAGACGACGGAGGTGGAAGGATCCCCTGACGATCGACGCGATGGCTCCAAGCTCCGCTCCCCGGCCCAGCGGATGGTGGAGGGAAGCGAGCGGGCCGTCGGGCGCTGGCGTGCCAAGGCAGCCGCTTCGGCTGAGGCCTCGAGCGAAGCTGCGGCCAATCCGCTCCGTGGAGTGACCGCCCAGCCGGGGAATCCGCTCCGCTGAAGTTCCGCAGCTTGCGAGGCCGCTGGCTCCCTTTCAATTCAATGCGAGAGGCGGGACTCGAACCCGCACGCCTTGCGGCACTGGATCCTAAGTCCAGCGCGTCTGCCAATTTCGCCACTCTCGCCGGACGCGAGTTTAGCAGGCCGTGGATGAAGTCCCTGTCGCCACATCCAGTGGCGCAGCCCCCGGTCATCGCCCTACCCGCCCGGTCTGGGGAGGCCCCGATCGGCGTCGGCTGGATCGGGGGCGGAGTCTCGCAGAAAGCGTTCGAGATTGCCCTGGCCCGTCGGTGAACGCGGGGGCCAGGTCGCCATCAGGACATCCTGGATCGCGCCCGGCTCGGGAGCCGTGATCATCCGTGCGCCGTGGATTTCCAGGGAGATGACTTGGCGCTCGGGGGGGTGGTTGGAGTTCCACTGCCGGGCCAGCGCGGTGGCGATCGCGGCAGCAAAGACGCGGTACTCGGGCTTGGGAAGTTCCCAAAACAGCTTCTGCCGCCGCTGGTCGCCGAGTCCATTGAAGCCGTCGCTGGGGAGAACGGTTTCCAGGGGCCTCCCCTGGCGGAGGAGGTCGACGATTTCCCCGTTGGCCAATTCGGCACGGCCATAGACCCACTGCCGCTGCCGGCGGATGTCGCCAAAGACGCGCCAGTCCTGCTCCAGGAACGTCAGCTGTACCGCATGTCTGGGGCCCGCCGGCATCTGCTCCTGCCGCCAGGGGCCGTTGGCGTGGGCGAAGGCGACGACGGCGACGAGGATTGCCCCCCCGCAGAGGAGGCGTCGCGGTCGATCGAGGCCATCGCCGGCAGGCCCGTCGGCTGTTATGCCCTTCGCCCCCACGCCGATCTGGTCCCAGAAGCTCCCGGGGAGGAGGGCGGCCCAGCCGGCGATCCCCACCCAGGGAAACAGGCAAACATTCATCGTCACCGCGATCGCCAGATGGAACAGCACGAACGTCGCGACCAAGGGAAGGCGGAGTCGCGGAAGGAGGAGCAGCGGCGGGCCGAGGAGCTCAACCACGAGCGTCGCCCACGTCGGCAATCGCCCGCCCCATCCCCACGCAGCGATGGAATTGCCGAACACGGTGCCATGGTCATGGACCGACAACGCGTATCCGATGGCCTCGCCCGACCACCAGACGCCGTTGCATTTGGCCAGTCCGGCCGAGAGATAAACCGCCGCCACCTGGAGTGTCAGAGCCCAGGCGGCGATCCCCCCGCACGACCAGCTCCGCTGGGGCGAGGGGGTTTTGAGCGGCAGAAACTGCCCCCAGAAAAGGAGGGCGGCGAGGAAGACGTCGCCGGCATTCGTCACCGGCGCCGTGCGGCGGACGAGGCTCACCACCACCACCCAGGCGGCCGTCGTGGTCAGCGGAAGGCTAAGCCCGGCCGCGAGGAGCAGGCCACAGAGCCCTTCGGCAACGAGCAGCCCGTAGCCCCACCAGGGCGCATCCCACCACAGGCCGATCGACCACGACCAGGGATACCCGACAAACGGGCGGACGAGAGTGGGCGGAAGCATCCCATCGGGAGCGAGCGTCAGGGGGGCATCGGGAGCGCGGCACAGGGCGTCGGCGATGAGAATCGAGCCGAGGAGCACGCGGAACAGTGCGAGGCTGCGGAGATCGAGAGCCAGCGCGCTGCGGAGGAACGCAGCCGGGCCGCCGCTGGCCGCGGGGCCCTGGCCACTGCGGGCGGCTGCGTCGGGGGGGCGGGCGGTCGTCATCGGGGGCTCACGCGGGCATGGGGCAGGAGAGGGCCAGCTTTGGCGTGGCGGTCCGCGGGGGCCGGGCGTTCAGGAGTGTTTCTTGAAGGAACCGGTTACCGCAACTACAACAACGACCCTTCCCCGCCCCTTTTGCCTTCTGTCAGCTGTATTGGAGTCCGAGCCGATGACGACGCACGTTCCGCTGGTGGTGCTCGGGGGTGGGCCGGGTGGGTATGCCGCGGCATTCCTGGCGGCCGATCTCGGCATGGAGGTGGCGCTGGTCGAGCGCGAGGAACGGCTCGGAGGCACCTGCCTGCTGCGGGGATGCATCCCTTCCAAGGCCCTGCTCCATGTCGGCAGGGTGTTGGCTGAAGCCAGGGAGATGGAGGCTTGGGGCATCGACCTCGGCAAGCCGAAGATCCAGCTCGATGCCCTCCGGGCCCGCAAAGACAAGGTGATCTCGACGCTCACCGGCGGCCTCGGTCAGCTCGCCAAGCGACGCAACGTCCGCATTATTCAGGGGGCCGCGAGGTTCACGGCCTCCGGGACGCTCGAGGTTGCCGGCGTCGACGGGAGCCAGACGGTGACCTTCGATCACTGCATTCTGGCGAGCGGGTCGCGGCCGGCGCGGATCCCGGCCTTCGACCTCCCCACCCCCCGGGTGATGGATTCGACTTCGGCGCTCGAGCTCCAGGAGATCCCCGACTCGCTGCTCGTCATCGGAGGGGGGTACATCGGGCTCGAAATGGGCACCGTGTATGCCGAACTCGGATCGAAAGTCTCGGTCGTCGAGCTCACCGACACGCTTCTTCCCGGCGCCGATCGTGATCTCGTCAAGCCGCTCCAGGCTCGGCTCGAAAAGCTCTTCGAGGCGATCCATCTGAGGACGAAGGTGGCCGGCCTGGAGGAGAAGAAGAAGGGGATCTTGGTGCGGTTCGAGGGGCCGGAAGGGCCTTTCGAGAAGGAGTTTTCCCGCGTCCTCGTCGCGGTCGGCCGGCGGCCGAACTCCGACGGCCTCGGGCTCGAGAATACTGCGGTGAAGATCGATGCGAAGGGGTTTGTCCAGGTAGACGGTCAGCAGCGGACCAGCGATCCGAAGATCCTCGCCATCGGCGACGTGTGCGGTGAGCCGATGCTCGCCCACCGGGCCAGCCACCAGGGGAAGGTTGCCGTCGAGGGGCTCCATGGAGAGCCCGCCCTGTTCGCGCCGCGGTGCATCCCGGCGGTGGTGTTCACCGACCCGGAGATCGCCTGGGCAGGGCTCACCGAGCAGGAAGTGAAGGCGAGCGGAAAGACGGTCGAAATCAGCCGCTATCCCTGGGCCGCCAGCGGCCGGGCCCAGGCCTTGGGGAGAACCGAGGGGATGACGAAACTGCTCGTCGACCCGGAGACCGACACCGTCCTCGGGGTGGGCATCGTCGGTGCCGGCGCCGGCGAATTGATCGCCGAAGGAGCGCTGGCGATCGAGATGGCCGCCAGTGCCCGCGATCTGGCGGAGACGATCCACGCCCATCCCACGCTCGGTGAAACGGTCGCTTTTGCGGCCGAGAATCATTTCGGGACGGCCACCGAGATCTACCGCCCCCGCTCCTGAAGCCAGCAATCGTCGCCTGGCCCGCGGAGTATCCGCTGATCGGTGAGCCGAATCGGGCCCCGGTCGCGGGCCCGGTGCCGCGTCGAAAAGCGTTTCGCGCAGCCGACTTTCGTCACGCGGCCGGCTGACGAAACGGCCTTTACGGCTGCCGGCAAGGGCGGAATAATGGGCAAAGTTCACCCAGCCCACCCGGAGTTGCCCATGGCGAGCCCCGACATCGACGAGTCTGGCACCGACCGAGATACCCAGGCTTCGCAACTCCCCCCGGGCGCCCATGCCCAGATGTCAATCGGACGGATGACGGACATGTCGGCTGGGCAACCGGTGCCGGTCGACGGCACGTCCAGCATCGACGCCGATCCCACCGAGACGCGGGAGTGGCTCGACTCCCTCCGCTACGTCCTCAACAGCCGCGGCGAGGAACGGGCCGCCTACCTCCTCCACGCCATCGAGCAGGAGGCGTACCGCCTCGGGGTTTCGATTCCGTTCTCGGCGACGACTCCGTACATCAACACGATCCCGGTCGACAAGCAGCCGCTCTTCCCGGGGGACCGTGAGGTCGAGCGGCGGATCAAGAGCATGATCCGCTGGAACGCGATGGCGATGGTGGTCCGCGCCAACCGCGAGGACAAAAGCATCGGCGGCCACATCTCGACCTTCGCCTCCTCGGCGACGCTTGTCGAGGTGGCGATGAATCACTTCATTCGCGGCCGCGGTGACGATTTTTCCGGTGACCAAGTCTATTTCCAGGGGCATGCCTCCCCGGGAATCTACGCCCGCGCCTTCGTCGAAGGGCGGATCACCGAGAAGCAATTGGAGAATTTCCGCCGTGAGTTGGGCGATGGCGGGGGGCTCTCCAGCTATCCCCACCCCTGGCTGATGCCGGGTTTCTGGGAGTTCCCCACGGTGTCGATGGGGCTCGGGCCGCTGATGGCGATCTATCAGGCGAGGTTCAACAAGTACCTCCAAGATCGGGGCATCAAGGACACCAGCCGTCAGACCGTGTGGTCGTTCATCGGTGACGGCGAGAGTGACGAGCCGGAGACGCTCGGCGCGATCACGCTGGGGGCCCGCGAGAAGCTCGACAACCTCGTGTTCGTCATCAACTGCAACCTCCAGCGGCTCGATGGTCCGGTGCGTGGCAACGGCAAGATCATCCAGGAGCTCGAGGGGCTGTTCCGCGGTGCCGGCTGGAACGTCATCAAGGTGATCTGGGGCGACGAGTGGGATCCGCTCCTCGACAAGGACGACGAAGGCCTCCTCGTCAAACGGATGAACGAGGTGGTCGACGGGCAGTATCAGAAATATGTCGTCATGCCCGGCGGCTACATCCGCGAGCACTTCTTCGGCGCCGATCCGAAGCTCGCCGACATGGTGGCTCATCTCTCCGACGACAAGCTCAAGAAGCTCCGTCGTGGCGGGCACGATCCCGAGAAGGTCTACGCGGCCTACGCGGCGGCGATGGCCTGCACCGGCAAGCCGACGGTGATCCTCGCCAAGACGATCAAGGGCTACGGTCTCGGTGAGGTGGGGGAGGGACGCAACGTCACCCACCAGCAGAAGAAGCTCAACGAGGACGAATTGCGGGCCTTCCGCTCGCGCTTCGGGATCCCGATCTCCGACGACGAGGTCGCCAAGGCGCCGTTCTACCGGCCGGCGGAGGATTCGCCGGAGATGAAGTATCTCCGCGAGCGCCGTGAGGCGCTCGGCGGCTATGTGCCGACCCGGCCGCTGGAATCTCCGCGGCTCGAGGTTCCGAAGCTCGCCGACTACCTCCCCTTCATCGAGAAGAGCGCTGGCCGCGAGGTCTCGACCACCACCGGCGCGGTGACGCTGATGGCGTCGCTGCTCAAGGACAAGTCGGTGGGGAAGTACATCGTTCCGATCGTCCCCGACGAGTCGCGGACCTTCGGCATGGATCCGCTCTTCAAGCAGTGTGGGATCTACGCCCACGCCGGGCAGCTCTACGAGCCGGTCGATTCCGACCAACTCCTCTACTACCGGGAGGCGAAGGACGGGCAGATCCTCGAAGAGGGGATCACCGAGGCAGGGAGCATGGCGAGCTTCATCGCCGCCGGGACGGCGTATGCAACGCACGGCGTGCCGATGATCCCGATGTTCATCTACTACTCGATGTTCGGGTTCCAGCGGATCGGCGATCTCATCTGGGCCGCCTGCGATTGCCGGGCCCGTGGCTTCCTCCTCGGCGGCACAGCCGGCCGCACCTCCCTCAACGGCGAGGGGCTCCAGCACCAAGACGGCCACAGCCATCTGTTCGCGATGGCCTATCCGACGGTGAAGGCCTATGACCCGGCGTTCGTCTACGAGACGACCGTGATCATGCTCGACGGGATGGAGCGGATGTACGCCAAGGGTGAGGACTGGATCTACTACCTCACGATCTACAACGAAAACTACGAGATGCCGCCGATGCCGGCCGGCTGCGAGGAAGGGATCGTGAAGGGGGCCTACCGGCTCCGCGACATCCCCGCCAAGGCAGTCGCGGCGAAGGGGGCGAAGAAGGGGAAGGGCGGATCGCTTCCCCCCGTCCAACTGCTCGGCTCAGGATCGATCCTCCGCGAGGTCATTCGCGCTGGAGAAATCCTCGCCGAACGCTTCGGGGTGACGAGCACCGTGTGGAGCGTGACGAGCTGGAAGGAGCTGCGCCGCGAGGCCCTGGCCTGCCGGCACTGGAACATGCTCCATCCGACGGAAACCCCGCGTCGCAGCTACCTCGAGGAGACGCTCGGCGCCGCCGAGGGGATCTTCGTCGCCGCCAGTGATCATGTCCGAACCGTCCCTGAGCAACTCGATCCCTGGATTCCCGGGGGCCTGTTCGTCATGGGCACCGACGGGTTCGGGCGGAGTGAGTCCCGCCCACGGCTCCGTCGGCACTTCGAGGTCGATGCCGAATGCATCGCCGTCGGTGTGCTCTCCAGGCTCGCGGCTGCCGGTGCGATCGGCGCCGATGTCGTTGCCGACGCGATCACGGCCCTCGGAGTCGATCCCGACAAGATCGACGCAGCCAGCGCCTGATTTTCCCCTCCGTCGTGGTGCCCGTCGCCCCCGCCGGATCGAATCGTCCTTCCCCCCCCGCCCGATTTCCTCCGCGATCCCACCATGGCCACCGATTTCAAGCTGCCCGACCTGGGCGAAAACATTGCCTCGGGCGATGTCGTCAGTGTGTTCGTCTCCGTCGGGGACGTGGTGAAGCCTGGCCAGGCGCTCCTCGAGGTCGAGACCGACAAAGCGGTCATCGAGGTCCCCTGCCCCCCCGGTGGGCGCGTCGCCAGCGTGCTCGTCAAGAAGGGGGACACCGTCAAGGTGGGGCAGACTCTGCTCACCCTCGAAGCGGCGGGATCTGCGGCTTCCGTCGCGACGCCCGTGGCGGCTGCCCCTGCCAAGCCTGCGCCCGCCGCGGCCCCCCCCGCCGTGGCGAAGGTCGCGCCGGCCGAGCCCGCGCCGGTCGCCCCGCCGCCGGCTGCCGTGAAGCCGGCCGCCGTGAAGCCAGCCGTGGAGCCTGAGCCTGCCGCCCCGTCGCCGGCCGTGGCTGCCGTCGAGCCTGCCGGTCCGGCGGTGCGACGGCTCGCTCGCGAACTGGGCGTCGATCTCGGTCGCGTGAAGGGGAGCGGGCCGGCGGGGCGAATCCTCCGCGAAGACATCGTGGCGGCTGTCCGTCAGGGAAGCGCCCAAGGGGCGCGTTCGGCCTCGACGCCGTCCTCCGACCGCGATGACTGGGGGCCGGTCCATCGCGAGCAGATGTCGCGGATGCGGCGGACGATCGCCACCAACATGGTGCGGAGCGTCTCGACGATCCCTCATCTGACGAACTTCGACGACGCCGATGTCACCGAGATGGAGCGCCTCCGAAAGGCGAGCGCCGACGATCACGCCAAGGTGAACGTCAAGCTGACGGCGCTGTCGTTCGTGATCAAGGCGGTGAGTCTCTCCCTCCGCCAGCACCCGGCGATGAATTCCAGCATCGATGTCGAGAAGGGGGAGATCCTCTACAAGGATTACGTCAACATTGGCCTCGCGGTCGACACGCCCCGCGGGCTGGTGGTGCCGGTCCTCCGGGGCTGCGACGAACTCTCGATTCCGCAGATCGCCCAGGCGATCGCGGAGACCGCTGAGAAGGCCAAGCACGCCCAGTATTCGATCGAGGATCTCCGCGGCGGCACGTTCACGATCAGCAACCTCGGAGCCATCGGCGGCACCTACTCGACACCGATCATCAATTGGCCCGAGGTGGCGATTCTGCTGGTCGGCCGGTCGCGGAAGTTGCCGGTGGTTCAGGGGGACCGCATCGAGCCGCGACTGATGATGCCCCTGTCGTTGTCGTACGACCACCGGATCGTCGACGGTGCCATGGCTGCCCGGTTTCTCCGGGAAGTGATCGGTTACCTCGAGAGCCCCGGGCGTCTTCTCCTTGCCCGCTGATCCCCTCTTCATCCGGGGGCTGGAGGCGGGATGCCGCCGCCCCGTCGTCCCACCGTAAGCATTGGATCGCAGCCGTGAGCCATCCCGATCGCATCGACGCCGCCGGAACCGCCAGCCTCGCGTTTCTCGAGGAGATGTTCGACCAATACTCCGCCGATCCGGCGAGTGTCGATCCTGAGTGGCGGGCCTACTTCGAAGCGCTCGTGGGGAATGCCGCGGCCGGCGGCGCGGTGTCCGTCGGTGGGGGAAAGCAGGCAAGCACCTCGTCACCGCGGGCCAACGGTCAGGCAGAAACGCCGCTCCACGGCAGCCAGTACCACGGCACGCAGTATCACGGCGACTCCGGAGCAATGTTGGTGACGCCTGACGGCATCGCCACGGCGCACGCCGTCGCGGTGGCCGGAGGGGAGGTCCGCCTCCCCGATGCCCCGATCGGTGAAGCGATGCCGCTGCCGCTGCCGGTGGCATCCGGCAGCGCGGCCGAGGAGCGGGTGGCGTTCCTTCAGGACCGCGTCGATCAACTCGTTCGCGCCTACCGGGTCCGTGGGCACCTCATGGCCGAGATCGATCCACTCGGTCGGCCGCGCCCGGGCCTTCCGGAACTCGATCCCCGCTTCTATCACCTCACCGAGGAGGACATGGATCGGGCGTTCTCCACCGACACCATCGAAGGCCCGCAGTCGATGCCGCTGCGGGAGATCATCCAGCGGTTGCGGAACACCTACTGCCGGGCGATCGGCGTGCAGTTCATGCACATGGACGATCTCCGCGTTCGGCAATGGCTTCAGGTGCGGATGGAGGGGTGTGAGAACCGGATCCAACTCGATCGGCGCCAGCAACTGCGGATCTACCGGCAGATGACCTGTGCGGCCGTGTTCGAGGAGTTCATCCAGAAGCGGTTCCTCGGGGCGAAGAGCTTCTCGCTCGAGGGGGGCGAATCGCTCGTTCCGCTCCTCGAGATGGCGATCGAACGGGCGGCCACGCAGGGGATCGGCGACGTCGTCCTCGCCATGGCTCACCGTGGCCGCTTGAACGTCCTTGCCAACGTCATGGGGAAGAGCGCCCAGCGGATTTTTCGCGAGTTTGCCGACCTCGATCCGGAGCTCCACGTCGGCCGCGGTGACGTGAAGTACCACCTCGGTCATTCGAGCGATCACCGTGCCGCCAACGGCCGCAATGTCCACCTCACGCTCTGCTTCAATCCGAGCCATCTGGAGTTCGTCAATCCCGTCGCCATCGGCCGCGTGCGGGCCCGCCAGGACCGGATTAGCGACTTCGCCCGGCAGACGGGGATGGTGGTGCTGATCCACGGCGACGCGGCATTTGCCGGCGAGGGCGTCATCCAGGAGTCGCTCAACCTCAGCGAACTCGACGCCTACCGCATCGGCGGCGCGCTCCATGTCGTCGTCAACAACCAGATCGGCTTCACCACCGGCCCCCGCGAGGCCCGTTCCTGCACCTATGCCACCGACGTGGCGAAGATGCTCCAGATCCCCATCTTCCACGTCAACGGCGAGGATCCCGAAGCGGTCGCACAGGTGGTCAATCTGGCGATGGACTTCCGCCGCGAGTTCCAGCGGGATGTCGTCATCGACATGTACTGCTTCCGGCGCCGCGGTCACAACGAGGCCGACGAGCCGGCGTTCACCCAGCCGGCCCTCTACCGCGTGATCGAGAAGCGGCCGAGCGTCCACGAGAGCTATCTCGAGAAGCTCCTCAAGCTCGGCGAAGTGACTCGCGAGGAGGCGATGCAGATCGCCGAGGAACACCGGGCGAAACTCGACGCCGAGCTGTCCGTCGCCAAGAGCGATGACTACGTCCATTCCAACGAATTGGCGGGCGTCTGGGCCGCCTACATCGGTGGACGGGAGCGGGATTCGACCGACGTCGACACCGGGGTGAAGGCGGATGTTCTCATCCATCTGCTCCGGCAGTTGATCCGTCTCCCCGACGGTTTCGAGCCTCACCCCAAGATTCAGAAGTTTCTCGAAGTCCGGCAGCAGATGGCGGATGGGAAGCAGGTCCTCGATTGGTCGGCCGCCGAGGCCCTGGCCCTGGCATCACTCGCCACCCAGGGGATGCGGGTGCGTCTCTCCGGGCAGGATTGCCAGCGGGGCACGTTCAGCCACCGCCATGCCGTGATCCACGACTGCGTGAGCGACGAGACCTACTGCTCGCTCGAGCACCTCGCCTCCGATCAGGCGCCGGTCGAAATCTACAACAGCCCGCTGTCTGAGGCAGGCGTGCTCGGCTTCGAGTACGGCTACAGCCTCGACTGCCCGGACGGGCTTGTCATGTGGGAGGCGCAGTTCGGCGACTTCGTCAACTGTGCCCAGGTTGTCATTGACCAATTCATCGTCAGCGCCGAAGACAAGTGGAACAGGCTCTCGGGGCTCGTGATGCTCCTGCCGCACGGCTTCGAAGGGCAGGGGCCGGAGCATTCGAGCGCCCGCCTCGAGCGCTTCCTGTCGTTGGCGGCCAAGGACAACATCCAGGTTGTCACGCCAACGACGCCGGCCCAGATGTTCCACCTCCTCCGCCGCCAGATGCTTCGCACGTGGCGGAAGCCGCTGGTGGTCATGACCCCGAAGAGCCTCCTTCGGCATCCGGGGTGCGTGTCGCCGCTTGCGGATCTCACGTCGGGCACCTTCCAGCGTGTGATTCCCGATGCCTCCGGGGTCCAGGCCCGCGACGTTCGGCGGATTCTGCTCTGTGCGGGGAAGATCGCCTACGAGCTCGAGAAGCGCCGTCAGGATCTCGGCCGCCACGACGTCGCGATCGTGCGCGTCGAGCAGCTCTATCCTCTCCCCAAGGCCGACATCGAGGCGGCGATCGGCGCCTATGCCGTCGGCACGCCGGCGGTGTGGGTGCAGGAGGAGCCGGAGAACATGGGGGCGTGGCGTTTCTACCGCATTCACTTCGGCGAGAAGCTCCTCGATCGCTTCCCCTTCTCCGGGGTCTGCCGCCAGAGTGCCGCGAGCCCCGCGACCGGATCGAAGAAGAGCCACGACATGGAGCAGAACGAACTGCTCAGCGCAGCGTTCCAGTCCTGAGTGGGCGCGGCCCCGCTTCCCGTCTTTCCCTGTCCACCATCAACTCCCTCCCCGGCACTGCCATCATGCCCATCGAACTCAAAGTTCCCGAAGTCGGCGAATCGATCACCGAGGTGCAGATCGGCACCTGGAAGAAGCGCGAGGGGGAAGGGGTCGCGATGGATGACTCCATCGTGGAAATCGAGAGCGACAAGGCGACCGTCGATCTCCCGGCGCCAGCCGCCGGAACCGTCACGAAGATCCTCAAGGCGAGCGGCGAGAAGGCCCGCGTCGGCGAGGTGATCGGGTATCTCGAGCCAGCCGGATCGGCCGCTGCGGCCCCGGCTCCTCAGGCGGCCCCCGGCGGCCAGCCTGTCGTCGACGTGAAACGGACCGGCAGTCGGGTCGACATCGGCTCGGTCCAGATGTCGCCCAACGACGGCGCGAGGGTCATGCCCGCCGCGGCACGCGTGCTCGGTGAAGCCGGCGTCGCTGCATCGGCGGCCACGGGCACAGGTCCCGGCGGCCGGGTGACGAAGGAGGACGCGATCGGGGCCGTTGCCGCCGCGAAGGCCCCCGCAGCGATCGCCAAGCCGGCCCCTGTGATCGCCGCGGCCTCCGTGCCGGCCAGGATCCCTGGGGCCCGGGAGGAGCGGGCGGTGCTCATCAGCCCGATCCGTCGGCGGATCGCCGAACGCCTCGTCGAGGCCCAGCAGCAGGCGGCGCTCCTCACGACCTTCAACGAAGTCGACATGAGTGCCGTGATGGCGCTGCGCAACAAGTTCAAGGATGCCTTCCTGCAGCGGTACGGCGTCAAGCTCGGCTTCATGTCGTTCTTCGTGCGGGCGGCCGTCGAGGCGCTGCGGGCCGTTCCCCAGGTGAACGCCGAATTTCGTGACCCGCACATCGTTTACCGCGACTATGCCGACATCGGCATCGCCGTCGGCGGTGGCAAGGGGCTTGTTGTGCCCGTGCTCCGGAATGCGGAAACGCTCTCCTTTGCCCAGATCGAGCTCGGCATCGCCGACTTCGCCAAGCGTGCGGCCGACAACAAGCTCAAGCTCGACGAGCTCCAGGGGGGGACGTTCACGATCTCCAACGGCGGCGTCTATGGATCGATGATGAGCACGCCGATCATCAACCCGCCGCAGAGCGGCATCCTCGGCCTCCACGCGATCACCGACCGCCCCGTGGCGATCGATGGGCAGGTGGTGATCCGGCCGATGATGTACCTGGCGCTGACGTACGACCATCGCCTCGTCGATGGTCGCGAGGCGGTGACGTTCCTCAAGAAAATCAAGGACACCATCGAGGATCCGACCCGTCTGATCCTCGAAGTCTGAGCCGTACGGTCGTCGACGGGGTGATTCACCGGCCGGCACGCCCAAACGATGGGGCGCCGTGGCGGATGGTCGGGGAAGGTCCCTGGCCGATGGTGGGCGAGTGAGAGGAGTGGGCTGGCCGATGCAAGCGTATGACGTGCTGGTGATCGGCGCCGGTCCCGGCGGCTATGTGGCAGCCATCCGTGCCGCCCAACTCGGTTTCTCCGCCGCGGTGGTCGAGAAGGAGGATCGCCTCGGCGGGACCTGCCTGCGGGTGGGGTGCATCCCTTCCAAGGCCCTCCTCGAGTCGAGCCACAAGTACGAGGAGGCCCGAGGTGAGCTCGCCCTCCACGGGATCCAGGTCGGCTCGGTGGCCCTCGACCTCGCTGCAATGCTCAAGCGCAAGGAAGAGGTCGTCGCCACACTCTGCAAGGGGATCGACGGCCTCCTCGCGAAGAACAAGATCGCCCGGATCCGCGGCACCGGCCGGCTCGCCGGGCCGGGGCGCGTCGAAGTGACCGGGGCCGACGGCACGAAGTCGCTCTTCGAGTCTGCCCGGATCATCCTCGCGGTGGGGAGCTCGAGCATCGTTCTCCCCGGCGTCGAAGTCGACGGTGGCATCGTGGGAACGAGCACCGAGGCGCTTTCCTACGACACCGTCCCTGGGCATCTGGTCGTCATCGGCGGCGGCTACATCGGCCTCGAGCTCGGCAGCGTCTGGCGCCGCCTCGGTGCCAAGGTGACGGTGCTTGAGTATGCCGATCGGATTCTCGCCGGAATCGATGCCGACATCGCCTCGGAGGCGCTCGTGCAATTCCGCAAGCAGGGGCTCGACATCCATCTCGGCGCCAAGGTGAAAGGTGCCCGTGCGGTCAAGTCAGGCGGCGCGGTGGTGGAGTGTGAGGGGCTCGAGCCGATCCACTGCGACCGCGTGCTCGCCGCCACGGGGCGGCGGCCGGCCACCACCGACATCGGCCTCGACTCCGTCGGCATCCAGCCCGACAAGCGCGGGTATGTTGCGGTTGACGGCTTGTTCCGCACGTCGGCCGCCGGCGTGTGGGCGATCGGCGACTGCATCCCGGGGCCGATGCTCGCCCACAAGGCGGAGGAGGATGGCGTCGCCTGTGTCGAGGGGATGAAGACCGGCCATGCGCATGTCGATTACGACCTCGTGCCGGCGGTTGTGTTCACCCATCCGGAGATTGCCGCCGTCGGCAAGACGGAGGAGCAGCTCAACGCCGAGGGGCGGAAGTACCGCAAGGGCGTGTTTCCGTTCCGGGCCAACGGCCGGGCCCGGACGATCAACGACACGATCGGCAAGGTGAAGGTGTTGGCCGATGCAGCCACCGATCGGGTGCTCGGGATCCACGTCATCGGTCCGGCTGCCGGCGACATCATCGGCGAGGCGGCCGCCTCGATGGCCTTCGGCGCCACCGCCGAGGACATCGCCCGCGTTTGCCACGCCCATCCGACGCTGCCTGAAGCGCTCAAAGAAGCGGCCATGGCCGTGTCGGGCAACGCGATCCACAGCTGATTCGGTTGATCCCCGGGCGTCTTTCCCGGCAGCCTCTTTCCGGCCCCCCCACAAACCCCCCGCACAGGGGTCTTTGGCCAGGAATGAGCGGTGCACTTGGGGCTCCGAGCCGGCGGTTTTCGAGCCCTGTCGGTCGGGGTGGTCTTCCCGCCGAATCCGCACCGGTCAAATGGCGGCAGTCGGGAAAAATCGGAGGTAGACTCGAATCATCCCCCTCCAGGACGGGGGTGAATCTGATGTCCGCGTCAGCCGCGCGGGAGTGCGAGCGATGCCACGCCTCTTCGAGTACCTCATCCTCCGCGGGCTGCTGTTCGTCGGCGTGCCGATCATGCTTTTCGCACTGGCGGTCGGGCCCGCCCGCTGCCGGGCGATCGCCAGTCGCTTCTGGGCGCAGATCTGGCAGCGGAAGCAGGAGCCGGAGGAGGTGATCGAGCAGGTGGTGCAGCAGTACCGCGTGATGGTCGGCTCACTCAATCAGACCCTCGAAAAGGCCCACGCCGCCGATGCGACGCTGGAACGCAATATCGAGCAGAGTGAAGCCAATCTCGCCACACTCGATGGAGAGGCTCGGGAGGCGGCCGGGCGGGGCGACGACCTCAATGCCAAGGGCGTGCTCTTCAAGAGCAATCTGGAGCGGCAGGCCCTCGCCGCTTTCAGCGAGCAGCGAACCCGGCACGCCCGGCAGATCGACGAGATCCGCCGCAACCTCTACGCCGCAGAGCTCCAGCTCCGGCAGTATGAAGTGGGGCGTGAGCTCCTTCTGGCCCAACTCGCCGAGGCCAAGACTGTCGAACAGCAATACCGCATCGCCAGTGAGTTCGACCCGTTCAGCGCGGTCGGTAATTGGAAACAGGCGGAAAACATGGTGGAGGAGAAGCAGATCTCGGCCCGGGCCATCGGCCGGGTCGAAGCCGATCTGCGAAAAGCTCTCGAGGGGGACGGGGCGATCGGCAAGGCTGCGTCACACCGTGATCCACCGGCAGCCCCAGACGACGAGCTCGACGACGAACTGGCCCGGTTGAAACGGACAATCCGCGAAGGGGAGGTCTGACATGGCCATTGGACGGGCAGTCATCTGGCTGGTGGTGGCAGCGGCGGGGCTCGGCGTGGCGCAACTGTTCTGGAAGTGGGAGGTGGAGCGGGTCGAGGTACCGACCGGCCGATTCCTCGTGGTGATCCACCGCTGGGGGAGGAACCTGGAGCCCGACACGATCCTCGCCCCCGACGACTCGTACAAGGGGGTTTTGGAGAACGTCCGTGGTCCGGGGAGGCATTTTCTCAATCCGCTCCTCTACGGCCACGAAATCCACGAGATGGTCGATATTCCTGCCGGCAAGTGCGGGATCCTCACCCGCAAATTCGGCACGCGCATTCCCCCCGAGCGGATCGCTGCCGGCGAGCTCCTCGCCCATGACGGCGAGCGCGGCATCGTCGCCGAGCCGCTCACGCCGGGAACCTATTCGCTCAATCCCCACGCCTACGATTTGAAGGTGGTCGACGCCGTCGAGGTGAAGGCCCAGTTTGTCGGGGTTCGCACCCGCAAGGTAGGCAAGGACCCGGGGACGCTGCCTGGAGAGAAGCGGCAGGGGAGCTATGTCGTGTCCGAGGATGGCTACCGTGGCGTCCAGCAACGCTACCTTCCCCCCGGCACGTACTACATCAACCCCTTCGTCGAAGAGATCACGCCGATCGAGATCCGCAGCCACAAGGTCGACTTCGACGACATCTCGTTTCCCTCCCGCGACGGATTCACGCTCAAGCCGCACATCCAGGTCGAGTATGCGGTTGACAGGGAACTGGCCGCGGAGCTCCTCGTGCGGATCACCGACGAGGGGAAGATCTTCCAGGGGGACCAATCGCGCGACGAGATCGGCCGCAACGAGATCCTCCAAAAGGTGGTGCTGCCGCACATCCGTGGGTTTGCCAGGCTCGAGGGGAGCAGTTTC
>CAMCCR010000008.1 GCA_945873085.1 Candidatus Kuenenia stuttgartensis | reverse complement strand
TGCTCGGCTCGGTCGACGAAGAACTGGATCAGCATCAGCACCATCGACAGTGCCAGGGCCGTGGCCGTGGTGTCGAACGCCACGCCGAGCCCGGCGACGACGCCCGAGATGTTCTCCAGCTGCGTCGGCGAGAGATTGGCGATCGCCTCAGTGATCCCGATGACGGTGCCGAGAAAGCCCATGATCGGGATCGCCCAGATCACGAACCGCACCAGGCCGTAGCTCTGCCCAGCCCGCGCGGCATCGAGATCGGAGAGGTATTTGAGATGGTCCTCGAGGCCCTCGGCCGAGCCGGTGCGGACGACGAGATCGAGCGCCTCGCGGAGCCGGCGAATGAGGTATCCGTCGTCTTCGGTCTCAGGGAGCTTCGCTTGGAGCCCGGTCGCCTCGTCGGGCTGTTGGCCGCCGGTCGGGATCGAGTCGAGGAGCGGCTCATCGACGTGAGCGGCCTGACGGCGGACATCGAGCCACTTGAGCGCGAGCGCCGAGAGACCGACGGTGAACATCACCGTCTCGACGTATTCGACCCAGTGACCGGCGAGATAGCGGATCGTGCCGGCATGCTTGATCACACCGCCATGAATGAGGGCGAAGAAGCAGAAGGCGAGCGCTCCGCCCCAGAGGAGCGGCGAGCGGATGAGACTCGTGGTGAAAGACTTCAAGTACGACACCCGATGCACCTCCCAAGCAGGCTGACCAAGGCTGTCCGGAACGACTGCGCCTGTATTCCGCGCCACCGACACGACCCTTACCATCGGTAGGGTCTGCCTGATCGATTGAATCGAAAGACCGCGGCGGGGGAAATGGCAGCTGGACGAATGCGACCGGGCAACCTGCGGCAGATGGCGAACCCGCTGTCGGCCCCCGGGAGCCATTGCCTCTGAGTCGCCCGAGGGCCTACTCTCCCGCGGCCGCATCCGCCCGCCCCCCGCCGAGATCGCCATCGATGGAGCTACCCCCGATGTCCCTTCCCAGCCGAGCCACCGCCGGGTCGATCGCTCCACCGGCCACCACGCTCTCTTTTCGCTCTCCCTTCGTGCCGCTCCTCGTCGGCGTTGCCCTCACGCTGGCCGGAGGGGGGATTCTCTCCGCCCAGCAGCGGGGCGTCCGCCCGGGTCTGGCGGGGAGTGCCACAGGCCCTGTGGGGGAAGCGGGCACGTCGCCGCTCTGGATCAGTGCCGCACCGCTCGACGACGGCCGGCAGCTCGTCCTCATCATCGATCCGCAGATGCGGAATGCCGCCGTCTACCATGTCGACGGTGCCTCAGGCTCCCTCACCCTGCGGAGCACGCGGAACATCGCCTGGGATCTCCTCGTGCCGGAGTACAACGCCCAGGAGCCGCGTCCGGCCACCCTCAAGAAGATGCTCGAGGTCGGCGCGGAAGGTGTCCCGGCTGGGCAAACTCGACCGTGACCGGCTCTGCCGGCCATTCCGGAGGCGCCCGGCGCGGACGGGATCGTGGACTTCGATGCGGGATTCGTCGACACTGACGGAGGAGAGATCCCCCGTCCCCCGCACCCGTCAAGGCAGCCATGGCCGGCAAGTTCATGTCGCCCGAGGAAGCAGCCCGGCTCCTCGGCGTTTCCGTCGACGAAGTCAATCGCCTCGTCGATCGTAAAAAACTGTTCCCGATGCGCGACGGCGCCACGATCAAGTTCAAGACCGACGACGTTGAGCGGCTCGTGCGCACCCTCGGCGAAGATTCCGCCTCCGGGATCGACGAACTCGAGCTCGACCTCCCGGGGCTCGTCCTCGATGACGAACGCGCCGGGGCCGCGGCGGACGACGACGACCAACTGATCCTCGACGACGGCGCCGAGTCGATCTTTACCACGCCCCAAGCCAAGGGCCCGTCGGCCTCCGACACCGGCGTCGGGAAGGGAAGCAACGCCTCGAAGAGCAACTCCGGGCTCTCGCTCTCCTCCCCGGGCGGGCTGTCCGGTGCCGACCTCATGCTCGGCGACAGCGTCCTCGGCGACGACCTCGAGAGTGATGATCTCGCCATCGAGTCGATCGTCGGTGCGTCTTCACCGTCGCTCGGCGGGAGCGGGATCTCGAAGGCCGGAGGGTCGGGGGCCCTGTCGATCGAGCTTTCCGGGATCAGCGGCGTCTCGTCGGCCTCGCAGAAGTCCGATTCCGCGATCGGTGGTCTTTCGGGGCCAGGGCTCTCCGGGCCCAGCCTCTCCGGCGCAGGCCTGTCGGGCCCGGGGCTTTCTGGCCCCAACCTCGGCGGGCTCTCTGGCGGGCTCGGCAGCGGCGTGTCGCTCGGTGACAACAGCCTCGTCGATTCCGGCGTCGATCTCGGCAGCGCTGCGTCGGCCGCCAAGGCCGGCCCGTCGGCCGACGACTTCGAACTCGGGGGCGAGACCACCGACGACGAAAGTGCCTCGGTCGTGATCGCTTCCGATTCGGAGGCAGGCGACTCGAGCTTCTTCGGCCAAACGATCGGCGGGCAGAGCTCGAGCTTCGGCGATGACAGTTCGCTCGGATCGGCCGGCTCATCGGAAACGCTCGCGTTCCCGGCCCAGATGCTCGACGAGATGACCTTCAGCGTCTGGCAGATCGTCGGCCTTGTCTGCTGCTCACTCCTCCTCCTCCTCGGCGGCTTCATCGCCTACGACCTCGTCCGCACGATCGGCAGCCCACAAAACACGTCGCTCTCCAACCCGCTGCTCAATTCGCTGGCCGAGGTTTTCGGCTGGCGTTGACGCTTCCCGGCCCCACTGGGGCCCCGGAATCTGGCGATCTCCGCAGCAGGAGCCTGGGGACTATAATCGAGGGCGGTTGCCACCCCCTCGAGTTCCTCAGTTCCATCCCATGGCTGCACGCCGGCTTGTCACGCCCGATCAACCCGCCTTCGTGCGGGCGGTGCTCACTGTCTACGAATTTCTTTCGTCGCTGAAATTTGCGGTGGTTCTCATCGCCCTGCTGGCGATCGTTCTCGGCCTGGGAACCTTCGTCGAGAGTGCCTATGGCACCGAGGCGGTGAAGTTCGGCGTCTGGAATACGTGGTGGTTCACGCTCCTGAATGCCCTCCTGGCGGTGAGCATTTTCTGCGCGGCGGCGATCCGGTATCCCTGGAAACGCCACCAGACGGGGTTCGTGATCACCCACATCGGCCTCCTCACCCTCCTCGCCGGCTGCTTCCTCTCCCAGCGGGGAGGCATCGACGCTCAACTCCCGCTCCTGGAAGGGGAGAAGGGGGGCCGGGCCTACGAGGACTCGCTCCACTTCGCCCTCCTCCAGCGCCCGGCAGGTGGGGGGGAAGCCACGGCGCTCGATTCGGTGCCGTTCCGATCGGGGCCGTTCAATTGGAACGAGTACGGGGGCACGGGTCCGGTCCGCCGTTCGATTTTCCCCTGGAGGGTCTCGCCGCGCGACACCGGAGTTCTCCTCGACGAGCGCGGCGTGCGGCTCGAGGTTCTCGACTTCTATGCCGATTCGACCGCGGCACTCGCCCCGAGCGTCCGCCTGCGGATCGGCAGCGACAGCTTCGAGGGGGCCGGCAGCAGCGGGATGTGGATGCCGGTCGACCTCGCCTGGCAGCCCGACCCGCTCCGCGGAGCGCAGATGCGCCACCGCGGCACCGTCGGCGGGGGGACGATCGTGTTTTGGAAGCTGAGCCAGGATGCGGAAGCGGAGGCCTTCCTCACCGCGACTCCCGACCCGGCCCTCGGCTTCGGCACCCGCGGCCAACTCGTCCTCGTTGCCGACGGAAAGGCCCACCGCCTCCTCGTCGATGACCTCGTCGGTCAGCCGCGTTCAGCCCTCGGTGGCACCGACCTCCTCGTCGAGCTGACCGACTTCAACGATCAGCTTTCCGCGGCCAGGCTCAAGGTTCGTCGCGGCGCCGAAGGGGCCGACGAGGAGCTGGTGATTCTCGCCGACCTCCCGGAGGTCTCGATCCAGGGCTCCCGCTCCGGCGTCCAGGGCGCCCTGTGGATCGAACGGAGCGCGACCGACGCTTCCGAACGGATGCAGGGGAAGGCCCGCAGCCGGATCGATGTTGTCCAGGCGCCGGCGGGGAAGGGGGGGCATCGCCTCCTCTTCCGGCGCTGGCAGGCCCCCGAAGTGACCAGCGGCGAGCTTCCCACCGACGGCAGCCCCGTGCCGGCCTTCGAGATGCCGCGCGCCAAACTTGAGATGCGCGTCGATCGCTTTCTGCCCGCCGACAAGCTCGAGATTGCCACGCTTCCCGCGCCGTTTGACAAGGCGAAGCCCCCCTCTGCAAAGCGGCGGGCGGCCCGGATCCGCCTCACGGTCGACGGCAAGGCGGAGGAGTTCTGGCTGGCCGGCATCCCCGTTCAACCGATTAACGAGGCCCCCGGGCCGACGGAGGAAGCGACCGTCACCGCGGCCCGGCGGAGCGTCACGGTGCGGATGGTTCCGGACGCCGTCGATATCGGCTTCGACATCAAGCTCGACAACTTCGAACGCAAGCTCGACCCGGGGACGAGTCAGGCCTCCCACTTCTCGAGTGTCGTCGAGTTTCTCTCGCGCTCTGGCAAGACGCTCGTCAAGGATCCGGTGACGATCACGATGAATGCCCCGGTCGACTTCTCCGATCCGGCCAGCGGTCGCTCCTACCGGCTCTTTCAGGAGAGCTTCATGGGCCCCTGGATGCCGGGTGACGACCTCTACGAGAAGTTCACGAAGAACACCCGCGAAAAGCCGGAGCGCCTCGAGGCCTCGGTGCTGACCGTCAATTACGATCCCGGCCGGGGAGTGAAGTATCTCGGCAGCAGTTTGATCGTCGCCGGGATCTTCACGATGTTTTACATGAAGGCCTACTTCTTCCGCCCCCGGCGGCAGGACGAGGACGGCGACGACGCTTCCGCACCGGTCCCGCCGGGACCGGAGGGGGACCATGCCGCTGCGCGACCGGGCAAGCGACGCGATCGGCGTAACGCTCCCGGGAACGCCCTGGCCAACCGACCACGAGGTGCACGATGACCACGCTCCGAATCTCTTCCATCCCAGGCCTCCGCGCGCTCTTCGCAGCGGCGCTGGCTGCCATCGGGGCTGCCGCGGCCATCCCGGCAGGCGCCGCCCCGCCGGCGCCGGGGCTCTCTCCCTCCCTGGGCGCGTGGCGCTCGATCCCCGTCCTTGAGGACGGACGGATCATGCCGCTGGACACCTTCGCGCGCCGGCATGTCGAGACGATCTGCCATGTCCAAGAGCCGAAGCTTGCCGTCGTGACCGGGGAGCCGCTGACGAAGTGGCATGCCGACGAGCTCCTCCTCGACTGGCTCGTTCGGCCGGCCGCCTGGGAGGATGTTCCGTTCCTGACTGCCGAGCATGAGGAATTGCGGAAGCTCCTCGGCCTCGAACTGTTTGCCGACACGCCCAAGGGGCGAGTGCGGCTGAAGTACGCCGCCCCCTCCGACGTGGCCGACTCTGAGCCGCTCCGCCAACGCCTCATCGATCTCGACGGCCGCCGCACGGAGGCGATGAAGGAGGGTCGGCAGTTCCAGGCCGAGGGGGTCGATGCCAAGGTCGAGCAGCTCTGGCAGGCCTACGTCACCTGGCGTCAACTCGTGTTCCGGGCCGCTGACGATGCCGTCGGTCGGACTCGATTCCTGCGGACCTTCGAGCAACTGGTCACCACCTGGAAGCCGCTCCGCGAGAAGCTCCCGCAGGCGGAGGCGACCAGCGTCGACGGCGCCCTCCAGGGGCTCGCCGAGGTGATGGGCAATTCGACCCGATTCCCGACCGAAGAGGTGCTTCCCCGCCTGACGACACTGCGGCAGGCGATCGATGCCCTCGCCGTGTCCGGCGACGCTCCGGCCGACATCCGTCGCGGCGTTCGTCGCCTCGGCGATCGGTTCTCCGCCCTCGGCGAGGCGCTCTACGACAACGGTGGCAGCCTTCATGTGGTGCCCGCACTCCACGCCGACGCCCTTGAGGCCGAGCGGAGCACGGAGGACGACATGCCGGCCTGGCTCGCCTGGCCGACGCTTCTCGATGCCGAGCCCGATCTTCTCCCGGGCTACCCGGCCGACCGGGTCCGTGGCGTCCGGGCGGCGTTCGAGACGGTGGCTGCGGCGGTCAGGGCACCGGCCACCGACCTGGGGCGACCGGCCGATGTGGCAGCGGCAACGGAAAACCTCGCCTCACGGCTCCGCAGCCTCGGGGAAGCGGTCGAACCCCTCCGCGCGGGCCTGCCGATCGAACGCCCCGATGCCGACCTCCTCAGTCATACCGCCTATCCGCCCTTCGGGAGCACGAAGCGGGAAGTGACCTACAACGTCGGCGACCCGTTCCGGATGTCGTGGGTGGCGGCGCTCCTCGCTCTGGCTGCCTATGCGGTGTCGATCGGCCGGGCCCGCGTGCCGCTGTTCTGGCTCGCCACCTTCCTCCTCCTCTTTCAGCTGGCGTGGACGGCGCAGGCCTTCGCCTCACGCGTGGCGATCACCGGCTGGGCGCCGGTGACGAACATGTACGAGACGGTGATCTACGTCCCGTTCTTTCTCACGTTCCTCGGGCTCTGCTTCCTTCTCGGGCCGATCATGGCCACGGGCATGGGCGATGCCTGGCGGATGACGGCGGTGCCCCCACCCGTCGGCTCGATGATCCCCGGCGAGGCGACGCCCCTCGATGCGACGCGTGCCCGTCTCCATGGCGGAGCCCGCGGATGGGGAGCGATCAACTGGCTGCTCCTCCTCCCCCGGATCGCCCTCTCGGCGCTGGTTCTCTGGATCCTGGCGATGGCGCCGTACGCGGCGGGCGGGCGGACGATCATCAATCTCTTCCCGCAGACCGACGTCGACCGGAGCATCCCCAACCTCAACAACCTCGTCGTCTGGCTCGTCGGCTGGTCGATGCTCGCTCCGGCGGTGTGGTATCTCCCCCGCGTCATCCTCACGACCGTCGTGTCGCTCTTCAGCGTGCCCTCTTCCTGGCGGCGCGGGACGTTCGCCGCCGAGGTGCCGGAGGTCTACCGACGGAAGTCGTTCGGGCTCGTCGTCGCCGCGGTGGCCTTCGCCGGAACGTTCATCGCCTGGTTCTTCCCGATTCCAGGCAAGCAGTTCAGTCCGCTGCAGCCGGTCCTCCGCGACAACTTCTGGCTCACGATCCATGTCCTCACGATTGTCTCGAGCTACGCCGCCGGCGCTCTCGCCTGGGGCCTGGGGATCCTGTCGCTAGGCCACTATCTCCTCGGCAGCTATCCGCGGGGAAGCGGGGGAAGATCGCGGCCTCCCGAGGCCTGCGTTGAACTCGCTGGCTACATCTACAAGTCGATGCAGGTGGCGGTGATCCTCCTCGCAGCCGGCACGATCCTCGGCGGCCTGTGGGCCGACGTCTCCTGGGGGAGATTCTGGGGATGGGATCCGAAGGAAGTCTGGGCGCTGGTGTCGCTCCTGGCGTACATGATGATCCTCCACGGCCGTTATGCCGGGTGGATCGGCAGCTTCGGTCTGGCTGCCGGCGCCGTCCTCGGCGCGGCGGTGATCGGGATGTCGTGGTATGGCGTCAACTTCCTCCTCGGCGCGGGCCTCCATTCGTATGGCTTCGGCCAGGGGGGCCAGACGGAGTTCTTCACGTTCCTCGTGGCGAACTTCGTCCTTCTCGCGGCGGCCGGATGGCGGATGAAAAACGAGACCCGGCAGCCTGCGGCCGAGACGGTCAAGGCAGCCTGAGCGCGAGGGAGAGGCGATGAGCATGGCACGACGGGGGTGTGACCGGCGGACGGGAACGCGCGTGAGGAGGTGGCTGGCAGTGGCCGCGGCACTGCTTGTGCCCCTGGCGGCCTTCGCGGCGGAGCCTGAACTCGACCCGGCCCGCTTCGAGGCGACGACCCTCGTTTCCGGACTCACGCAACCGATGGAACTGGCGGTCGCCCCGGATGGCACCGTCTATTGGATCGAGTTCGGCGGTCGGCTTCGCGCCCTCGACAGGAATGCCCGCGAGCCGCGGCTCGTCGGTGAGTTGACCGTCACGACCGCTCAGGAGAACGGCCTCATCGGCCTGGCGCTCGATCCCCACTTCGCCGACAACGGGCATGTCTTTCTCCAGTACTCCCCCCCCGACTTCGACGGGCAGCACGTCAGTCGGTTCACGATCCGAGACGGCCTCCTCGATCTCGCCTCCGAGAAGCTGCTCCTCGAGTTTCAGGAGCAACGGAAGGAATGCTGCCACCACGCCGGATCACTCGCCTTCGGCCCCGATGGCTGCCTGTTCATCGCCACCGGTGACAACACCCATCCCCATGGCGACTCGCAGGGCTTCGCGCCGATCGACGAGCGCCCGGAGAAGGCTCCCTGGGACGCACAAAAGTCGTCGGCCAACACCGCGTCGTTGAGCGGCAAGATCCTCCGCATCCGCCCCCGCGCCGACGGCAGCGTGGAGATCCCCGAGGGAAATCTGTTCCCTCGCGACGGCTCCTCGGGGCGGCCGGAGATCTACTGCATGGGCTGCCGGAATCCCTGGAGGATGTCGGTCGATTCGCAGTCCGGCACGGTCTATTGGGGCGAGGTCGGGCCCGACGCCGGCGGCGAGGGGCCGCGGGGCCCGCGGGGCTATGACGAGATCAACCAGGCAAAGGGGCCGGGCAATTTCGGCTGGCCTTACTTCATCGGAGACAACCTCGCCTACGCCGATTACGACTTCGCCACCGGGGCCGTCGGGCCGCTCTTCGATGCGGCCGCACCGGTCAACGCCTCCCCGAACAACACCGGCTCGAGCGTCCTCCCTCCGGCACGCTCTGCCTTCCTCTGGTATCCCTACGGCGCCTCAGCGGCGTTCCCGGAACTCGGGGAAGGGGGCCGGACGGCCTGCGCGGGACCGGTCTACCACGAGGCCGACCATGTCGACTCGCCGACGCGTTTCCCCTCCCACTACGACAACTGCCTGTTCATCTACGAATGGACGCGGAACTGGATCAAAGTCGTCCGACTTGACGACGAGCAGCGGGTCGCCGGCATCGAGTCGTTCCTCCCCGACCGGCCGTTCGCGCGGCCAATCGACCTCCAGTTCGGCACCGACGGGGCGCTCTATCTCCTCGAATACGGCGACACCTGGGGAGTGAATGCCAACGCCCGGCTCGTGCGGATCGACTATGTCCGCGGCAACCGGGCGCCGGTGGCGGTGGCCACCGCGGAGAACAACATCGGCCGTCATCCGCTGACGGTCAAGCTCTCGAGCGTGGGAACGTCCGACAAGGACGGCGATCGTCTCGACCATCAGTGGCGGATCATCCGCACTCCTGACGGGGAGGCGGCCCCCGCTTCTTCGCTCGGGGAAGGCGGGCCCGCCACAGCGACTTTCGAGGTCGCGTCCCGCGAGGCCCACCCCACCCTCTCGTTCACCGAGCCGGGTGTCTATACCGTGGAATTGGTCGTCCGCGATCCTTCCGGAGCCGAGCGGAGCGCGTCGGTGCCGGTGGTCGTCGGCAACGCCCGTCCCGAGGTCCGGTTTGCAAGCCCTTCCGATGGTGATTTCTTCGACCCCGAAAAGACGATCGAGTTCCGCCTCGTGATCCGCGACCACGAGGACGGCACCAACGACACGGCTGCTGCCGATGCCGACGGGCTCGAGGAATTGATGTCGGAGGATGTCCCGCGGGCAGCCGTGCAGGCCGGCCATGTCGCCGAGGGGGCTGCGGCCGTTCCCCCCGGGCTCGACCAGATGCGGCGGAGCGACTGTTTCAATTGCCATGCCGTCGACCAAGCGCGCGTCGGCCCGCCGCTGGTGGAGGTGGCCAACAAGTACCGTGGCAAGGAGGGGGCGATCGAAGCCTCGGTCGAGCGCGTTCTCAAGGGCTCTACGGGCGTGTGGGGAAAGATTCCGATGATCCCCCACTCCCATCACACTCCCGACGAGATCCGCGAGATGGTGGGCTGGATCTATTCGCTCACCCCCTCGGCGCTGACGCGCGTATTCACCGGCTTTGTTGGGAGCATTCCGGTGACGCCGGAGGAAGTTAGCAAGGGGGGCCGCTACCGGCTCGAGGCAACCTACCTCGACCGCGGCGTCGGCGCGATTCCGGCACTTGCCGGCACGGCCACGGTATTTCTCCGGCCGCGGCTCACCGAGGCCGAGACCGCCGATGAGATCCACGGTCCCCAGGTGCTCGCTTCCGGCAATGCCGGCGGGGGAAAGTTTCTCGGTGCGGTCGATCACGGCCATTGGCTCCTGTTCCGCGACGTCGCCCTCGATGCGGTCGGGGGAGCGACGCTGAAGATGGCGTCGGCCGGAGCTGGCGGGGCCGTCGAGCTGCGCCTCGACGCCGTCGACGGGCCGCTCTTGGCGACGGTGCCGGTGGAGGTCAATGGCCAGTGGGAGCAGTTCTACGAGCGGTCGGCAACCTGGACGCCGGTCGCTGGCCGCCACGATGTCTATGTCCGCTTCCTCCATCCGCAACAGGCCGGCGGGATGATGAATCTCGACAGCCTCCACTGGAATGCGATTGGGGATTCGCGTGATCCGGGCGGGGATGCCGTGCCGCGGTGATCCCGCCGCGGTAATCTCGCCAATCAGGGCGCTGCCGGCCCGGAAGACGCCGTCGAGGTTGTGGTGGCGGTCGGCGGCGTGACGGCTGGCGCCGCAGCGATCGATTGCCACCGTCCCTCGTGGAATTGGCTCCCCGCGGAGCCTGCGGCCGTGAGGCGGATCCTCACCGCCCCGTCGGTGCGCACGACCCGCGCCGGACGGTCGGCGCCGGCCGCCGTTGCATAGGCCCGGCGCACCTCCTCGAAGCGCGGCCCAGCCGCGCCACTCACGATCACCCACTCGGGCGCCGTCGCCCGCGCCAAACGCGGGGGCAAGCTCGACGGGCTGCCATGATGGGGGGCGACGAGGAGGTCGCAGGGGCCGGGATCGCCAGCCACGAACCGGTCGAGTGCGGGCCCTTCGAGGTCACCGGTGAGGAGGGCCCTCCGGCCTGCCGACTCAACCGCCACGACGAGGCTCGTCTCGTTGTCGGGGGAGGGGGGCATCGGCCCATCCGCCGCGCGTGGGTGGAGCACGCGGACGCGACAGAGCGGATCGAAGGGAATCTCGTCTCCGGCCGCGACGGTCCTGAGGGGGATTCCTGCGGCGGCGATCCTCGCCAGGATCTCGGCGACGGCGGGGGCCGGGCTCGCCAGAAAAGCCTCAGGGACAACGATGCGGCCGATCTCGAAGCGTTCGAGGATATCGGGAACTCCGTTGAAATGATCGGTGTCGGCATGGGAGATGACGAGCGTGTCGATGCGACCGATCCCCTCGCTCCAGAGCAACGCCGAAAGCCCGCGCCCCGCCGCCACGCCGGCGCCGAGCCTCCCGGCGTCGTACACCAGGCAGCGTCCGGCGGGACCGCGGACGACGAGCCCGCATCCATGCCCCATCGACGCGGCGATCACCTCGAGGCTCGCAGCCGGCCCGACCGGGAGCGAGCCGACGAGAAGGCCGACTGCAGCCCACATCCCGGCCGCACATGCCCATGTCGAGGGGCGAACCAGCCGCGCGGCGGCGACAGCGAGCAGGATCGCCACGATTCCGACATACCACCCCGTCGTCCACCAGGCCGGGGGCCCTGCCACCCAATGAAAGGCTCCGGGGAGCTGCGCGGTGGCATCGACCGCCAGTTCGATCCCTGCCAGAGCCCCGTCGCACACCGCCCCGCCGACAGCCGCGACGGGCCAGCAGACCGGGGCGGCGAGGAGGCAGAGGAATCCCCCCACCATCGCCAACCCGACCAACGGTGCGATGAGGGGGTTGAGAACCAGCCCGGCCGGACTGAAGACATGGAAGTGGGTAGCCACCAACGGCGCCGTCGCCAGCCAAACGGCGGCACCGATAAGAAGGGCATCGGCGGCGTCGCGGCCCCGCCGCCGGATCGCTCGATGGACCGGCGAGCGTGAGCGATCGATGAGCCTGGCGATCGGGTCGTCGCCGCGACGCCCGGCCGCGATCGCCGTCGCCGCCCCGATGAGGACGGCCGTGGAGAGAAAGGAGAGTTGGCTGCCGATGCGGAGGATCTCCGGCGGGTGCCAGGCGAGGACGACGATCCCGACCACCGCCAAGGCATTGAGGCCGGCGGCGCGGCGACCGCAGGCGGCCCCGAGGCAGGCCAACCACACCAGGAGCGTCGAGCGGAGCACTGGGGTCTCGCCGCCGACGAGGATCATGTACAGCCCCGTCGCCACCGCCACGAGGCCGAGCGTGGCACCGCGGGGCAGGCGGAGGAGCCTGGCGATTGCAAACAGACCGGCGGCCAGGAGGGCGACATGGAGGCCCGAGATCGAGAGGATGTGGACGGTGCCGGTGACCATGAACGACTCGGTCAATTCTGGCTGGAGCGCCTCGCGCGTGCCGAGGAGGAGGGCGGATGCCAGCGCCCCGCGCTCCGCCGACACATGCTGCCGCAGCGCAGAAGCTCCCCGATCGCGAATCGCCTCGAGGACCGCCGCGAGCGTCGGCCAGCCCGGCGGGGAAAGCCGCTCAATCGCCTCCGGCCCCTCGACCCGGATCACCGCCAGAGAACGCTCCTGCCGGGCACGGGCACGTTGGTCGAACTCGCCGGGATTGCCCGGTCGCCCTGGCCGCACGCCCCGTCCCCACACCCGGTAGCGCTCCCCGGCAGCGATCCGCGGTGGCGGGCCATCAACGACGAGCACCACCCGCCCCGATGACGGGCGCCAGGTCTCCCCGTTGCGGACCGCCGTCACCGCCAGGAGGCAGTCGCTCGACGGCGGGCGCCCCGCTCCGCGGAGAGGATCGGTCGATCGAGGAAGGGGGCGCGGCGCCGTGACGAGCGTTCCCTCCACGACCACAGGCAGCGGCCGATCGCCAAGGCTCCAGGCGAGGTCATCGGCCGGAAACAATCGCCACCGGGCCGTGGTCCATCCCGCCCCGGAGGCCGCGATCGCCACGGCGAGCCACGCGGCTGCAAGCCCTCTGCCTCGACGGGCCGCACGGCTCCAGGCCCACAACGCCGTCAGGGCAGCGATCCAGCAGGCGACGGCCGACAGGGGCACGAGGAGGGCCGTGCCGATGCCTGAGAGGAGGATGGCGGCCACGACCACGAGCGGACGGACGGGGAGGGGATCCCGGCGCCACCACCCACCGCCTCCGAACGCCGATCGAGCGCCGTCGACGGCACGCCACAGCCATCCGCCGATGCCGCTCCACCACCCCTGCAACGCCTGCATTCCCTCGACTCCCCGTGAGCCGCCGACTGAAATCCCCCACCTTCCGCCGAGCGAAAGGGCGCTTCGCTGGACAAATGTCCTACCGTCGCGGAGAGGGGGATGCAACGCTCCGGCGAGCCACCGCGGAGGAGAGGCTCAAAGCTTGCGGGCCTGGACGATCCGGGGCAGGCCAGCCATGTCGGCGAGCGTCGGGCCGGGAACGAGCCCGGGCCGACGGGCGATGATCCCCTCGGCCGCTGCAGCCGTCGTAGGGCCGATCTCCACCAACAGCCATCCCCCCGTCGCCAGCCGGCTCTCGGCCGCCTCGACGAGCCGTTCAACGACCTCGACACCCGTCGGCCCCGCTACGAGAGCGCTCTTCGGTTCGTGGTCACGGACATCGCGGGGGAGCCCGGCGAACTCGTCGGCGCGGACGTAGGGGGGATTGCTGACGATGCAGTCGAAGGGCCCGGCCGCCGAGGGGGAATCCAGCAGGTCGCAGCCGACCAGCTCGATCCGGCTGTCGAACGCGTGACGGGTGACGTTGGCCTGCGCCACCGCGAGGGCGTCGGCGGAGATGTCGGTGGCGACGAGGTGTGCCTTGGGGAGGTGCTTGGCCAGCGCCACCGCGATGGCTCCGGAACCGGTGCCGACATCGGCGATCCGCGGTGACTCGAGATGCCGGCACAGATCGATGGCGCGAACGACGAGCCCCTCCGTCTCCGGGCGGGGGATGAGGACCGCAGGGGAGACGGCCAGGGCCAGCGAGAAGAACTCCCTGCTGCCGACGAGGTACGCGACCGGCTCCCCTTCGCCGCGCCGCTTGACGAGGCCGCGGAAACGCGTCCGCCCGGCCTCATCGACCACGTCGTCGAAGGCCGTGTAGAGGGCGATCCGCGGACAGCCGCGGACATGGGCGAGAAGCACTTCGGCATCGAGCCGGGGGGAGTCGCTCCCCTTGCCGGCGAGCCAGTCAGTCGTCCAGGTGAGCAGGCGCCCTACCGTCCACACGTCCTCGGTCATCAAGGATGCTCCGCTTCGTTCAGGGTGTCGACGGCTTCGAGGATCGTTCCATGTCGGCCCGGCGCTGCTGCCGAGCATGCTCCTCGATCGCCTGAATCACCAGTCCGAGTCGGCCAGCCATCACCTGATCGAGCGTGAAGCTCTCGTTGATGCGGTGATCGGTCAGCCGGTTTTGCGGGAAATTGTAGGTCCGGATCCGCTGGCTCCGGTCGCCCGAGCCGACGAGCGTCCGCCGTTCGCTGGCCCGCTTCTCGTGTTCGATGCTGCGGCGGAGCTCGTAGAGCCGCGCCTTGAGGACGCGCAGCGCCTTCGCGAAATTCTTGTGCTGGCTCTTTTCGTCTTGGCACTGAACCACCAGGCCGCTCTCGAGATGGGTGAGACGGACGGCCGAGGCGGTCTTGTTGACGTGCTGGCCACCCGGCCCACTGGCGCAGAACAGATCCTTGCGGTATTCGTCGGGGGCGATCGTCACCTCGACATCCTCAGGCTCAGGGAGCACCGCCACCGTCGCCGCCGAGGTGTGGATCCGTCCCTTCGTCTCGGTGTCGGGGACGCGCTGCACCCGATGGCCACCGCTCTCCCACTGGAGAAGTCGGTAGATTGCATCTCCGGAGAGGCCGAGGACGAGCTCCTTGAATCCGCCGAGCTCGGTCGGACTGGCATCGAGGACCTCGACCTGCCACCCCTGCTCGGTGGCATGACGCCGATACATCTCGTAGAGATCGCGAACAAAGAGGGCGGCTTCGTCCCCTCCCGTACCGGCCCGCAGTTCCATGACACACCGGCCGCGATCGGCATCGCCATCATCGGAACAGAGATCGAGGAGATCGTCCCACTCCTGCTCCCGGCGGGCCCGGAGATCGGGAAGCTCCGCCTCGGCGAGGCTTCTGAACTCCGGATCGTCTCCGCGGCTGAAGGCGTCGAGCTCGGCAATCTGCCGCTCGAGATCGACAAAGCCCCGGTACCGCAGTGCCAAGCGGGCAAGCGAGCCATGCTCCCGCGCGACCGCCGCGAGCCGTTGTGGCTGGGAGACCACGTCAGGGTCGATCAACTCCCGTTCGAGTTCCTCGAACCGGGCGAGCTTCGCTTCGAGCTGGTCGCGCATCGTCCGATGGAGCCTCGATCCGTCGCCATGGCGCTCACGCGCGGGATAGACAGTGCCCCATCGGGGCCGTCACGCCCCGGGCTGAGACGAACCTGAACCGGCAACCGTTCAGGACGTCGGTTCTGCGGCGGCAGGGGCCGGGGCGGCCTTCTTCCCCTTGTTGAGGCTCGCATAGCCGGCGCCAGCGAACTTCGTCTTGAACTTCTCGATCCGGCCGGCCGTATCGACAAACTTCAGCTTCCCCGTGAAGAACGGATGGCAGACGTTGCAAATGTCGACCTTCAACTCCGGCATGGTGCTCCGGGTCTGAAAGGTATTGCCGCAGCCGCAGCGGACCACGGTTTCGATGTAACGGGGGTGGATGTCGTCTTTCATGGCATGACTCAGGGCGGGACCCGGACGGGACCGGGCTCGGAAGCGGAGGACGTCAGTTGGAAGCCTCCCACTGTAGCCGCTCCCGCCCTCGCCCGCAACGCATCCTCCCCCAGTACCCGCGAGAGTTCCCGATTCACCCGCGAGAGTTCCCATTCATTGAGCGGGAGCTTCACTGGCGGGGGGAGCATCGAGTCGATCGGCAAGCAGGCGACTGCCAAACCGCTGTGGCGAGGCGTCCTCACGGAGCAGCCGGGCGGCCTCATCCCGCTCGCCGAGGGCCAGACGGGCCCGGGCCAGATTCGCTCTCGCGGCATCGGACCAGACCCCCTCGGGGTTCGCCTGGAGCGTCATCCGGTCGAGGTAATCGACGGCCGTCTCGTATTCCTTCTCGGAGAGCGTGAGCACGCCGAGCCAGTAGGTCGCATCCCCCTTGAGCTCGTCGTACATCCGCTTCAGCTGCTCGGCCTGTGGCGGCGGCAGGCCACGGAGCATCTCCGCAATCACCGCATTTCCGGGACGGGCCGCGAGGTAGGCCATCTTCGCCCCATCGGGGCCATCGAGGAGGCCGCGAAACTCGCGCAGCCGAGCGGCGTAGAGTGGGCGGAACGACCGCGCCTCGCGGTTGGCGTCGGTCTGCTGGAGCGCCACCCCCATGACCGCCAGCTCCTTCCCGAGCGCGGCATCGACCGCCGGGCGAAGCGCGCGTCGGCGGGCAAGCGTCTCCCAGGGAAACTCCCACAGCCCGCTCGCCCTCCCGACGACCGAACTGGCCGACGACGGATCGGCGTTCTGGGGGTCGGCGGCAGGGCCCGGCAGGGCGGCGAGGGCCCGTGTCGCCACCGTCGTGGCATCGATGGCCAAATCAGCGCGGCGGGCGCCGGCGAGTTGTCGATCGAGGAGGTGCATCCGCCGCGACAGGCTCCAGGGCGTGGCCGGAACAAGAACGGTGAGGCGCTCGATGTCGGGGGCCTGGACGGGATAGGGCCGATCGGGGAGGGACATGGCGGCGAGGATCGTTGGATCGCTCGCCGCCTGCCGGGCCGTGGCCACCCCGTCGCCCCCCGGGCCGGGAATCGGCATCCCATACCCGGGATCGAAGAGATAGGCATCGTCCCCACAGAGTACGGCGGGGATCCAGGGGCGGAGCGTCCCGGCAGCCCGGTCGCCGGTCGCGAGCATGACGCCGTCGAGTCCGGCGTGCCGCACGAGTTCGAGGAACACCCACGCCCGCTGCGGAGCGCTGGCCCGCCCCGCCAGGAGGATCTCTCCGGTCGAGAACCACCGGCTCCCGGGATTGGCGTCGGTGGGCACCATGGGCGGATCACTCGTGGCTGCCAGCGACCGGATCGTCCAGTCAAACAGGGCGCGGGCGACGGCCAGATCCTCGATCGCGTCGCCGCGGGCCGTGGCGGCCACATCGGCCAACCAGCGTTGATCACGGAGAGCGACAACATCGCCCGTGGCATCGAACGCCAGTTCACCGATCCCCTTGGTAACGCCGTCCCCCCGGAGCCGCTCGGGGAGGGTGTCGAGAAGCGGGTCGAGACGCCAGGCATCGGCGTTCCCACCCCCCACCATGGCATGGCTCCACTGGTTGAGGCGGTCGAACACCTGCGGAAAGGCGACCGACTCCTCGTACGTCTCCAAGTTCCCGAGGACGTCCATCGCCCCTTCGAGGAGTTTGTCGCGGACTTCCCGCGACATCGGCTGGACTGCCGCCACGGCACTGGCCTGGTCAGGAGAGGACTCGCTGGCAGTGGTGGCCGCGCGACGGTCGGCCTTGGTGGTCGGACGGCCGCGCGTGGCACGGGGGCCGCAGCCGGCCACAGAGACGGCGAGAAGGATCACCAGGCTGGTTCCCACGGCTACCCGGCTGAACGGGCCCGGCAACGATCGCGATCGGAGCCCGAGAAACGCGGTCATGCGCCGACCTCCCGCTCACCGGCCAAGCGGGCTTCATGGATTCGCAACACCCTCTCGAGCACCCCCCGAAGCCGATCGAGCGGCACCATGTTCGGGCCGTCGCTGGGGCTTGAATCTGGGTCGGGGTGGGTTTCGAGGAACAGGCCATCCACCCCCACGGCGACGGCTGCCCGGGCGAGCGGCTCGACGAGCGTTCGATCCCCCCCGGTGGCGTCCCCCAGGCTCGCCGGTTGCTGGACGGAATGGGTGGCATCAAAAATCACCGGCACGCCGAAGCTTCGCATCACCGGGAGGCCGGTGAAGTCGTTGACCAGACGCCCGTAGCCGAAGAACGTGCCCCGCTCGCAGAGCATGATGTCTTGGCAACCGCCTGCGAGCAGTTTCGCGACGGCATGCTTCATGTCGCCGGGGGCGACGAACTGCCCCTTCTTCACATTCACCGTCTTCCCCGTGGCGGCTGCGGCGAGGAGGAGATCGGTCTGACGGCAGAGGAACGCCGGAATCTGGATCAGGTCACAGACTGCACCGATCGCAGCCCCCTGATCGGGGAGATGCATGTCGGTGGTCACCGGGAGCCCCGTGGCGGCCCGCACCTTGTCGAGGATCGCGAGCCCTTCGTCGAGACCGGGGCCGCGGAACGCCCCGGCGCTGGTGCGGTTGGCCTTGTCGAAAGACGCTTTGAAGACGCAGCGGATCGGCAAGCTTGCGGCGATCGCGGCGAGGGACTCCGCGACCTGGAGGCACAAGCTCTCGCGCTCCATGACGCATGGCCCCGCGATCACCAGGAGAGGCTCGCCCGGACCGCACCGATGAGGCCCGACATGAGCGGGGAGACGGGGGATCACAGGCGGCTCCGACAACGTCGCGGGCGGGGAAAAACGCCTTCATGACGGCGCGACAGGAGCCGGGGAAGGCGACGGCTTGGGCATCATAGCCGTCCGCGGAAAAAGTCATCCACGAGCGATCCGGCGGCAGGGGATGTTCCGCGACGGAACGCTCGATCCGCCCCCCCGGGGACACGTCCGGATCGACGCCCTCGTACGGTTTTGCGCGCCGCATTCTGCGACAGACCGTATCGGAATGCAGCGCTCGAGGAGCAGCGGTGGTTGGCCGCCGCCTCCGCCCCCGAGCCAGACGAGCACGTCTTGAGGCCCCGCCCGCCGCTGGTTTTCACAGCCGAAAATCGAGCTTCCAGCCAAAGTTTTGCCCCACGTCCAGCCGCCCGACATCAGCCGTCGCAGGCCTTCGCGGCCTTTGGCACGGCATCTGCACCTCAGGGACGGTGTCGGGCGGCTCCCACCGCTCGGCAAACCCACTCGTAAGGTGGGGCCTCTGGCTTACTCCGGGCGTGCGGTCGCCTTGCCCCTGACCCGCACTCCCATGGCAGGATGCTCCTGCCGGGTCGGAGGCCCCACCTTTTTTCTTTTCACCGGTCTGAAGAGTCGGGGGAAAGCCATTTTCCCGGACGACCCTTGACGGTGCCCCGGTCCCTGCGCTAATTTTCGGGGTTCCGAACGACCGGATTCGCTTCCAGCGGATTCGGCCGCCGGGGCGGTCTCGGGCCGGCCGGCCGTGGTCTTCGTTTCAGAAGCGGTTCAAAATCCGCTTCTGGCGATCGTCCGCAGCAGTCGCCCAGCACGACCACAGGCCAGCGTAGCTTCAATTGGCAGAGCACCGCATTCGTAATGCGGGGGTTGCGGGTTCGACTCCCGCCGCTGGCTTTATTCCCTTCTTTCGCTGAAAGGCTGACATGCCCGCTACCGTCGACGTCCGCGATCTGTTTACCGGCACCGGTTCCTTCGGTCCGACCGAGATCGCTGGTGTGATCGGACTGCTCGGCAGCGATCCGGCCACTCATCGAGATCTCCGCGCGGCGGTCAAGGAACTCGACGGGCAGGGGGAGCGCAGCCCAGCGTCGAGCGTTCGTCTCGGCGTGGGGCAGTATCTCCTCGGCCGCTGGAAGGATGCGATCCAGACGCTCAAGTCGGCCGACGGTGGAGCGGTGGCCCACTACTACCAGGCTCGTTCGCTCCTCGCTCTGTCGATGGCCGG
This sequence comes from Candidatus Kuenenia stuttgartensis, assembly GCA_945873085.1. Classification (GTDB taxonomy): domain Bacteria; phylum Planctomycetota; class Planctomycetia; order Pirellulales; family UBA1268; genus QWOP01. The sequence continues at coordinate 17,314 of CAMCCR010000008.1, read as the reverse complement.
GGATCATTCCTCCGACCTCCTCAGTCGGGCCACTGAGGCCTTTGCTGCAGCCCACAAGGGGGGCTACGACGGCATCGCCTGCGGCGTGGGAGTCTCCGAGGCCAAGCGTCTTGCCGGCGACTCGAAAGACGCCGAAAGTTCGCTGTCAAAGCTCGGCACTGGCGCCGAAGCCTCCGCTGATTTCTGGGCCGAGAAGGCCACGATTGCCGCTGACCTCGGCCTCCCGCTGGCTGACACAATGGCGGCCCTTGAGAAGGCTCTCGCCCTCGATCCGGGACATCCCGCCGCGCTGTTCGCGATGGGGGTCATCAACGACCGTGTCGGCAATGATGACGAGGCCAAGGCCTGCTACGAGCGGGCCGTGCAGCGCTATCCGGCGTCGGTTGGGGTCCTCATGAATCTCGGCATCCTCTACGAGGATCGCGACGAGTTCGTCAATGCCCAGCAGTGCTACAAGCGGATCCTCCAAGTTTTTCCCGACCACCCCCGAGCCCGCCTGTTCCTCAAAGATTCCTCCGCATCGGGCAACTTGCAGCTCGACGATCAGGACCAAAAGCAGCGCGATCGTCTCGATCATGTCCTCGCCCTCCCGGTCAGCGACTTCGAACTCTCGGTGCGAAGTCGCAACTGCCTCCAGAAGATGGGCATCCAAACGCTCGGTGACCTTGCCCGGACGACCGAGGCGGAGATCCTGGAGAGCAAGAACTTCGGCGAGACGAGCCTCGTCGAGATCAAGGAGATGCTCGCCACGAAGGGGCTGACCCTCGGCCAGATGGCTGCGGCGTCGGCCACCGAGGAGCCCGCCTACGAACCGGAAGCCCCGTCGGCGGACGATTCCGAAGTGCACTCCCTGCCGATCACCGATCTTTCACTCTCGGTTCGGGCCAGGAAGTGCACCACGAAGCTCGGGATCGGCACCATTGGCGAGCTCATTCGCCGGACTGCCGAAGATCTCATGGAATGCAAGAATTTTGGCGTCACGAGCCTCAACGAGGTCCGGGAAAAGCTTTCCGAACGGGGCCTGAAGCTCCGCGGCGACTGAGCTTCAAGCCTCTGTCGGGCCATGCTGTCCGCTGCGGCGAGGCCTTGAGGGAGGCCGTTCTCGTGGCCGATTCCCTCACAAAACTCCCCTTTTGGGGGGATGTTAGTTTGCGTCCGCCTGCCGTCGTCGGTACCGTGGAGAGGTTGGGCATCGACCTTTTCCCGGGGATTATCCGTGACAGCCGCGAGTCTGAAGCAAAAGCCGGTTCGTGATCTGGCCCGCCTGGCCAAGCAGCATGGTGTGGCCGGTTGGCACGCGATGCGCAAGGATCAGTTGATCCAGGCCTTGGTGCGAAAAGCCCGGGCTCGGCAACCGGTTCCCGCTGCGGCGATGCGTCCCAAGGTCGCCCCGGCGCGACCGGCAGCCGCCGAAGCCGCTCCGGCCCGGGACGAAGCTGTAGCGCTGCGGATTCAGGAGGCCCGGGAACGGATCGCCAAGGCCAAACTGCTCGCCACGAGGCCGGAAAACGGCCGTGCGGCTGCGTCGATGCGTGATCGGATCGTCGTCATGGTGCGCGGGCCCCATTGGCTCCATGCGTTCTGGGAGATCACCTCCGCGAGCATTGTCCGCGCCCAGGCCGCCCTCGGTCAGGAGTGGCACGCTGCCCGCCCCATGCTCCGCGTTCTCCAACTCGAAAACGCCCTCCAGGCCTCGCCGTCCGAACGCGTCGTCCGATCGATCGAGATCCATGGCGGCGTGAAGAACTGGTTCGTCGATGTCCGGGAGCCGATGCGATGTCGCCTCGAAATTGGCTATCAGGCGCCCCACGGGAAGTTTCAGGCCCTGGCTCGCTCCAACGCCGTAACCGTCCCGGCCAATTCGCAGGCCGACACCCTCGATACCCACTGGGGGGACATCGCCGCCGACTGCGAGAAGATTTACGCCATGAGTGGCGGCTATTCTACCGAGCACTCGAGCACCGATCTTCAGGAACTCTTCGAAGAGAAGCTGCGCAGGCCGATTGGCCCTCCGGCGCAGCGATCGTCGACGGTCGACGGGGAGTTTGACCCGGAAGAGTCGAGCGATTTCCAGATTGAGGTCGATGCCGAGATGATCGTCTACGGTGCCACGCAGCCCGGCGCCTACGTGACCCTTCAGGGGGAACCGGTCAAAGTCGGCCCCGACGGCACCTTCCGCGTCCGCGTCGACCTCCCCAACAAGCGTCAGGTGCTCCCCATCATCGCCAGCAATGCCAACGGTGTGGAACGTCAAACCGTCGTGATCGCGGTCGAACGCAACACGAAAACGATGGAAGCGGTCGGCCGTGACGTGGCCGACGCCTGACGCCAACGTGTATGATATCGAAGCACCCGCGGGCTCAGGCTCCGGGGCACTCCAGGGGATCGACCGCGGAAACCTCCGCGGAAGCTTGTCGAAGACTTTTCGAAAACTTTTTCGGAAACCTCTTCGAAAACCTCTTCGAAAACTTGGGGCGATGGGTTTTCTGCCATGTTCGTGCTGCTGTCACACCATGCCGGTGAGCTCTTACCGAGGCTCGTTGGGGGCTGATGAATTGTCCCGGCCGCAGGCCATGCCGGAGGCTGACGGATTTCCGTCGGTCGCCCGGATCTCCCGCCCCGGGGTCCAAGGCCCCCTCGTTTTTATCAACGAGCTCTCCGCATCCCAGACACCACGGCATTGCGGTGGAAAACTCATCGCCCCGCGTTTCCGCCCCGCTTCTTCCCCTCCCGAGCCAGCCACGCCTCGAAGACCGCCGGGGGTGATCCCTGGAACGCCTTGGCAAAGGCTGCCTCGAAAGGGGCCTCGGCATCGAGTTCGCTGAGGACTGCCTTGAGGCGGCTTCCGCTCCCCGAAGCGGCTGCGAGGAAGGCCCCGCCCACCGTGGCATCATCCGCTGGCCCGCCCATCCCCTCGACCACCACCGCGGGGCGCCGCATGCGATGGAGCCGTTCGCCGGCCTGACTGCGCCACTCCTTGGCGAGCGTCGACTTCGCCGCCACCTTCAAGGCCACCGCGCGGCCGGCCCCGGCCGCGAACCAGTCGGGCGTGCCACGGGCCAGAAATGCCGCGGCGGCGAGTTCCTCGGCGATCGCCGCCATCGCATCGGCCCGATCGGTGGCTGAATCGACAGCCGGGGCGACGAGAGCCCCGTAGACCACGTCGCCGTTCACCCCCGCCTTCCCGGTGAGCCCCTTGGGGCGTTCGTCACCGAGAACATTGACCCAGAAGTCGGAGTAGTCGTAGGGCTTGTCGAAGACCATCAGGACGATCCCTCCCTTCACCAATGGGCCACCGGTCGTGCCGAGGGTCTCGGCAACCTCCTCCATCGCCTTTTCAGCGAGGTCAGCGAGGCTCTCGAGCCGGGCTTCGGAGACGTTGCCCACGAGGCGGAGATCGCCACGGGTGACGACCAGCGGTTCCTCGTCGGCGATCGCCCGCCGCCACACCTCGTCCGTGGCCTCGAAGCGGGCCACGAGGAGATCGGCATGGGAGAGGCTCCGGGCCCGGCCGGCGGAAGCCACGGTCGCAAGCGGCGTCTGGGCGGTGAGAAGATCGAGCTTCCCCCCCTGGTCGACCCACTTCTCGATCGTCGCGATCACCTCCGCGCTGAGCGGGGGCTTCCCGAGCGGCATCGGCTGCCCGTCGATGTCGCGGCCCTTGAGCTTTCTCACCAGCAGGCTCGCGGCTCCTTCGCCGGCGACGATCGGCGCCCCGTTGGCGCCCCCACGGAGCAGGGACTCAAGCGACACCATGGAGAGATTGCCGTCGGGCTGCATCGCGTCGTGGCAGCCACCGCACTGTTTGACGAGCACCGGAGCGACCTCAAAGGCAAACGACACGTCCCCCGGCTCGAGTTTCTCAGGCCCGGATGGGGATGCAGACGCCGCGGCAGTGGCCCCCGGATTCTGCAAAGACACCAACGGATCGGCGCCATCGAACACCGCTCCCTCGTTGATCCACGTGACCAGCAGAGCGCACTCGTCGGGCGACACCTTGCCGCCGCCGCGCGGCATGTCGCCGGTGCGGATCACCTCGACGAGGCGGCTGTCCGCCCCGGCCCCCTTCTGCACCATCCCGGTCTTCATGAGCGTGTCGTAGGAGGTGAACTGGAAATCTCCCCGCCTGCCGGCAACATGACATCCCCCGCAATGGCGCACGAGGATCGGGGCGACCTGCTCGACGAAGCTCACGGCGGTCGAGGCCGGGCCCTTGACCCCCGGTCCGGTGGGCTTGCCGCTGCCCCCCTTCCTCGCAGTCCCGACCGGCCCCTTGCCCGGCTTCGCCGCGGACTCCCCCTTCGGCTTGGCCGCCGCCCTTGGCAGCGTGGGGAGCACGATGGCATCGACTTCGACTCCCTGAAGCTCGAGATCGTCGCGCAGCGTCCGGGCGCGGTCGAGCAATCCACGGGCCGCTGCCGGCGGTGGCTCCGCGCCGACAAGCGTCGAGAGCGCGTCGATCGCCTTCACGAACCGGTCGCGGGCGGCCCCGGGGCGTTCCGCATCGAGGTCCTCGCGCACGCCATCGAGCAGCGACTTCACGACGGCAGCCGTCGGCAGCGCGTCATCCGCTCGGCTCCTGGGCACGGCGGTCACAAGCGCCGTCGCGAGCGTTGCCAGGATCACCACGGCCAACCATCGACGGCTGATGCCATGGGCAGCCGAAACCACGCCTGTGCCAATCATGATCCACTCCCCCTCGAAGCCCACCAGATCCCTGCAAAAAATGCCCCCACGGCAAGGAGCAGCGATCCCACGCTCCAAGCATACGGAGCCCAGGCCGGAAAGGTCACCGTCCGCTGTCGCACCAGCGCCGGCGGCCGGGCGGGGCGTTTCCCTTTCCGTCGGCTCTTGCCGCTGACTTTGACGGTGAACGGCGCGGCATCGAAGGGCTCGTCCGCGGTTGGAACCAGAGCCTCGAGCGATGCTTCGATCGCGGCCCCCTCGAAGGACGTGCCAACGCCCCCCGCAGCCTCGGCGGGGACCATCACCCGAGTCTCGCAGCGGGGACAGACGATCGACGTCCCATGCCAGCGAGCCGGCACGTAGAGCTTCGAACGGCATCCCGTGCAGCGCACTTTGATCGGCATCGCACGCACTCCACAGGGCGACGAATCAGCCCGATCCCGAATCGCTTCGAGAGGGACGCACGCCATCCCCGTTTCCGTCGCCCCATGCGTCCTGCCGGGGATCCCCCTCCGCGCGGCCGCGCAGCCGTCGTCGACCATGCCGGCGCGGTCCCTTGCCCGGACGGTGCCGGCGGGGCTCGCCACACCGACGCTCCTCGTCGGCAGCCAAGCCGGCGATCCCGGCCAGAATCGCCGTCGCCACGACCGCAAGGAGCCACACCACCGCCGAGAGCAGCGCGACGCGCCCGCAGAAGCGAGCGCCGACGTTATCGCCGAGCGCCGCCAGCAACGCCCCCAGCCCAATCACCACCAACGCCAGGATCGGAAGCAGGAGCGAGGAGACGATGCCCCACGAGAGCGCCCGCCGCACGAAGTCGCCCATCGGCCCGCGCATCAGGTTGAAATCCTCTTCGGAGGCTCGGTGGCGGTGGGGCGGCGAGGGAGACACCTCCTCCGCTGGACGGCTCGCTGGACACCCCGCTCACCGGGAAGTGTACCGTTCACAGGCCCTGCCGGCGCACCTCGAATCAGCCCGGTCAGCAGACGGGTTCCCGGGGCAGGGGGGAGCAGGCGTTCTTGTGGCCTCGTTGTCGTGGTGGCCCCTGGGAAGGATCGTGGGCTTCCCGGGGCTTTCGGCCGCCGAATCGAGCGGCAGGGCACTTTCTCCTCGGCCTGCTAAACTCCCACAGCGCCCCTTGCGGAGGTATCCGGAGCGCCGAAGGTCATGGAGGACACTCGATGAGACGCCGTGCCAAAGCCGCTCCCCTGCCGGCATGGCCATGCTGGACTTGGGAACGCTCCAGTGGCCTGGCACGGCTTGGCCTGATGCGCGGAACCAGCGGTCTTCTGGCGATCGGTTCGGCCCTCGCTTGGGTCGCCCTTCTTGCCAACGCCCTGGCCGACCGGGTGGAGATGGCCGACGGACGGATCCTCGAAGGAAGGTTTGCCCTCGTCGCCGGCGTGGCCATCGATCCGATCGCCGAGGCAACCAGCAGCCGGACCGCGGGCACGCCGGTGCTGATGTGCGACGACGAAATGACGCGGACGTTCGTCTCGCGTCGCCGGGTGGTGAAAGCCGAGGAGCTTCCGTTCGCGCGTCAACTCGAGCGGATCGAGATCCCCCAGCGCGTGCCGGAGAACGGTCGCCGGGTCGCTTCGATCGGCGGCATCCTCGCCGCCACACCGTTCGACGAGTTTGGACGCCGCATCCTCACGCTGTCGACGGCCTCCGGCAGGCTCGACGTCGTTCAGGGGATCACCACGATCACCCCCCGTTGGACCCGCGTCCAGGGCGTCCTCACTGACAACCCGCTCCTCCTCGACATGCGACTTTCAACCGGGGCCATCCCCCGCGATCAGTTGCGGCTGGTCCTCGACCGCCAGACCGATCCGGCCAGTTCGGAAGAGCGGCTGCGGATCGTGCGACTGTTCCTCCAGGCGGAGCGTTACGAGGAGGCGCGGGCCGAACTCGACGGCGTCATCCGCGACTTCCCGGGCTTGAAGAACCTCAGCGAGGAGCGGCGGAGCCTGGGGGAACTGTCGGCCACCAGGCTCCTCGACGAGGTCCGGCTGCGGGGCCGATCGGGCCAGGATGCCCTGGCGATGGAGATCCTCGAGAACTTCCCCGCCGACGAGGCCTCGGCCGAGACCGTCGAGGCGATCCGCGAGGCCCGCGATGCCTACCGCGACCGACAGGCCTCGGCCGAGCGGCTCCTTCGTCTCCTCCAGGAACGCTGCGACGCCCTCGACGACGACGACACCCGGGCCGCGTGCGCGGGTGTTCTCGACGAGATCGCCGCGGAGATGACCTTCGCCACGCTCGATCGGCTGTCGGCGTTCGAACGGATGGGGACCGAGCCCGACCTCGCGGCCGACCGGGCCCTGGCGATCGCCATCTCCGGATGGCTCCAGGGGGCCGCGGCGGCCGGCGAGAATCTCAAACTGGCGCTCTCCGCCGCGCATGTCCGCGATCTCCTCCGCGATTACCTCCGCAGCGACGATGCCGCAGCACGCCAAGCCCTACGCGACCAGGTGGCCGACGAAGAGGCGGGGGACGCGGCGACCATCGCGAACTTGGCGCGGCAGATGCGCCCGCCGCTCGATCCCCCGGAGCCGACGGCCCCGGGGCTCCACGAGTTCGAGTTCACTGGCTCCGACGGGCAATCGGTCACGTGCCTCGTCCAGGTGCCCCCGGAGTACGATCCCCTCCGCCGCTATCCGACGGTGGTCTCCCTCCATGCCGCCTTCACGACACCGGCAGACCAGATCACCTGGTGGGCCGGCCCGCCGGGGCCCGACGGCCGTCGGATCGGCCAGGCGACCCGCCACGGGTGCATCGTCGTCGCGCCTCGCTGGACAGAGGAAGGGCAGACGACCTACGGCTATTCGGCCCGCGAACACGGGGCCGTCCTCGGCGCCCTGCGGGAGTCGCAGCGGAGATTCGCAATCGACACCGACCGCGTCTTCCTCTCGGGGCACTCCCTCGGCGGCGACGCCGCCTGGGACATCGCCCTGGCCCATCCCGATCTGTGGGCGGGACTTGTGGCGATCGCGCCCGGCGCCGGCCGCTACGTCAACCACTACTGGCACAACGCCCGCACGCTCCCGATCTACGTCGTGGGAGGCGAACTCGACAACGGCACCTTTGCCCGCAACGGCATGGATCTCGACCGCTACCTCTCCAAGGGCTTCGACACCACCTACGTCGAGTACCGGGGCCGTGGTCACGAGCACTTCGCCGACGAGATCCTGCGGATCTTCGATTGGATGCAACGCCGCAAGCGAACCTTCTTCCCCACGACCATCGATGCGGTCTCGATGCGACCGTGGGACAACTTCTTCTGGTGGGTGGAGCTCTCCGGCGCTCCTCCCAAGACGGTCGTCCTGCCGTCGCAGTGGCCGCCCGGGCAGGGGGTCAGGCCGTTCACGCTCGATGCCAAGACGACCGCCACCAACGGTCTGATCATCCACTGCGGTGCCGAGCGGGTCCGGGTTTGGCTCTCCCCCGAACTCGTCGATTTCACGCAGCCGGTGAACGTCAGCCTCGATGGTCGGAAGCTTTCCCGCGACCCGGTGCAGCCGGACGAGACGGTGCTGCTGGAGGACCTGCGGACCCGTGGCGACCGCCAGCACCCGTTCTGGGCCGTGCTCGAATCGACCCGTGGCCCCGCGGCCGGCACAGCGCCTTCCCGAAAAACGGCGAAGGACAATGCCGCCCAGCCCCGCTGATGCCTCAAAACGACAGACGCCGCCGGGATGAATCCCGACGGCGTCTGTGATCGTGTTTGAGGAGCAAAAGCCCCGCGCTGTCAGCGTGGAATCGTGTCGGATGGCTCGCGGGCGACCGTGTCGCTGCGCCCCTCGCGGGGCAAGGCAACACCGGCGATGTACCATCCCTCGGGAACCGTCTCCATCCCCACGCCTGCAGCGCCCAGATAGCGTTGGATGACGTCGAACTCGGGCAACGTGCTGCCGTCGATCCGCTGTTCGCGGATGCTTCCTTCCTTGCCGTCGCCGAGGACGACGTTGAGCAACTGCCCCATCAGGCTCTTCGACTTTGGCATCTCGCCACGACGGAGCATCTCATAGGCCGGGCGAATCGTCTCATCGCCACGCCCGAAGCTCCGCAACGCCGTCTCCCCGGGGAACAGCCGCGACAACTCCTCCGTCACGACACCGTAGTCGCCGGTGTCGGAGAGCGTACCGTCGGTCTCGGAGGTGGCGAGGACGCGTTCGAGGAAGTCGCGGTGGGAGGCGAGGAGGAGATGGCCGTGGGCGATCGTCACGGCCGAGTGCGGAAGGAGCTTCTCCTCCCGATTGCGGAGCCGTCCCCGATGCCCCTTGGCTTCCGAATCAGCCTCGGAATCGGCATGGGCCGACACGAAGCCGGGGGTCTCGATCTCCATCTTCGGGATCGCATCGGTGCGGTCGATGAGCTCCCAGATGACGTGGCCGTCGAACTCCACCTTCCGCATGTCCGGGTCGGTCGACATCGACTTGGCCACCGTCTTTGCCACCTGCTCCGGATTGTGCGTCTCGATGGCGATCACGAGGCGCTCGCTGTCGACGTCGATCGGCATGGTGTGGTCGCTGATGATCGACACCCGGGTGCCGAGGCAGCCGACGAGGTCGTTCTCGATGTCGATCTGGGGGCCGTCCGGATCCTCTTTGAGCGACGCGATCACATCCTCGAACACACCCTTTTCACCGATGACATCATCGACGAGCGACTCGGCCGAGGCGAACGCTGTCTTCATGTCCCACTGCATCGTCACCCAGCTCGACACGTCGCGCGGAACCCACGTCGGGGGATCGAGCCGGGCGGTGTTGGGGAACTGGAGCATGCGGGCGGCGAGCTTGTAGCGGTCGGGGGCAAAGGCCTTCCGCCCCTCGAGCGGCGGGGCATGGATGAGGGTGTGGTGGCGGAGATCGTGGAGCCCGTCGTCGAGCACGATCACCCCGCCGACGGCCTTCACCGCGTCGAAGCCCTGGCGACCGAGGATCGCCACGTAGTCGGGGCCCTTGCGCTTCTCGCGGGGCGGATTGGCGGCCTGAACAGCCCGGGCGAAGCCGAGCGGATCGACGTACCAGCGGATCGGCGCCGCGGTCGCAGAAACCTTGTCGGCGCACCGGTCACCCACCGCCTTGTAGGACGCGACCGTGGAGAGCCCATCGGCCCGCCCCGAAAGCGACGACGCGGTCTGCATGACGACGGCGGGATCGTCGCCGACGACGAGCGCATCGGGACGAAGAACGATGGCTACGCGGGTGGGAAGCGCGGCCCCCGGTTCCTGCGGCACGTCGTAGACCGTCATCGTGGTGCCGTCGCCCGACGTCGAGGTCGACTTCGTGGCCTTCCGTTCGGCGAGGCGCTCACCGACCGTCTCGACCAGTCGCGTCGCCTCGTCACCGTGGCCGGTGGTATCGACGAGGATCACCGTGGCCAGCTTGCCGGCGGCCGGCTCGATGACACCGAGGGCGACCTCGCCTCCCGGAACGCTCGAGAGATCCTCGAACGAGAGCCCGAGCTTCCCCAGACGCTGCCGACCGGCTTTGCGGGCCTGATCCCGGACGCTCTCCACGAAGGGAAGCATCTGCGGGTCCCTGAGCAGTTGCCCGTAGTCGGTGTTGTCGAAGCTTTCCTGGAGCCGGCGGGGATCCGGGGTGCTGACCCAGACCCGCGTGGTCGCCGGGAAGACCGTCTCGCTCGGGGCAAACCCGGCGGCCTCCACCCGGAGGGCCGGGCTGACGGAGGCGACGGCCACCATCCAGACAGCGGCGCGACCTAGGACTCCAGGGAGGTTTGTTCCCCTCAGTCGACGACCGGCCAACAAGCTACCGTGCACGAGAACTCCTCCTTGAAGGCACCGCAGGGGCGCGACGGTTGGTGCGCTCCCCCTCCTTATCGTTCCGGTGCGGCCCGAATCTGGACCCGATCACGGCGGACACACTCCCTTCGCCAACCGGCCGGGAAAGGTGCGCAAGCCCGGCAAGATCGTCCTCCGCTCAGCCCGGCGGGTAGGTCACCACGACCATCCAAACCACGACCAGGACGGCGACCACCGCCGCCAGGGCAGTGCCTCCGTCGGTGTGCCGGCGGACAAGTGACGCCACTCCCCAGGTGACTGCCGCACTGCCCGCCAGGAGAGCGACTGTTGCCATGGCCCCGGCCGATCGCTCGCGATCACCGGCAAGGAGGGCCAGCGCCACCAGGGAGGGCCATCCGAGGAGGAGGGCGTGAAAGCCGACCGATTCGCTGACCAGATCGGTCATGCCGATTCGCTTCCCCCCACCCAGAGGCCGAAGCGGCACCGATTCCAGCAACCGACTCCACCCCCGCCCCAGCGAGACAGGCGTGATCGTCGCTTCGGGAACGGCCAGCGCCACGAAGCAGGCGACCGCGACGATTCGATTGGCCGCGGCCGACTCGGGGGCGAGAAACAAGCAGACGACCATCCCCGTCAGGGCGGCCGCCATGCCCACGAGGTCGAGCCGCCCCCGTGCCGGGTCACCCGAGGCCATCAGACGACCAGTCCCGCGCGGCTTCCGGGCAGCGAGGGGCATGCGGGCCACGACCACCGCGGCGCCGATCGCCACGAGCACGGCAACCAGCACAGCGGCTCGCCCTGCCAGAGGATTGTCTGCGAATCGATGCCACGCTGCGGCCCCTGCCAGTCCTGCTCCCGCGGTGATCACCAGCGCCCCGCTCGCCACATCCGCCCGGTTGGGCAGCCGGCGCTCGAGGAAGGCGACGAGTGCGGCTGCGAAGCCGGCTCCCAACAAAAAACCTGCAAGCGAGTGAAAACCTGCAAGCGCCGGGCCCGATGGCCCCGCGGGACTGGCCAAGGCTCCGAGGCATCCTCCGATCACCGGCCAGCCGAGCCTGGCTGCCATGGCTGCCATGGCTGTCGCGGAACCGCCGAGATGACCGGCCGGCGCGGGGATCGGGGCTCCAAGCGCGGCCACCGCCAAAACTCCCCCGAGGAGAAATCCGACCGCCGTCCGGGGACCGCCGACTGCCTGCCCACTCCCTGCGACCGAAACGCCACCGATCGCGGCAAGGAGAAGGAGATAGGAGGCCGGCCTGCGGGCCTCGACCCCGAACAGGATCGCCGCCATGTTCATACCTGTCTCCGTTCAGCGGGCTCGGCCGGGGAACCGGCCTGCCGGGCGCGATCCCCGCGGATGCCGCGGACGATGTTGGCGATGGTGGCTGCGTTCGCTCCGAAGATCACCTCGTGATGATCTCCCGGGATCTGATGCACGGTCAACCCACCAGCGCACCATCGCTTCCACACCCCGAGAACCGCCGGAAGCGAATCGGCAGACTGAAAATAGTCGATCGATCCTGCGTAGGGCAGGGCGCGGTGACGCGCCACGAGCGCCCCATGGGAATCGCCGCGGATCGGATCGACCGCTCTCCACTGCCGGGCGAGCTTGAATCGCGCGGAGAGCCCGCGGAGATAACGCCACCCCTGCGACGGCTGGGATGCAAGCCGACGCAGGTGCTTCCAGACATACTGCCGCCACAAGACACGATCGGCTGCCGCCAAAACCTCATCCGGAAGGAGGCAGTTGATGTGGGTGTCAAACTGTGCGAGCAGCGCCACCTCGTGCCCCCCGCGCCGCAACTGCTGGGCCGTCTCGTAGGCGAACCATCCCCCCAGCGAGAAGCCGCCGAGGAAGTAGGGCCCGCGCGGCTGGAAGGCGACAATCTCGGCGGCATACAGCTCAGCAAACGCCTCGAGCGAGGTCTGCATCGCACCTCCGTCCCGATCGATGGCCTGGAGGCCGTAGACGGGCACATCCGGCGCGAACGCTCGGGCGAGTTCGAGATTCTCCGTGACGCCCCCACCAACGCCGTGGAAGAGAAACACCGGGGGGCCCACCCCAAGCGGCTGGAGTGGAACGATCGAGCGGAAGCGGGGCGTCCATCCCTCGTCACGGAGAAGTGCCGCCATCGAAGCCACCGTGGGGGCCTCGAACACCGCAGCGAGCGGCACCCGGCGGCCGAGCACCGTGGAGAGGTCGGCGACGAGCCGGGCCGCCATGATCGATTGCCCGCCGAGATCGTGAAAGAAATTGTCCTGGTCGCCGAAGTCAACGCGGCCAAAGAGGCGCTGCCAGGCGGCCCGAACCTGCGACAGAAACACCGGCACAACACCTGGCGAGCCGGTGGCCTGCGGGAGAGGGGCGGGGAGGCCAACGGATGATTCCGCGATCTGACCGGCGAGTGCGCGCCTGTCGATCTTGCCATTGGCGTTCACAGGCAGGGCGTCGAGGCAGACAAACCGGCTCGGCACCATCACCTCGGGGAGGCGTTCGGCCGTCCACCGCCTGAGTGTCTCGATATCCAGACCGCTTTCCCGCGGCACCACCGCGGCGACGAGCGACAAAGTCCCGTCTGCCATGACAGGCATGACCGCCATGACAGGCATGAGAGGCGTGATCGCCACCACCGCGACCGCGCCGATCTGCGGATGGCCGGCGAGACAAGCCTCGATCTCTGCCGGCTCGATCCGATGCCCGCGGATCTTCACCTGGGTGTCGTTGCGTGCGACGAACTCGAGGAGCCCGTCGGGCCTCCACCGGCAAACGTCCCCCGTGCGATACATCCGCTCACCCGGCCCGGGCAGGAACGGATCGGGGAGGAACCGCGCGGCGGTCAGGTCGGGCCGATGGTGGTAGCCGATCGCCAGTTGGGCTCCGCCGATGAAGAGTTCTCCCACCGTTCCCACGGGGACCGGGCGACAGCCGGCATCGAGGACATAGCACCGGACGTTGTCGAGCGGGCGGCCGATCGGCGGCATCTCCGCTCGCTCGCTCCGTCGGCACACCCAGGCGGTGGCCCACACCGTCGCCTCGGTGGGACCGTAGACGTTGACCAATTCAGCGTCTGACCGACTGAGAAACCTCTCCATCAGGCCGGAGGGCATCGCCTCTCCCCCGCAAAAGACGCGACGCAGCGTCGGGCACGCCGTCAACGTTTCGTCGTCGACGAGGAGGGCGAGAAGCGAGGGTACGAACTGGGCCACCGTCACCGCCGCACTCCGCACCAGCTCCGCGATTCGGGCCGGATCGGTCCGCCCCGGGGGAAGGATGACGACCACCGCCCCTGCCAGGAGCGGGCCGAAAACCTCGTACACCGAAATGTCGAACGTCGTCCGAGTGGCATGGAGACAGATGTCGGCGGCGTCGAGGGGGAATCGCCGCTGCTTCCCGCGGAGATAGTTCACGACAGCCGCATGGGGGATCACGACCCCCTTCGGCTGGCCGGTCGACCCCGAGGTGTACATCACGTACGCAGCCGCTTCAGGCGCGACGTCGGGGAAGTCATCCTCCGCTCGATCGCCGAGATCCGCAGTCTCGGGATCGATGACGGGAATTCCTTCCGGCCAACCGCCGGCAGCGTGATGGGAGTCGATGATCGCGGAGAGCTGCGCATCGTCGACGATGAACGCCAGACGCGCAGGCGGTGCCTCCCGGTCGAGAGGCACCCAAGCGGCCCCGCTCCGAAGCACGGCGAGCATGGCGACGGTCGCGTCGATCGATCGGGGCAGCGCTACGCCGACCCGATCGCCACTCCCGATGCCCAAGCCACGGAGCCTCGTCGCCAGCCGCGCCGCACGCTGCTGAAGGGCGTCGTAGGTGATCTGCGCTTCCCCCTCGCGCACCGCGCAGGCCGATGGCGTCCGCGCGGCCTGCTCTTGCACGAGTTGATGAAGCGTCGTCGCGCCTCCCAGATCGACCTCTGTCTCGTTGAACTCCTCGATCACCCGTCGTCGATCTGCGTCGGGCAGCATCGCCATCTGCTCGATCGGGACCGTCGGCCGAGCCGCCGCCTCGGCAAGAAACGCCGCGTACCGCGCCGCGAATCCGGCAACGAAGTCTGCGTCATAACGATCGGGCGGGAACTCGAGCGATCCCTCCAGGCCGTCGGGACCGATCTCAAGGGTGAGCGAAAGATCGAAGCGGGCCCGGCCAGCATCAATGGGCTCCGGCCGGAGCGTGGCGGCGCCGATCCTCCAGGCCCGATTCCCCGTCTCGACGACAGTGAGGAGGACGTTGACAAGGGGCTGGCGGCTCCCTTGCCGCGTCGGCATTGCCGCGGCCACGATCTGGTCGAAGGGGAGATCGGCATGGTCGAGCGCGCGGAGGAAGATTCCCTGCACACGCTCCGCGAGTCCCTGCAGGGTGAGGGGGTCTGCTGACGCCCCCTCGTCGAAGCGCACGCGCACCGGAAGGACATTGATGAGGCAGCCGACAGCAGCGGTGGTTTCCGCCGCACCGCGTGTGGCCACCGGCGTACCGATGACGAGATCGCGCTGGCCGGTGATCCGCTCGAGCCAAGCGTGGACGGAGGCCAGGAGAACATTGAACAGCGTCACGCCGGAACGCTCGGCCAAGCTGCGGAGCCGGTCGAGGGCGTCCCGCTCGACCGTGAACCGGCTTTTCCTGCCTCGCGACGACTCGACGACGGAGGCCACCGATCTCCCGGGGAGCGGCGTCTCCGCGGGAGCGGCGGCGAGCTCCTCACGCCAGAATCGACGATCGCGTTCGATGTCGACCGAATCCCGGGCCGACGTCACGACCGGCAGGCTCCGGTCATCGAAGGCGTCGGCGGCGGCGTACGCTGCTGCCAGATCCGCCCGGACGATCCCGATCGACCACTCGTCGATGATCGCATGATGAAACGTCAGCATCAGTACTGGGTCGGCCCCGGCGATGTCGATCCGCACCACCCGCAGGAGCGGCGCGATGGCCAGATCGAACGGTGTGGAGGCCTCGTGCTCGAGCGCCGCCTGAAGGCCCGATTCCTCCGCGACCGTGACGACGCGCCACGGCACGGCGACAGCAGCCGTCGGCAGGACCCGCTGCACGAGGTCACCATCCACCTCCACAAGCGCCGTCCGCAGCGCCGGATGGCGGGCCACTACGGCAGCCAACGACCGCTCCATCCGCGGCCAATCGATCGGCCCGTCAATGCGCCACGCGATCGGGACGTTGTAGGTGGCTGGATCGGGGAGCAGCGAATGGAGGAGCCACATGCCCCGCTGCGCCGGCAGCGGCCGACAATCGATGACCTCGGCGCTGGCAGGAATCGTCGTCAGGGCCACGGCCGACTCGGGGAGCGCCGGCAGCGGTTGGCTGATCCGGGCGGCAAGCTCGGCGAGCTTCGGCGACTCAAACACCGTCTTGACCGGCAGGCGGACCCCGAACCGCCGCTCGATCGCTGCCACCAGCCGCATCGACAACAGCGAATGGCCGCCGCGGGCGAAAAATCCGTCGTCGCGACCCACCGTCGGGATCCCGAGCAGCTCGCACCAGATCGCCGCCAGGGCTTCTTCGGTCTCCCCGACGGGGGCGGACCGGGGCGAAGCCTCCACCGCATCGATTGCGGCATCGGGCGCGGGGAGCGCGGCGCGATCGAGCTTGCCGTTGGCATTCACCGGCAGGGCGTCGACGCGCACGATCCGCCACGGCACCATCGCCTCCGGAAGCCGCGCCGCCAGGAGTACTTTCAACGCCTCGTCGGTCGGGGCAGAGGGGTCGGCGATGAGGTAGGCGACGAGCCGGCGGTCACCGGGGCCGATCTCACGGTCGATGACCACCCCCCGTGTCACCCCCTCGATCCGTTCGAGCTCGGCCTCGATCTCCCCCAGCTCGATGCGAACCCCGCGGATCTTCACCTGGTGGTCGAGGCGGCCGAGGTACTCGATCTCGCCGTCATGACGCCACCGGGCCAGATCACCGGTGCGGTACATCCGCGCCCCGGGCTCGCCCGAGAACGGGTCGAGGAGAAACCGCTCGGCGGTCAGATCGGGGCGACCGAGGTATCCCCGCGCCACCCCGACGCCAGCAAGCCACAGCTCTCCCTCGATCCCCACGCCCACCGGCCGCAGCGCCGCGTCGAGGACATACGTCCGCATGTTCGCGATCGGCCGACCGATCGGCACGGGACCGGGGCGATCGCTCAGCCGGCACTCGTGGAAGGTTGCTTCGACGGCAGCCTCCGTCGGGCCGTAGAGGTTATGGATCCTGGCGGGCAGCCGCTCCAGCCACAGCCGCGCCGCCCCCTCCGGCAACGCCTCCCCACTGCAGAAGACGTGCCGAAGCGTCCGGCACGATCGCTCAAGCCCGGGCACGTCGAGGAACACTTCGAGCATCGAGGGTACGAAGTGGATAACGGTGATGCCGGTCGCCTCGACCACCTTGGCAATCGCAGAAGGTTCGCGGTGAAACCCCGGCGGCAACATGACAAGTCGGGCGCCAACAAGGAGCGGCCAGAAAAATTCCCACACCGAGACATCGAACCCGTAAGGAGTCTTCTGGAGCACGCGATCATCGGCTTCGAGGGCGTGCTTCTGCTGGATCCACCGCAGCCGGTTGACGATCCCCGCGTGCGTGTTCATCACCCCCTTCGGGGCCCCGGTCGAGCCCGACGTGTAGATCACGTAGGCCAGATCATCCGGCGTGGCGATGTCGTCGAGTGGTCCGTCGTCGAAGGCGGCGAGTTCCTGCCGCTGGGCATCGACCTGGAACACCTCGCCGGCTGAACTCCCGATGGCACCAGCCACGCGGTCACGAAAACGCTCCTGGACGAGGACCACCGGCGGAGCGGCGCTGGCGAGCATCGCAGTGATTCGGGCCGCTGGATACTCCGGATCGAGCGGCAGATACGCGCC
>CAMCCR010000007.1 GCA_945873085.1 Candidatus Kuenenia stuttgartensis | reverse complement strand
ACGCCGAAGCGATCGGTGTCGGCTTTGTAGTTGACAAGCACGTAGCCGCCCGAAAGTGGCTGGCTCGAGATCGTGGGGGGATTGCTCGGGGTGACGCCGTTCAAGCTGCTCATCTGCGGCCCGAGGCCGGTGTTCCATTCGCAGGTCACGCCCAGCGGCTGCGGGTAGTAGACCCAGGTCGCCGCGATCCGCTGGTCCAGCACGCCGTTTGAGGGCGAGACCACCACCGGCCTGACGGTGCTGCCGCCGATCTTGATGTCGGCAAGCGTCGGCACATAGTTGCCCGTGTAGGCCTGCACTCCCGCCTCGACGATCTGGCCATTGTCGAACTTGTAGGGGGAATTGAGACGCATCACGAAGTGCATGTTGTTGTTTTGGTCGAGCGTCGAGTTGCCCTGGCCGTTGTAGCAACCGATCCCGAAGACACCGTAGTTGCCCGAGCCCTTCAGCCCCTCTTCGAGCACCTCCTTGTAGAGATCCTGGGCATAGTCGGGCGTCCAGTAGTAGAAGACGCCGAGCCCACGCTCGCTCTTCGTGGCATTGATGAAGTCGGCCCGATCGAGGGGGAGACGATTGGAGCTCGACTGCATGTTGTCCCAGCCGTAGGGCACCTTCGACTGCCCGACGCGGACACGGTGAACCTTGTCGGTGGTGATGTAGCAGTCGCCGTAGCAGTCGCGGAGCTGGCCGTAGTTGATGGCCCCCGGATCGCTCACGCCCGACAGGCTCGAGGCAAAATCGGGCTGGATGTAGATGTAGAGCCGGTCGCTGATGTCGCCTGAAAAGATGAGACGGACGCGGCGGAGGAAGAAGTTGTTGTTCGGCCCAACCGACTTGTCGTTCGGATGATAGGGGCCGGCCTGATCCTCGTCGTACCACAGCGTGCTGTTGTAGCGCATCTGGGTGTAGCCGCGGATGTTGATCTTTTCGTACCACTCCTTCTCGCCGGAGTGGTCGTTGCCGCCGCGGGTCTGCTCGTCGACCGTCTCGATGGCAG
Organism: Candidatus Kuenenia stuttgartensis; assembly: GCA_945873085.1. GTDB lineage: Bacteria > Planctomycetota > Planctomycetia > Pirellulales > UBA1268 > QWOP01. The sequence continues at coordinate 39,637 of CAMCCR010000007.1, read as the reverse complement.
GATCCTGGATGTTGTTGTAGCGTTGACGGAGGGCTTCCCCGAGCGATTGGCCGCCGGAGCCCGCTTCCCGGCCGCCCCCGGGCGAGAAGCCGCGCGTTTGCTCGTCGACGGTCTCGATGGCCGGATCCTGAATCTGGGAGGCGAGCCGGATCGGATTCTTGAGTGGCCGGCCCGTCGGCGGCTCGGGTTCCCCCTCGCCGATCTCGTCGAAGGTGTCGGAGAAGAGTTCTTTCCCCTCGGGGAGCGCGTCAGCCGCGATGCCGGGAAGGAATGGGGGCGCTGCGAGCGGGTCGGCGGCCAGCGCGGCGACACCTCCACCGGCCAGTTGGATCGCGATCAAGGCCAAGCCCACACGGGCAGCCGCCCACCGAGCCGCGACGACTGCGAGCCACTGGCCCCTTGGTTGCATGGGTTGCATGGGTTGCATGAAGCGGGGCGAGCGTTTCGGTGCACCAGGGCCATGGCAGGACAAATCCTCCGACTGGCACAGTCGTTAGATTCGGCCAACTTTGGCCCATCGGAGTATTAGGAATCCGGATTTCCTGCAGGCTGCGTTTTCCTGGGGATTCTGACGATTCCGGAGCGAGGGGAGGCGTCGCCGGCTTTACTTTGGGGGGCCCCACCCCCGCCGTTCGGCCCGTCTGCCGAGGCACCGTCTTCAGGGCGGCCGCCCCAACGCGGCAGGCAGCGGTGTGCGCCGCCAGTTTGTGAGAGTTTGATTCGTTGCTTGTGCGGGGCTCCGGAGCCGCCTACTTTGCCCAAAGCCTTTGAAACCTCCGGGTCTCTTTACCCCCCGCTCCTCCGAGCCTGGGGCTCACCACGCTGGGAGTGCCGATCGTGGAACTTTTCGAAGCCTTCTCGTCGCTCGGCACTGGCCAGTTGATCCTCCTGCTAATCGCGCTTGTCATCGCCTTCGGGTTTGAGTGCATCAACGGCTTCCACGACACGGCCAACGCCGTCGCCACCGTCATCTACACCAAGTCGATGAAGCCGACCTGGGCGGTGGTCTGGTCGGGGATCTGGAACTTCATCGGGGTCCACGCCGGCGGGATCGGCGTCGCCTTCAGCATCGTCCACCTCCTCCCGGTCGATCTCCTCGTCAACATCAAGACAGGCCGCGGTCTGGCGATGGTGCTGTCGCTGTTGGGTGCGGCGATCATCTGGAACTTCGCCACCTGGTACCGCGGCCTCCCCGCCTCGAGCTCGCACTCGCTGATCGGCTCGATCATGGGCGTGGGGATGATGAACTCACTTCTCGAGAACGGCTCGCTCGCCAAGGGGATCAACTGGCACAAGGCAAGCGAAGTCGGCATCGCCCTGATCCTCTCGCCGCTGATCGGCTTTGCCCTCGCCGCCGGCCTCCTCCTTCTCTGCAAGGCTCTCATCCCCGCCAAGGAGCTCTACCAGCCGCCCGATGGGGACAAGCCGCCCCCGGGCTGGATCCGCGCCCTCCTCATCAGCACCTGCACCGCCGTGAGCTTTGCCCATGGCTCCAACGACGGCCAGAAGGGGATGGGGCTGATTATGCTCGTGCTCATCGGCATCGTGCCGGCGACCTACGCCCTCAACCTCGATGCCAGCCGCGATGATCTCCAAGCGACCGTCGCCGCGGCGAAGGAGCTCAAGGCCGAGCTCGAGAAGCCCGACCTTGCAAACCTGATGACGGTCCTCAAGGAGCAGCACCTCGCCAACGCGAGAGTGGAGCGGATCACCCGCTCCGACGTCGTCTCTGCTGCCGAGGCCTCCCTCGAGCATTCGTCGCTCGACAACATCCTCGATCCCTATCCGCAAAACGACGTCGTCCTTGCCACTCTCGATCCGGTCCCCTTGGCCGCCTCGGTCGTTGCTGCCCTCGAAGGCCGCGGCGGATTCAAGGATCTCTCCAGCGACGAGCGCTGGAATCTCCGCACGCAGCTCGTTGAGCTCGGTGCCTCGGTGCGGACGCTCGTGCGGCAGTTCGGCGACCAGATCACGGAAGACCGGCGGAAGATCCTCAAGGGCCTCGCTGGCAAGCTCTCCAAGCCGGTCGAATACGTCCCGGAATGGGTGAAGTGGGGCGTGGCTATTTGTCTCGGGCTCGGCACGATGTTCGGCTGGGAGCGGATCGTCGTTACCGTCGGCGAGAAGATCGGCAAGGAGCATCTCACCTACGCCCAGGGGGGCGCAGCCGAACTCGTGGCAGCCACGACGATCGCCCTGGCCGATAATCTCGGCATGCCGGTGAGCACGACGCACGTGCTCTCGTCAGGCATTGCCGGGACGATGTGGGCCAACAAGTCGGGCATCCAGGCCGACACCGTCAAAGAGATCGCGCTGGCTTGGGTGCTCACGCTCCCGGTGGCGATGGCTCTCTCTGGTGGCCTCTACTGGATCGCCACCTGGTTCGTCGGCTGAGAAAAAAACTCGTCCCCCGCGGCTGCGGCCGACCACAACGGTCAGCCCAATCATCAGCGCTCATCAGGGCTGGTGGTGGGAGTCGCCGATGACAGCGTCCTCGGCATCGTTGCCGGCGGCCGTGTGGCCATCATGGTTGCGGAACAGATGGTCGTCGCCGTGGAGTTGGGCTTCGGGCACCGTCTTCACCCGTCCATCCTCGAAGAGAATGTGATGGATTCCGTGGGGATCATTGCCGCTTCGCTCGCAGCTGGAGTCGGGTGCATCGGCCATGATCGGGTGGTGGCCGCGGTGGAGGGGACGGATCGGCACCAGACGCCCCATCGGATCGCGATGGCCGAGCGTGTAACCGAAATCACCCCCCATCGCCCCGACCATCTCGTCAAACTCAGGAGTGCCAACGGCAGACTTCACTTCCTCGACCGTCGGGATTCGGTGGGTGCCTTTCACGGCGAGCGTCGAACCGGGTGAGAGCAGCATGCCGTCGTCGGCAACGATGCGATGCTCGGAGACGAGCGTGGGGGCGTAGAGCCCGCCGCGGGACATCGGGCCGGCATCGGGGGGCGAGGGATACTTTCGATGCGAGGCGGCGTATTCCTGGAGCGTGCCGCCGACCCTCCCCAGCTTCCGGACGGTCTGCGTCTTCCGGGCATCGTCGACAAGCAGGCTGAGGCCGGGAATCACGAGAACGCAGGCGGCCAGCGCCGTGGCGGCGAGGATCACCTTGTCGAGCCAGGCCAGCGGCGAGCCGACATGGCCTGCCGACCGCTCCGGCGTCATCGTGGACGGACGGCCATCGGCGGTGCTGCGGTGGTGTCGGCCGTGATGGCGGGGGGCTTGGGGACGCGACCGATGGTCGGCCGGGAAGGAACCCCGAAAAGAGTCGTTGGCGGGCTCTGCCCGGGGTCGACCCGGCGCGGCAGAAGGCTGGGAGGAAGCCTCCGGCCCGTCGTGCGGGGCGCTCGTCTTTCGGGCGGCGATCATCTCCAGCGTCCGCGTTGCCAGCCCGGCCGGAGCCGGAAGCGGCTCGCTATCGGCAACGACTGGCGACATCGATCGCCGGAGGATCTCGAGGTCGCGGCGTAACGATTCACCCGACTGCGGATCGGCGAGCAGCGCCTCGACGCGGTGGGAGTCAGGGGCGTCGAGGGCCCCGATCAGATAGCCGACCAAATCGTCTCGCATGATGTTTGCTCGCTCGTGTGGATCAGGGGACGCCCCGTCGCCACGCGTCGGTTACGCCCTCCGTCTAGAGACTCTTTCCGCCGGCCTGCCAGGATTCATTGAGCTTCAAAAGCGCCGAGTGAAGCCTGCTCTTGACGGTGCCAACCGGGATGCCGAGGACGTCCGCCGCTTCGCGGTACTTCATCCCCTGGTGGTAGACGAGGACGAGCGCACTCCTGAGGGCATCCGGCAGGTCCTGGACCGCCGACCGCACCCATTCCTTCGCTTCCTCGCCCGCCATCCGATCATCGGCGGTCTGGTCACGCCCCGCGAGCATCTCCACCAAGGCGCCGACGTCGTCGTCGCCGGTCCGCTGGTCAAGACTGACCATCCGGTGCCGACGATTGCGACGCTGGGCGTCGATGGCCTGGTTCGTGGCGATCGTGTAGAGCCACGGTCGAAACCGTCGGCCCTCTTCGAATCCCTCCTTCTTGAGATACACCTGCAGGAACGTCGCCTGAAACACATCCTCCGCCATCTCGGCGCTGCCGAGATAGCGACGGAGGTAACTGAACAACTCCTGCTCGTAACGGTGCACAAGCGCCTCGAAGGCGGTTTCATCCCCGCCGCTGCGGAACCGCCGGAGCAGTTCCTCATCGGAGGGCCCACCTTCTCTCCCGCCGTCACCCCGGTCGACGACGTTCACCGCGGCGGCAGCGACCGGTTCCCGGTCGACCACCGCACCCCTGTCAGCGTTTGCCCCCTTGGGGCGCACCGCGGACGAAGGGCCATCGCCGTGAACACGGCCGGCTGGAGTCTCTCCGGAACGGGAATGAGAATCGTGTGCAACCATCGGCACTACGGCGTGAAGGGGAACCGGGTTCGCAAGCCGGGCTGAAAAAAGTTGGAGGGGCCTTGGCCCCCCCCGGAAATCCGCCCCGTGGAGTATAGTCGGCCCATCCCTCCTGCCGCGAAGTTGCGGCCCCTGTTCCGAAAGGACCGGTGGCCGGGTGGATCGGCCGGAGGCCCCCCTTCTCCGCCAGCCAGGCCTCGATGACACCCCCCAGCCCCACCCCCGGACGCTCCGAGCCCCCCCGCCCGGCCCCAAACCGCGGGAGGAACGCCTACCGCTGGGCGGCCCCGGGGGATATCAACGCATTCTTCGGCCTCGCCCTCGACAACCTCGCTGACCTCGTCCTCGCCGTCTCCCTCCTGGCGACCGTCTTCCAATTCCCCGTCGACTTCGCCCTCTCCCACTTCGTCCCCGGGACGGCGGTGGGGGTCGTGGTCGGCGATCTGCTCTTCACCTGGCTCGCCTTCCGGCTGGCCAGAAAGACCGGCAGGAGCGATGTGACCGCGATGCCCCTCGGCCTCGACACGCCGAGCACCTTCGGGATGGTGTTCCTCGTCATCGGCCCGGCATTCCTCGCCGCCCGCGGCCCCGCCGACGCTCCCCCGGAGGTGGTCACGGCCGCGGCCCGTCATGCCTGGCATGTGGGGATGTGTGCCATCGTCGCCAGCGGCCTGTTCAAACTCGCCTGCAGTTTTGTCGCCGGTCCGATCCGCCGGCTCATTCCCCGGGCGGCGCTCCTCGGCAGCCTCACGGCGGTCGCGCTGGTGCTGATCACGTTCCTCCCGCTCCTCGATGTCTTCGAGTCGCCACTGGTCGGCCTCCTCTCGCTCGGCATCGTCCTGGCGACACTCACCGCCCGGATCCCCCTTCCTTTCGGCATCCCGGGAGCCCTGGCCGCCCTGGTCGTCGGCTGGGGGATGCATCTGCTGGGCTCGGCTGCGGGCTGGATCGAAGGAGCCCCTCATGCGTCGCTCGATCCTGCCGCGGCGCTCTGGCCGCAGGAGTGGCTCTCGGCGCTGCGGCTGGAATGGCTGGAGGGCTGGCCCGACACGGTGAAGGTTCTCCCCATTGTGATTCCCTTCGCCCTGGGCACCGTGGTCGGCGGGATCGACTGCACGGAGAGCGCCGCCGCCGCGGGAGACGAGTACGACACCGGATCGGTGATCGGTGTCGAGGCGATCGCGACGATCCTCGCCGGCGCCTGCGGGGGCATCATCCAGACCACCCCCTACATCGGCCACCCGGCTTACAAGGCGATGGGAGGACGAGCCGCCTACACCCTGGCAACAGCCACCGTGATCGGGCTGGCCGGGCTCACCGGCTCCTTCGCCTACATCTATCAAGCGCTGCCGCCGGCAGCGGTCTATCCGATCCTCGTCTTTATCGGCCTGGAAATCACCGCGCAGAGCTTTCATGCCACCCCCGCGCGTCACTTCCCCGCCGTGGCGATCGCCTGCGTGCCGGCCTTGGCGGCGCTGGTCACGCTCCAGGCCGACAACCTCCTCGCCGCGGGTGCAAAGCCGGATGCGGCGCTTGCCCGCGATCTCTACACGATGCGGGTGCTTTCGGCCGGGTTCATCGTCACGAGCCTGCTCTGGGCAGGGATGACCGCGGCACTCGTCGATCGCCGGCTCCGGCAGGCGGGGGCCTGGGCGGCGGCGGCGGCGCTGTTCACACTCTTCGGGATCATCCATTCCCCGTACGCCGACGGCCGGTTGTTTCTCCCCTGGAGCCTCGCCCCCCTTCCCGAAGCGGCCACGGGGCGGGGCCCGATCGAAATGGCCCTCGCCTACGCCCTTCTGGCAACGCTGTTCGTCGCCTGGGGCTTCTTCGAAGGTAAAATCCCGGGATCCCCCCCGCAGGATCCGTCGTCATGAAGGCCCCACGATCGCCGTCGCTTGCCCCCGTCCGCTCCGTGGCGCTGACGGCGGCCCTCATGCTCGCTGGCATCGTCCTCCCCGGATCGACCAGCCTCGCGGCCGAGGTCCGCTTCGACCGCGATATCCGGCCGATCCTCGCCGAACACTGCCTGGAGTGCCATGGCCTCGACGCCGAATCGCGCCAGGGTGATCTCCGGCTCGACACCGACGAGGGGGCCAAGCCGCAGGCCGTGGTCCCCGGTCGGCCCGACGAGAGCGAACTGGTGCGCCGCATCCTCACGACCGACCCCGACCTGCGCATGCCGCCCCCCGAAAAGGGGCCGGGCCTGACGGCGACCGAGATCGACACGCTCCGCCGCTGGATCGAAGCCGGCGCGCCCTACGAGGGGCATTGGGCCTTCGCGCCGATCCGCCGCCCTCCGGTTCCCGCTACGACCCGACCGGCCAGCACTGACATCGACCGCTTCCTCGCCGCCGCCCGCGAGTCGCGCGGGCTCGCTGAGCCACCCCAGATCGGGCGGCGTGAACTGATCCGGAGGGCCACGTTCGACCTCACCGGGTTACCGCCGGCCTGGGAGGATGTCGAGGCCTTCGAGGCTGACACCGCCCCCGAAGGTGAGGCCTTCGGCCGCGTCGTCGATCGCCTCCTCGCCTCCCCCCGCTACGGGGAACGCTGGGGCCGCCACTGGCTCGACATCGCCCGCTATGCCGACACCCACGGCGGCAGTGCCATCGGCTTCACGAAGTTCCCCTTCTCCTACACCTACCGCGACTACTGCGTGCGGTCATTCAACAGCGACGTCCCCTGGAACCGGTTCATCACCGAGCAGGTGGCCGCCGACCAGATGGGACTTGCCGGGAACGACCCGGCGTTGGCCGGCCTCGGCTTCCTCACCATCGGCATGCAGTTCCGCAACCGCTACGACCTCCTCGACGACCAGATCGACGTCGTCAGTCGCGGCTTCATGGGACTGACGATCGCCTGCGCCCGCTGCCACGACCACAAATACGATCCCGTCACCGCGAGCGACTACTACGCCCTCGCCGCCACCCTCGCCCCCAGCGCCCCCCCCGAACTTCCGCCGGTCATCGGCAGCCCCGAGGAGACGCCGGCCTTCGCCGACTACCGGCGCGAGCTCGAGCGCCGCCGGACGATCCGCGACGACATGGCCCGCGACCAGATCGCCGTCATGCAGGGGCGGCTACGGATGCAGGTGGGCCTCTATCTCCGCGAGCTCGCCAAGGGGACGCCGGAGCAGGATCTCACCTCGGCGTTTCTCTCGTTCCGCACCGACGACGTCCGCCCGCATGTCCTCGATCGCTGGCGCACGTACCTGGCGACGATGCCCGCCGACGATCCCGTCTTCGGCCCCTGGGTGAAGGTCCGCGACCTCCCCGCCGACGGATTCGACGTGCGGTGCGTTGAGATCTTCGCTGCCCTCACCGCGGAGAACGGCGACCCGGCTGCCGCGGCCGCGCGGAACGGCCTGGGCGAGGAGACGCCGAAGTGGAATCCGCTCGTCCTTACGGCCCTTTCGGAGCGCAAGCCCGCCACGCTCGCCGACGTCGCTGATGTCTACGGGGCCGTCTTTGTCACCGTCCAGCGGGAGTGGCTCGAGGGTCTCGCCGCGGCGGCGGCAGAAGGAATCGGGGAAGGGCTGATCACCGACGAGGATCCCCGGCACCTCGTCGTCAACAGTCCGATCCGCCGCCAACTCAGGCACCATCTCTTCGCCCCCGGCACGCCGACGGCAGTCGACGACGCGCTCGCCCGCACCCTCCTCAACCGCACCGTCCAAGACACGCTTGCCGGGAAGGGCGGAGCGATCCACGAGCTCCATCTCGGCGCCCCCGGCTCCCCCCCGCGGGCGATGACTCTCGAGGAACAGGCCGATGCTCCGGCCACGAGGCTTCTCAATCGTGGCAATCCGCTCAACCGTGGCCCTGTCGTCGAGGCCCGCTTCCCGGTCGCCCTGTCGGCCCCCGATGCGGCGCCGTTCTCCCCCGGCAAACGCCGCCTCGGCCTCGCTGTGGCCCTCGTCTCGGCCGACAATCCGCTCGTCCGCCGTGTCATCGTCAACTGGGCGTGGCAGCACCACTTCGGCGCGGGGCTCGTCCGCACCCCCGACGACTTCGGAACCCGCGGCCGCCCCCCCACCCACCCCGACCTCCTCGATCACCTCGCCGAGACCTTCCGCGACGACGGCTGGTCGCTCAAATCGCTTCATCGCCGGATCATGCTTTCCGATGCCTACCGCACCGCCGCGGTCGAGGATTCGGGAGCGCGGCAGATCGACGCCGACGACGAAATGCTGTGGCGGATGCCGCGCCGCAGGCTCGACATGGAATCGATGCGCGATGCGATGCTCGCGGTCTCGGGGGAGCTCGACACCACCGCCGGTGGGCCGCCGGTCGACCTCGCGGCGACGCCGATCGTCCCCAGGCGGACGGTGTACGGCTTCGTCAACCGCGACATTCTCTCCCCGCTCTCCGGAACCTTCGACGGCGCTAACCCCGCCGCCTGCACCGCCCGCCGACCCGACACGACGATCCCGCAACAAGCCCTGTTCGCCCTCAATTCCGACTTCATCCAGGACCGGGCCATGGCGTTTGCCGCCGCGAGCCTCCGTGCCGGTCCGGCTGACGAAGCCGGGCGGGTGGCCTGGCTTTACCGCCGCGCCTTCTCCCGCTCCCCCTTGCCGGCAGAGACGACCGCCGCCATCGAGTTCGTCCACAAGCAGGCGGCCTCCCTCGAGCCGGGGCTTGCGGCCGAGATTCCCTGGCAGCGACTGGCGCATGTGCTCCTCGCCGCCAACGAGTTTCATTTCGTCGACTGACCCTCCGCACAAGCCATCATCTGCCCCGGGCAGACCGTCGGCCCCGCCACCACCAGCCACCGGATGACGTTCCCATGCACGCTTCCCGCCGGGATTTCCTCCGCTCCAGCGGCATGGGCTTCGGATCGATCGCGCTCGCCGGCCTGCTCGCTCGCGATGGCGTGACCGGCTCCCTCCCCACCCACTTCCCCGCCCGGGCGAAGCGGGTGATCCACGTGTTCTTGAACGGCGGCATGTCGCAGGTCGACACGTTCGATCCGAAGCCGGAGCTTCAGGCCCGCGGCGGCCAAACGCTCCCGTATGACAACCTCCAAACCGAACGCAAGACCGGCGTTGCCCTTCCCTCGCCGTTCACCTTCGCCCGGCACGGTCAAAGCGGCATGCCGATCAGCGATCTCTTTCCCAACCTCGCCCGCCACGCCGACGAGCTCGCCGTCATCCGTTCGATGCATGTCGAGCTTCCCAACCACGAGATGTCGTTGATGCTGATGAACACCGGCCACATGCGGCAGGTGCGCCCCAGCTTCGGCTCCTGGCTCACCTGGGGCATGGGTCAGGAGAACGACAACCTCCCCGGCTTCATCACCCTCGTGCCCGGCGGGATGCCGGTCGGAGGGGCGGGCAACTGGCGGAGCGCCTTCCTTCCGGGAGCCTTTCAGGGAACGCACGTCGACACCTCGAAGACCAACCCCGCCGAGCTCATCGACCACATCCGCAATTCGCGCTTGGGCCCCGATCGGCAGCAGGAGCAGTTCGACCTCCTCCGCTCGCTCAACTCGAGCCATCTCGAGAAGCGTCCGGGAGAGGCCGCCCTCGAGGCGCGGATCCGTTCCTTCGAGCTCGCCTACCGGATGCAGCTCGAGGCGACCGATGCCTTCGATGTCCGGCAGGAGCCGGCCCACATCCTCGAGATGTACGGCGCGGGGCCGCAGAACCGGCAGCTCCTCATGGCGCGGCGGCTCGTCGAACGAGGCGTGCGCTTCGTGCAAACCTGGCACGGCAGCATGCAGCCGTGGGACAGCCACTCCAACATCCGCGACGAGCATCGCAAGGTGGCCGGCGAATGCGATCAGGGGCTGGCGGCCCTGCTCACCGATCTCAAGGACCGCGGCATGCTCGACAGCACCCTCGTGCTCTGCACGGGGGAGTTCGGCCGCACCCCAAGCGTCGAAATGGGGCAGAACGGCGCCGGGGCCTCCCAGGGGCGCGATCACAACCACTGGGGCTTTTCGCTGTGGATGGCCGGGGGCGGGGTGAAGGGGGGGACGATCCACGGGGCCACCGACGACTTCGGTTTCAAGGCGGTAGAAAACCCGGTTTCGGCGCACGATCTCCACGCCACGATGCTCCACCTCCTCGGTTTCGATCACACCCGGCTCACCTACCGCTATGCTGGCCGCGACTACCGGCTCACCGACCTCGAAGGCGAGGTCGTCCGACCGGTTCTCGCCTGACCGCCCCGGGACTCACCCATGGCCCTGCACATCGAAGTTTCTAATCCAGCCCAGCGAACGGCGTTCGAGCATCCGTCCGGGCCGCTCGAGTTCGGCCGTGGCCCGCAGCGGGAGCTCCCGCGCTGCGTGATCGCCGGCGACCAGTCGGTATCGCGCGACCAGCTGCGCGTCGAGCCTCTGGCCGATGGCCGCATCCGCTTGGAGAACCTCAGCGCCAACACCCCGGTGGTCGTCGAAGGCCAGAGCGACCCGATCATCCATCTCCAAGCGCGCGACCTCGCCGTGCCGGTGGCGGTGACGGCAGGGCGGACGCGGATCGAGTTTCGGCCGGTAGCTGTGTCGGGATCGCCCTCCCAGCAGCCCCGGACGGCCTCTCCGATTTCACCCCCGGCGCCGACTCCACAGGCCCCTCCGGCCCCGGCCACCGTCACGCTTCCCCCCGGCGCGGCCGACCCTCCCCCCGGCCTCCGCTCCCTTCCCACCCCCGAGCGGGCCGCCGCCGCCGCGGCTCCTGCACGCGCCCGCCCCGCGGTCCCCTCGCTCGAGGCTGCGTCAGGAGTCGGTCCGTGGCTCGAACGAATCATCGAGATCCAAAAGATCTCGAGCGAGTCGCGGGAGTTTCACGACACCGCGGCCCGGGCCCTCATCGATCTTGTCGGCTTCGACCTGGGCCTCGTGCTCCTCCGCTCGGGCGAGAAGTGGACGATCGCCGGGTGTGGCGTCGAGTCGGATCGGACGACGGTCCGTTACAGCCAGACCCTCCTCAAGGCGGTCGTCGATCAGCGGAAGACGTTCTTCGACGATCTCGATTCGCTGACCGGCTCCGGGGCGGGGGCGAGCCTGATGGACATCGAGGCCGGCGTGGCCTCGCCGATCTTCGGGCTCACCGACGACGTGATCGGCGTCCTCTATGGCGTCCGGACGACCCAGGGGCTCGTCGCCCGCGGCCCGATCACGCCGCTGGAGGCGCAGCTGGTGCAACTCCTCGCCGGATCGGTCGGGGCGACGCTCGCCCGCTCGACGGCGAGCCAGTCGCAGGCGACCTTCGAGCAGTTCTTCACCCGCGAGCTTTCCGAACAACTCGCCCTCCGCCCCAACCTCCTCGACGGCCATGACGCCGACGTCTCGATCCTGTTCTGCGACATCCGTGGCTTCAGCCGGATCAGCGAACGGCTCGGCCCGGCCGGGACAATGGAGTGGATCGGGGACGTGATGGGGGAGCTTTCCGACTGCGTCCTCGCTCACTCCGGCGTCCTCGTCGATTACATCGGCGACGAGTTGATTGCCATGTGGGGGGCGCCGGTCGACCAGCCCGATCATGCCACGCTCTCCGCCAGGGCAGCGGTCGACATGCTCGCTGCGGTGCCGCGGATCAACGAGCGCTGGGCGGCGACGCTCGGCGAGCCGATGGATCTCGGCATCGGCATCAATTCCGGTGTTGCCCGGGTGGGAAACACCGGCTCGAGGCACAAGTTCAAGTACGGCCCCCTCGGCAACACCGTCAATCTGGCCAGCCGCGTCCAAGGGGCGACGAAGTACGTCCGCTCGCGGATCCTCGTGACCGACGCGACCCGCTCCCGGATGGGAGCGGGATTCGCGAGCCGGCGGGTGTGCCAGGTGCGCGTCGTCAACATCGCCGAGCCGGTCGTTCTCCACGAGCTCGGCCGGACCGATGACGCCGGTTGGGGAGAGCTCCAGAGGGCCTACGAGGGGGCACTTTCGGCCTTCGAGAACCGCAACTTCCACGAAGCAGCCCATCTCCTCGGCGACCTGCTCCAGACGCGCCCCGATGACGGTCCGAGCCTGCTGCTCCTCTCCCGGGTCGCCAATTGCCTCGTGTCGACCGACAGGGATTTCAATCCCTGCTGGGAACTTCCCGGGAAATGATCGCCACGCGGGAGCCTGGCTACTCCAGGCCGTAGGCCCCGGCCATCGGCAGATCAATGCCCGACCGGCTGGCGAACTGCGTCCGCGACAGGAAGCGGGGCTCGAGGTTGAACGTCACGCCGACGTTGTTGCGGCTGTAGTCGACGTTGAAGCCGAACGTCATCAGGAACGACTCGCCGATGCGCGTGATCTGGAAATTCTGCCCGATGTTCATCCCGCGGAGGTTGAGCGCCGTGCCGAACGAACTCGCCCACTTCGGGCTCATCCGATAGGTGTATGACCCGACGAGCACGCTGGCGTCGATCGGGCCGCCGAACTCGTTGAAGCCGATGTAGAAGCTGCCCCGCGGCGTCCGGTTGAGGAGGGCCCCGACGGTGTAAAGCTGCTGGCCACCGTTGAAGAAGTCGATGTCGGCGGTGGAGAGGACGGTCGTCCGGTCGCCGACATGCCAGCGGAAGTCGTACTGCCAAAGTCCCATCAGCTGGCCGAAGTTCTGCCCGGTGGTCGGGAACAGCTCTCCGTCGATGTCGAGCGTGATCCAGTCGATGATCCGCCGGTTGCCGGCGGGCCCGCGCTTCGTCTGCCACCGCTGCCGGGCGGCGAGCCGGAAGGCGGTCAGGTCCTGGGCGATCTCCGTCGGCCCGGTCACCCAGCTCCCCATGCCGCGACGGACGAGGTACGAGCGCGGATCGTACTTGCCGTCCGGTCCGAACACGGTCCCGTTGGGGACCGGCGTCGGCTGCCCCGGAATGGCCCCATAATCCCAGTAGGGGATGTTGCGGCGGTATTGATTGATGGTGTCGTCGTCGATCTGGTCGTACAGCGGCAGCTGGTTCATGTCCTGCGAGCTGTTGGCATAGGAGAACTCCCCCTCGAACACCACCTTGTGGGCCAGGCCGTGGACATTCCACAGCGGGCTCTCGACGGAATTGTCTGCCGACCACATCGGCACGCTGGAGCGGATGCCGATCTGCCCGTAGGCACGATCGAGGGGCGACTGCGTCAGATCCTGCCCCCAGTGGGCAAGCTCACCGAGGGCATAGGGGACGATCTTCACCACCCCCGCCTGGAACGGCAGATCGAGCTCGTGCCGGGTGGAGAAGCGCTCGCCGATGACGTTGTTCTCGTAGGGAAGCGTCGTCCAATACTGCAGCCCCTGGCCGGCGCTCGGTGTCTGCGGGAGATTCTGCCGCGCGTAGGCCAGTCCGCTGTGCTCGTACCAGGTGACCGCATCGCGCAGCAGCGGCTGCCCCATGGAATAGTGGTCGAGCCGCGGCCACCATTCCGTCTGCGTGAAGAACGGGTTGACCCGGACGCTCGTGAGGAAGCGCAGCTCGCGGTTGTCCACGGGGCGGCGGAGATCGAGCCAGGTTCGCTGCTCGTAGCCTTCTTCCCACTCCGCCTCGTAATACTCCTCGAGGAAGTTCATGTCGCTGATCCAGCCGGCCGCACCGCGGGCCTGCCAGCCGCCGGCGAAATCCTGCCGATGGCGCCAGAAGGATCGCCCGCGGAAGGCGTTGGGATAGGTGAAGTCGCGGCGATAGAGACCGAGGTTGTCGATGCCGCTGTCACCGATGATCCAGGCATCGAGGACGCCGTTGGCCGGCGAACCAAAGCCGAGGAAGTCGGGGCGGTTGTAGAGGAGCGACGTTCCACCACCGACGCCGCGGTAGCTGAGGTAGTCGACGTCGAAATCCCAGTCGACGCCGTCCGGAGGCCGCCGCCAGCCGAAGATCTGGAAGGCATCCCAGCTCGTCAGCAACTGGTTGCCGAAGATTTGGTCGTTCTTGACCTGGATGTTGTTGATGTAGAAGGTCGGCTTCTTGGCATTCGTCGCCAGCACCGGCCACCACAGCACCGGCACGTTGCCGAGCGTCAAGGTGTTGCCGCGGCTGGTGACGAATTGCTGGTGCTCGAGCACGGGCTCTCCGGTCACGCCATCGATCATCGGCTGGCCGTCGCCCCCCGCCAGCGGCACCTGTTCGTCGGTGAACTCAAGCTCCCTCGAGCGGAACTCCCACGTCGGCACGCCGAGGCGGCTCGAGGTGAGGCCGGTCCGCTGGGCAACGAACCGGCTCCGATCGACCTGGCGGATGACGTCGGCGCGGAGCCGGACGAGCCCGGCGTAGTTGTCGACGGGAGTGAGCACCGTGGCGCCGGTGATGACGCCCGAGGAGCGGGGCACGTCATAGAACATGCTCATCGCTTCGACGACGCGCTGCCCCTGACGAAAGACGACGTTGCCCTCGAGGTAGAGCTCCAGCGGCGAGTCGGCCGACTGCGCCGCGTTACCGTCGAGATCGGGCTGGGTGCCGCTCCGCGTCCAGATGACGACACGGTCGGCGGCGATGTCGAGTGGGCCGGCCGGGTCGACCCCGTCAATGACGAGGTTGACCCCCGACGTGATCACCGCCACCCATTCGCCACCGGTGGGACTGGGGAACCAGCGGATCGAGAGCGGGACACTCGACCGCGGGAAGGCGCGGAGCCGACGGGCCGGAGCGGCCACGCCCACCGCCGGTGGCGCCGGCGCGGCAAACTCGCTGAACTGCGCGAGATCCGTGCCACGATCCCGATCGACGAACTGGACCTGCTCGACGCCATCGCCGCCGTCGTCGCCACCGACCGCCTGGCGGACCGGCGCGGGCACGTCGGCAACCGCATCGTAGACCGGCGGCGTGCCCGTCGGCGGCACGACGCTGGCGAATTGGAGCCGCGGATCCCGTCGCGTCCAGAAGCGGCCTGTCCAACGCGGGCCGCGGACCGTCGACAGCCCCGGCTCGGCGCCGGGCGCCGGAGCGTTCCCGGCGGTCACCGAGACATTGCCCGCCATGCGCACGAGCATGCCGCGGAGCGGAGGCAGCGCCGTGCCACCCTCCGCCGCCGGATCGTTGAAACGATCGGTGGGGTCACCGGGAACTCCCTCCGAGAGCGAGGCGCCTGGATCCTGCTCGATCCACACCACCGCCTCGTGCGATTCGGCGACCGTCGGGCCCTGTTCGATGCGCACGCCACCGGTGAGATGCCAGACGTCGTAGGAGCCCTCCGTCCACCGCGAGGCCTGTGCGGCCCGGATGGCGATCGCTTCGGAGGGATCGACGGCCGGCACCTCGATGCTCGAAGCCTCGGCGATCGCTGCGGCGAGGCCACGTGCCGGAAGCGCGGAGAGTGCCCCTGCGGCCGCCTCCGGTTGCGAGACTGGTTGCGCGAGAGCCGGCAGCGTCTGCAACGCGATGAGCAGCAGCACGATCGCCATCAACCACTGCGCGACGTCACCGCGCGCCGGCGCACGGCCACGCCGCGCGTGGCGGTGTCGGCAGTGGGACACGGGAAAGGTGACGTGGTCGCGCAAGCGATGCCCGCGGCGGGGTCGGGGAGGGAGCTCGGTCAAAAACGGTGCGGTTTATAGGAGCCTGATCCAACAGGGGTCAAGGCGTTGCGCCGCCCTGGAGGAGTCCGCAAGTGCCGATGTTCGAACGGTTTACCGCCGCGGTCCCCGTCGCCACCCCAGGCCCCACGGCAGCGACGTCCCTGGTGAGCCGGGGAGGCTGCGGTAAAAGCTCTGGCGGCGGAGTCGACGCGGTCTGGGATGTGGCGACGGGGATGTCTGGGGGGGAGCGGAAGGTTTGCCCCACCCCTCACGGGCAGCGCGACTAAGATGACCCGCGGGCAACGGTGGTGCCTGGAGTTCCCATGCTGCCCGAGCATCCGCCCTCCCACCGCCCGGTCCAGGGTCCCGCAACCGCCCGCATCCCCGTGCCGTCCAGCGATCCCCGGTTCCCCCCGTGTCGCCTCCCCGCCCCCCCACCTTCCGCCCCACGTCGGCCCCCCGGGCCGGCGTGACGCCACGGAGTCGGCCCAGCGATGTCGTTTCCCGGTGATCCCCCCCGAATGGCGGCCGAGGCCTCCTCTTCGCCACCGTCCCTACGTCCACCCGTCAGCCGACGCGTGGCGGTTTGGCTCATCGAACACCGGATGGCGCTGTTCCTTGTCGCCCTCGTGCTCGGCGGAGTCTCGGTGGAACGGTCGCGGCACCTCGAGTTCGTCCGTTCGATCGACACGATGTTCGACCGCACCGACGCGGCGCTCCCTCCCTACCGGCGCCTCGCCCGGGCCTTCGGCTCGAGCGAAGTGGTTCTCGCCGCCTACGACGCGCCCGATCTCCTCACGCCCGAGGGAATCGCGACGCTCCGCGACATCACCCAACAGCTCGAACGGATCCCCGGGATTGCGTCCGCCACGAGCCTCGCTAGCACGCCGCTCGGTGCCGGGATCATCCACCTCGACACCAACCCCGCTGCCCGACGGCTCGTGTCGCTCCTCGAGGGGTATGCGGTGTCGGCGGATCACCGGACCGCGGCCGTCGTCTGCGTCCTCGAACCGGCCGGCACGACGGCCGGCGTGACCCGGGCCGACGCGATCGATGCAGTCCGGGCCGCCACCGGCAAGCTCCCCGGCGGCACGGTCGCCGGCGAGCCGGTGATGCTCCGCGACGGCTTCGCGATGCTCGAGCGCGACGGCAATCTCCTCGGCACGTCGGCCGGCATCCTCGCCGGGGTCGTCCTCCTCCTGTCGTTCCGCAGCCTCCGCTGGTTGGCCGTTCCCCTCGCCGTGGTTCTCCTCGGCCTGTGGAGCACCCGGGGCGTCCTCGCCGTGGCCGGCATGAAGCTGACGATGGTGTCGACGATGCTCTCGGCGATGATCACGGTGGTGGCCATCGCCACCGTCGTTCACGTAATCGTCGAGGTTCGTCGCCAGCGCGAGCTCGGCCTTCCCCCCCGCCAGGCGCTCGAGGAGGCGATCCACCTCCTCTTTTGGCCGGTCCTCGGCGCCATCGCCACCGACGTGATCGGATTCGGTTCGTTGATCACCAGCCGGGTCGGGCCGGTGCATGACTTCGGGATCATGACCGCGGTCGGGGCGATCATGGTGCTCGTCTCGGCGGCGCTTGTCATCCCACAGCTGGCCCTCGGCGGCCGCTTCGACACCGATCCCCGCCGGGCCTGGGGCGAGGGATTGCTCGATCTCGGCCTCGACGGCCTCGTGCGACGGATCGTCCGCCATCCGGGAAGGATCATGGCTGGCGCGACCGTTGTTGTAGCCGCCTGCATGGCCGGGATGGGACGGCTCGAGGTCGAGACCGATTTCACCCGCAACTTCCGCCGCTCGAGCGGAATCGTTCGCTCCTACGAGATGATCGAATCGCGACTCGGCGGCGCGGGGGTGTGGGACGTCCTCGTCCCGGTGAGCGGGCCGATCGACGGAGCGACGGTGGCCCGCCTCAATCGCCTCGGGGAGCGCCTCCGACGGGAGGTGATCGCCCCCGGGGCCGACGGGAAGCCCGCGCCGGCTTTGACAAAGGTCCTGAGCGTGGCCGACGTCCTCGCGGCGGTCTCCCCGGTGCCGCTCGACAACGCCGGCGCTTCGCCGCTGGGCAACTGGGTCGTCGCCAGCGCCGTGACGCTCCTCCGGCAGCAGCTCCCCCAACTCGACCGGTCGCTCATCGGCCGCGACCCAGAGGATGGCTCGACATGGCTGCGGGTGATGCTCCGGGCGCGGGAGCGGCAGCCGGCGGAGTCGAAGCGGCAGATCGTCGAATCGGTGCGGCGGATCGTCGCCGAGGAGTTGCCCGATGGTCCGGGCGGCGGCGGGGAGGTGACGGGGTTCTTTGTCCTCCTCTCAAAGCTCGTCGACCGGATGCTCACCGATCAATGGTCGACCTTCCTGATCGCGGCGGTGGGGATCTTCCTCCTCCTCGCCCTCTCCTTCCAGAGCCTTCTCCTGGCCACCGTGGCGCTGGTCCCCAACGCCCTGCCGATCTTCGTCGTCCTCGGGCTGATGGGCTGGTGCGGCCAGCGGATCAACATGGGAACGGCGATGATCGCCGCCGTCTCGATGGGGCTCTCGGTCGACAGCTCGATCCATTGGCTCGTCGCCTTCAAGCGGAGGCTGGCCGGGGGCCACACGCTCCCCGCGGCACTCGATGTCGCCCACCAGACGGCCGGGAGGGCGATGGTGTTCGCGACGCTGGCGCTCGTCGTCGGATTCCTCGCCCTCACGACGAGCGGATTCATTCCCACCGTGTCGTTCGGCGCCCTTACCTGCCTGACCCTGCTCGGCGGTCTGGCCGGCAACCTCGTCGTCCTCCCGGTGATGCTCGCCCTCCTCGAACCGTGGCTCGGCGGTGGGTGCCCCCGCGGCGGAAAACCGCTACAACATCCCTCCGCTCGAGCCTGAGGGCGCCTGTCGCTCCCCGCTCCCGTTGGTCCCTCCCCTACGTCCGCCTCCCGGCCGCCCGAGGATTCCGCCATGCCCACCGAGTTCGCTGCCGACAAGTCTCACCTTGGCTTCCGTTGCGAGCCGTCGGACCCCCCCGAATCGATCCGTGCCGACGCCCTTGTGGTGTTCGTCACCGAGGGGACCATCGGCGGTGCCGCCGCAGGCATCGACCGTGCCACAGGCGGCCTCCTCTCGCGTCTCGCCACCGCCGGCGAAATCACCGGCAAGCGCTATGAGTGCGTGCCGATCCTTGCCCCGGCCGGGATCGCGGCCGGGCAGATCGTCGTCATCGGACTGGGGCCCCTGGGGCCCGACGGCAACACCGATCTGGGGACGCTCTTCCGTGCCGCGGCCACCGCCACCAGGCACCTTTCGACGCGTTCGCGGGAGACGGTGGTCATCGTCGCCGATCCCGCTTGGTCGTCGCGCCATGCCGAGCAGGCCGTCGCCGGAGCGGCGATGGGCATGGTCGGGCAGGACCTCCACCGCACCGACAAGAAGCGGACCCGATTCGGGACGACGATCTGGGCCGGCGTCTCCCCAGAGTCTCTCGCCACCGGCATGGTGATCGCCGACGGCGTCAATCTGGCGCGGCGGCTGGTCAACAGCCCTCCGGATGACCTCTACCCCGAGACGTTTGCCGAAGCTGCCGCCGCGGTCGCCGGCCGGACCGGGATGGAGATCGAGATCTGGGACGAGCACCGCCTCGACCGGGAACGCTGCCGGGCGATCCTCGCCGTCGGCCGGGGGAGCTCCCGGCCGCCGCGGCTGGTGAAGCTCACCTACCGTGGCCCCGGCGTGCCGGCCGGGCCCCCGCATGTGGCCCTCGTCGGCAAGGGGGTGACCTTCGATTCCGGTGGCCTGTCGCTGAAAACCCCGGACGGGATGTTGACGATGAAGTGCGACATGGCGGGCGCCGCGGCGATGGTTGCTGCTGCCGCCACGATCGCTGCCCTCCGACTCCCGGTCAACCTCGTCGCGGTCTGCGGCTTGGCGGAGAACATGACCGGACCGGCAGCCTACAAGCTCGGCGACGTGATCACCGCCCGCAGCGGCACGACGATCGAGATCCACAACACCGATGCCGAGGGGCGGGTGGTGCTTGCCGATGTCCTCGACGTCGTCCGCGAGATGGCCCCACAGAAGATCATCGACGCCGCCACTCTGACGGGGGCCTGCATGGTGGCCCTTGGCCACGACGTCGCCGGCCTGTTCACCAACGACCAAGCCTGGTGCGACCAGATCGCCACCGCGGCGCGGGCCGTCGGCGAGCCGGTGTGGCAACTGCCGATGTATCCCGAATTCGACGAGCAGATCCGCGGCGAGGTGGCCGACATCAAGAATGTCGGCGACGGACGGTGGGGGGGCGCGATCACCGCCGCGAAGTTTCTCGAGCGGTTCGTCGGCGGGATCCCCTGGACCCACGTCGACATCGCCGGCCCGGCATTCGCCGAGAAGCCCCGGCCATGGATCGATGGCGGTGGCACCGGCGTGCTCGTGCGGACGCTCGTCGAACTCGCGCGGAACCCGAGCCTCTGACCGGCGGCTGTCGCCAATCAGCGCCTGCCGAGAACCCGCGCCACCTCGGCCTGAGTCACCGGTGCGATCACGCCCCGCTCAGTGATGATCCCCCGGATCAGCCGCGCCGGCGTGACGTCGAAGGCGGGATTGAAGGCCTCGGCCTCCGGCGGCGCGATCGCTCTCCCCCAGGGGCTCGTGACCTCCGCGGCCCCGCGGTGCTCGATCGGGATCTCCGTGCCATCGACGATCGAGAGATCGAACGTGCTCGACGGCGCGGCGACATAGAACGGCACGCCATGGGCTGCCGCGAGCACCGCCAAACCGTACGTCCCGATCTTGTTGGCCGTGTCGCCACCGGCGGTGATCCGATCGGCACCGACGATGCAGCACCCGATCCGCCCCGTGGCGAGGAGGTGCGCTGCGGCAGAGTCGCAAAGCACCGTCACCGGGATGCCTCGCTGAACGAGCTCCCAGGCGGTGAGGCGGGCCCCCTGAAACAACGGCCTGGTTTCGTCGGCCCAGACGCGGAACCGGCGGCCATCCGCCCAGGCCGTTGTGACCACCGCCAGCGCCGTTCCGTCCCCTCCCGTGGCGAGCGCCCCGGTGTTGCAGTGGGTGAGGATGTCACCGTCCGGCAAGAGGTCGGCTCCGTAGCGCCCGATCGCGGTGCACAGCCGCTTATCCTCGTCATGAATCTCCCGCGCCGCCCGGAGGAGCGCAGCGTCCAGATCGGTCGCCGGCAGCGGCGCTTCGCCAACCGCGGCCGACAGGCCGACCTCACGGAGGACCCGTTCCACCGCCCAACGTAGATTGACGGCGGTGGGCCGGGCAGCGGCGATCTCCTCTGCGGCCGCCAAGAGGTGCGTGAGAGCCTCCCGCGGAGGCAGATTCCGCTGTCGGGCCTCGGCAGCGGCGATGACCACGCCATATCCGCCGGCGACGCCGATGGCCGGCGCCCCGCGCACCCGGAGGCTGCGGATCGCCTCGATCACCGTCGGCACATCGCGGCACTCCACCCAGGCGACCTCCCCGGGGAGTCGCGTCTGATCGAGGAGCTCCAAGTGGCCGTCAGGCCCCCCCACCCAGCGCACCGACACCGGCGCCGTTCCCTGTTGTGGACTCATCGCTTTCTCCGTGGCTGGATGTGGACCGTTGGCCGAATCTGGAGATGCTCAGCCGTCGAACCGCGGCTCGGCGCAGGGAAGGCCAAACGCGGCTGCGACCGCCGGCTGCACGAGCTCTCCCCGCCAGACGTTGACGGCGGATCGGATCGCGGCGCTCCGCCGTGCCGCCCCGCCAACGCCATCCCGGGCCAGCTCGAGGACATAGGGCAGCGTGGCGTTGCACAACGCGTAGGTGCTTGTCCGCCCCACGGCGCCCGGCATGTTCGTGACGCAGTAATGGACGACGTCGTCGACGACGTACGTCGGCTCGGCGTGCGTCGTCGGTCGGCTCGTCGCCACGCACCCTCCCTGATCGATGGCCACGTCGATGATCACCGCCCCCGGCTTCATGAGCTTGAGATCGTCGCGCTCGACCAGATGCGGCGCTCTGGCGCCGGGGATCAGCACGCTGCCGATAACGAGGTCGGCTCGGCGGAGCTGCTCGCGGATGGTGTGCCGATCGGAGAAGAGGACGTCGACGTTGGGCGCACAGACGTCGTCGAGATACCGGAGCCGTTCGAGATTCGTGTCGAGAAGGCCGACGTTGGCGCCGAAGCCGGCCGCCACCTTGGCGGCATTCGCCCCGACGGTGCCCGCTCCGAGCACTGTGACGTGCGCCGGCGCCACCCCAGGCACCCCGCCCAAGAGGATGCCCCGCCCCATCTGCGGCTTCTCGAGATACTTCGCCCCCTCCTGGATGCTCATCCGCCCCGCCACCTCGCTCATCGGCACGAGCAGCGGGAGCCGGCCGCGGTCATCGCGGAGCGTTTCGTAGGCCACCGCCGTGGCGCCGGTCGCCAGGAAGCCCTCCGTCAGCCCCCGGTCGGCGGCGAAGTGGAAGTAGGTGAACAGCACCTGCCCGCGGCGCAGCAGACTCAATTCGGGCCTCTGTGGCTCCTTCACCTTGACGATCAGTTCGGCCGCGGCAAACACCTCTGCAGCCGTGTCGACGAGCCTCGCCCCGCACGCTTCGTAGGCCTCGTCGGGGAGCCCCGACCCGGCACCCGCCGTGCGCTCGACGACCACGGCGTGGCCAGCCCGCACCAGCTCCTCGACGCCCACCGGAAGCATCGCCACCCGGTATTCGTCCTTCTTCGTCTCCTTCGGCACTCCGACGATCATGGCAGGATCGACTCCGGGATGGGGCATTCAAGGGACAGCAAAGCCAGGGACAGGAACAGAGCGACCGCCGGGGCTCCAACCCCGGCGGTCGCAGGTCGAACGATCCGTGAGGCCCTCAGGCCCGAGGGCCTCAGGGGAGGACACGGGTCAGGCAAGCTTGTAATCAGCCGGCATCGGCAGCTTGTAGTTGCCATCCTTGTCCGGCATGACCGGCGGCTCGCCATCCCAAGACATGTTTTCCGGCATCGTGCGGATGTTGCGGTCCATCATCTCCTTGAAGCTGACTTCCTTGCCCGAATAGGTGGCATACCGGGCGAGGCAGGCCGCGAAGCTCGACGTCGCGCCGTAGTAGGCGTTGTTGAGCGGCGTGTCATTGCGGATCGCCGCCTGGAGTTCGTCGTGCTCGATCTGGTAGGGGTTCGGATTCTCCCCCTGGAACTTCCACAACACCTTGCCGGCGTAGTCGGTGATCTCGCCGATCCGGACCTGTGCTTTCGTGCCCTGGAAGAACTCGTCGACCCGGCCGTCGCCGCCGGGGAACTGCCGACACTGGCTGGCGATCCGCACGCCGCCGGGATAGACGAAGTTCACGCAGTGGTGGTCATAGATCTCGCTCGGTTGCCCCGGCACCCGATTCTGCTTGCCGCCGGTGCCGTAGGCCGACTCCGGGATCTTGTCGAGGAACCAGTTGGCGACGTCGATGTTGTGGACGTGCTGCTCGCAGACATGATCGCCAGAGAGCCAGTTGAAGTGGTACCAGTTGTTGACCTGAAACTGCATCTCGGTCTGGTTCGGCTGGCGGTTGCGGTACCAGATGCCGCCACCATTCCAGTAGACCTGCCCACCGATGATGTCGCCGGCGAGGCCCTCGCGGATCTGCTTCACCGTCTCGCGGTAGCGGTTCTCATAGCGGCGCTGGAGGCCAACGGCCACCTTGAGCTTCTTCTCGTCGGCCATCTTCGCCGCCGTCAGACAGACCTGCGCGCCGAAGCTGTCGACGCACACCGGCTTCTCCATGAAGACGTGCTTCCCCGCCTTCACCGCCTCCTGGAAGTGGAACGGCCGGAATCCGGGGGGCGTGGCGAGAATCACCATGTCACAGTGATCGAGCACCTTCTTGTAGGCGTCGAGCCCCTGGAAGCGCCGATCCTCGGGGCACTCGATCTTGTCCTTCATCTCCTCAACGGCGCGGAGGGCACCGTCGATGCGATCACCGAAGGCGTCGCCGATGGCGGTCAGCTTGACGTTCGACCCCGGCACTGAGAGTGACTGCTGGAGGGCACCGGTGCCGCGGCCGCCGGCGCCGATGAGCCCGATGCGGATGACGTCGCTCGAGGGATTCTGAGCGTGCACGCCCGGCACCGCGGCGAGGGTGCCACCGATCGCACCGGCGACCTTGAGGACATCGCGGCGGGAGAACGGGCTCGTGGGGGTGCCTGGGCGGACGGGTGCGCTCATCGCAGGGGAACTCCTGACCGGGGGGGAAACTTCCAAAGACGAACCGCAAGGATACCCTGCCGACGGCGGCGGGGAAACGGGGGCCGGGGTCACTCCTCCGAGGCCTTCTCCGAGCCGCGACCGCGGACAAAGAGGCGAATCGGCACTTCTTTCAGAAAGGTGGTCTGCCGCAGGGAATTGACGAGATAACGCTTGTAGGGCTCGGTGATGCCGCGGGCATCGCTGGTGGAGAGGACGATCGTCGGCGGATTCACCTCGACCTGCGTGGCGTAGTAGATCCGGATCGGACGACCACGACCGTCGGCGGGGGGATGGTTTGTCTCGACGGCGGTGCGGATGACCGTGTTGAGCTTCGCGGTGGGGATGCGGGTGCTGCTCTGCCGGAACAGCCGCTGCGCGGTGTCGACGACCGCCTTCACGTTCCGCCCCGACGTCGCCGTGGTGAACTCAACCGGCGCCCACGGCATCGAGCGGAACGTCTCGCGGAGGTAGTCGTCCCATTCCTTGCGGTCGACCTCGCCGGCATAGAGATCCCACTTGTTGATCACGAACACGACCGGCTTGGCCTCCTCGAGGATCGTGTCGACGAGTTGCTTGTCGACGCGCCCGATCGGCTCGGAAGCATCGAGGAACAGGAGCACGACGTCGGCCCGACGGATGCTCCGTTCGGCGCGGTGGGTGGAGTAGAAGTCGAGGTCGGTCGTCCGGCTCTTCGTTCGCCGCAGGCCGGGCGTGTCGATGGCCAGGAACGAGTGGCCGTCGACCTCGAAGCGGACGTCGATGCTGTCGCGCGTGGTGCCGGCGATGGGGCTCGTGATCACCCGCTCCTCGTGGGCCAGGGCGTTGGTGAAGGTGCTCTTCCCCACGTTGCGGCGACCGACAATCGCCAGCTTCATCTCCGGAAGCGCCGCCCCCTCGGCCTCCTCGGGCCAAGCCTCGGGGAGATGCGCGACGATCTCGTCGACGAGTTCGGCCCGGTTGCGGTTTTGCCGGACGCTCACGATCAGCGGCTCGCCGAAGCCGAGCTCGTCGAAATCATGGGCGAGGAGGTCGTACTTCGTGTCGTCGGCCTTGTTGGCAACCAGCAGGACAGGCGCCCCGGTCAATCGCACCCGGCGGGCCACTTCGCGGTCGGCCGGCAGGAGGCCGCTGCGGACCTCGACGACGAACACGATCAAGGCGGCGGAGGTGAGCCCCGAGGCGATCTGGGCGTCGATCTGGGTGGTGAGGCCGTCGGGATCGTCGAATCCCATCCCGCCGGTGTCGACGAGATCGAAGACCCGGTCCTCGAGGCTCACCCGCTGGACGAGACGATCGCGGGTGACGCCGGCCGTCGGATCCTCGATAGCGATCCGCTTCTCGATCAGCCAGTTGAACAGGCTCGATTTCCCCACGTTCGGACGGCCGACCACGACCACTTGGGGGATGACATCATTCGCGGGCATCGCTCGACTCCATCAGGTCGCCGAGACGCCGGCGCGGCATGGCATGAACAAGATAACGGTGGGTGATGGCGACCGAGAGATCGCGAAGGTGCCCGTCGAGGCGCACGAGGAATCGATCGAGCTGCCCGCGAGCCCCGTCAGAGTCGGGGACGACCAGCGCCGAGACATCGGCCAGACGGAGCAGTCCCGTCGCCTCCATCGCGGCCCGCTGCTCGTCGGCGAGGACCGGCGAGCCGACGTCGCGGGGGAGCGCTTCGACATGGGCATCGAGCGCTGCCACCTGGAATCCGATGCTGCGGGGATTCGTCTCGTCGGTGAGGAGGAGATCGACAAGCGGGGCGGCCTGGAGCGTGCCGAGGTAGCGGTTGCGATAGGTCATCGAGCTGTCGGCGATCTCCAGGAGCATCTCGTCGATCCGTTGCTCGTCGGCCCGCGCCGTGACGACGGTGCTGCGGAGGAGATGGACCATGCCGGTGGCCCGCTCGAGGCGGCGGCCCATGTCGAGGAATCTCCAGCCGGGCCCGCGCGTCATGCTCTCGGTGCCCAGACCGGCAAAGGCGGAGAAGTCGAGGATCAGCATGTCGAGGAACGAAAGGACGTCCCCGTCATGGACGAGCACGACCGGAGCCCCGCCGACCCCGGCGCGGAGGTCGGCCAGCCCGTCGCGGCGGAGCCGGGAGAGGATCTTCCAAGAATCGATGGAGATCCGATCGCGGACGACGCTGGCCATCTGCCACATCGCCCGGATCGAAGCTGCCACGCTCGTGGGACGCGACTCGTCGAACACCAGCGACTGTACTTCGGCGGCGATCTCAGCAGGCGTTTCCGGCCGCCCTGGCTCCTGCCACTCCGGCCGGACAACAGGTGGCTCGGAGAGCGTGGCCAGCAGCCGGGCAACGGCCGCGGCACTTTCGAGCGTGCTTTCCGAGGCGACCCGCGCCGACACCGTGCGGAGGAGTCGTGCGGCCGATTCGGCCCGCTCGACATGCCGGCCGAGCCAGTGGAGATGATCGGCGACGCGGCTGGGGAGATCGTTGCCGCTGCGCCGCAGTGGCACCGGCTGGCCGGGAGGCGGCAGCAGCGAAACCGGCTGCACGGGCCCCGGCGACAGAACCCACACATCCTTCGATCCCTGCCCGGAGAACATCGCCAACTCCCCCGCTCCGCCCCCGCGGAGCGTGAGACGGGCCAATCCCCCCGGCATCACGATCGGCCCTTCGGGGGTCGCCGCCGAGAACAGTCGGAGGACGACCGGCGCGGCCACGACCCGCCCGCCATCCCAGCACGGGGCGACCGACCGCTCGATGACCTCCCTCCCCACCCAGTCCCCCGGGCGAGCGCGGATCCGATCCGCCAGGGCCGTGCGTCCCGCGGCGTCGAGGAGTCGCGGCACGTACCGCTTGGGCCCCCCCGGAATCGTGACGACCGGCTCGATGACGAGGTCATCCAAGCGGGCGAGGACATGGGAGAGCCCGTCAGGGCGGCCGCACCACCACGACTGTGGCGACGGCAGGAGCAACTCCTCACCGAGGAGACGCCGGGCGACAGCGGGGATGTACCCCATGAATCCGGGCGACTCCACCAGCGCGCTGCCGAGGGGATTGGCCAGAGCCACGCGGCCACCGCGCGCGGCCTGCACGAGCCCCGGGGTGCCGGCCAGCGCTCCGCTGTCCAATTCGAGTGGATCACATTCACGGTCGAAGACACGACGGAGGAGGACGTCGATCGGCACGAGGCCACCGAGCGTCTTCAGGCAGGCCCGATCCTCGCGGACGGCGAGATCACCCCCCTCGACCAGCGGCAGGCCCAGGTAGCGGGCGAGGTAGGCATCCTCAAACCACGTGGCGCTCGACGGCCCGGGGCTGAACAGCGCGATCCGTGGGACGTCGCGCCCGGTGTCGAGGGCGCGGAGCATCGACCGCAACCCGATGAAGAACGGCGCGAGTCGTTCCACGTGTGACTCATGGAACGCCGCCGGGAGAAGCCGCGAGACCACGAGTCGGTTCTCGAGCGCGTAGCCGAGCCCGCGCGGCACGCCGGTGCGATCGCCGAGCACATGCCAACGGCCGTCGCCGTGACGGGCGAGCACGGAGGCGTGGAGATGAAGGTGACGCCCCCCGGGCAGATTGATGCCGTGGCAGCAACGGAGAAACGCCGGATGGCCGAGGACGAGATCGGCGGGCACCACCCCCTCCTTGAGGAGATGCTGCGGGCCATAGAGGTCGGCAAGGAGGGCATCGAGAACCCGCAGGCGCTGGCGGATCCCCGCCTCGATCCCCTTCCAATCGTCGGCCGCGATCACCAACGGGATCGGATCGAGCACCCAGGGCCGCTGATCCCCTTGGGCCTCGTCGTGGATGTTGTAGGTGACGCCGTTGTCCCGGATCAGCCGCCGCGCTTGCTCCCAGCGTTCGGAGAGCTCTGCCGGATCCCAGTGGCGGAGGATCGACGCCAGCCGCCGCCAGTGGGGGCGTGGCTCACCGGCCGTGGAGAACTCGTCGTGAGATCCCGCGGGA
The DNA here is from genome assembly GCA_945873085.1 of Candidatus Kuenenia stuttgartensis. GTDB lineage: Bacteria > Planctomycetota > Planctomycetia > Pirellulales > UBA1268 > QWOP01. The sequence goes on along the minus strand of CAMCCR010000007.1, from coordinate 11,664 downwards.
ACGCGGTACGACGCGAACGGATCGACCGGCCCGGGGGGCGCGGTGTCGGGGGTGGGCATCAGCGGCAGAAACTCCTGAATGTCCCCGAGTGTACCACGCACGCGGGCCGGCCATTCAACCGCAGAGCGTCTGCTCCAGTTCGTCGACGAGAGAGGCGAACCTCGTCAGTGCCGTGGCAACCGGCTCCGGCCGCTCGAGATCGACGCCGGCATCCCGGAGGAGCTCCAGCGACCATCGCGAGCAGCCACCACGGAGAAAGCCGAGATAGGCATCGAGTTCGGCCCGCCCACCGCTCGCCACCCGCTCGGCCAGGGCGATCGCGGCCGACAGCCCGGTGGCGTACTTGTAGACATAGAACGCGCTGTAGAAGTGTGGGATCCGCAGGCACTCGAGCTCGAGCTGATCGTCGACGAAAAAATCCGGCCCGAAATAGGCATCGAGCAGCCCCCGGTAGAGGCCCCGAATGCGCTCCAGGGTCAACGGCTGGCCGGCCTCGGCCGAGGCGTGGGTGAGCCGCTCGAACTCCGCAAACATCGTCTGCCGCACGATCGTCGCCCGGATGCCGTCGATCTCCCGGGCGAGGATCGCCGCCCGCTCGCGCGGCGTCCGCGCTTTGGCCAGCAGCGAACGGGCGAGGAGTTGCTCGTTGAACGTGCTGGCTACCTCGGCGACGAAGATCGTGTAGCCGGCAAGTTGGTAGGGCTGCGCCTCGGCGGAGAGGCGGGTGTGCATCGAGTGCCCCGCCTCGTGGGCGAGCGTGAATACGTGCTCGATCCCCTCCTCTTGGAAGTTCATGAGGATGTAGGGATCAGAGTCGTAGGTGCCGGAGCTGAAGGCCCCTGACTGCTTGCCGGCGTTCGGGTAGCGGTCGCACCAGCGCCCCCTCAAGCCCGCCTCGAGACGGCGGCCGTAGTCGGCGCCGAGCGGCTCGAGGGCTCCGACGATGAGCCCCACCGCCTCGTTCCAGGTGTGCTGCAGGGGCACGTCCTGGGCAAGGGGGACGTAGCAATCGTAATGGTGGATCTTGTCGAGGCCGAGGAGACGGCGACGGAGGTCGTAGTAGCGGTGGACGGCGGGGAGGTGCGCACGGACGGCGGCGACCAGTTGGTCGTACACCGACACCGGGATGTTGTCGTTGAACAGCGCGGCGCCGACGGCGGTGGGATGGTTGCGGACGCGGGCGGCGTAGACGTCGCGTTCCACCGATCCCGAGAGGGCGGCGGCAAGCGTGTTGGCGTGGGCGGCATACTCGTCGTAGAGCTGGTGGAAGGCCGTCTTCCGCACACCGCGGTCGGCGTCGAGGAGAAACGTCGTGAAGGTGGCGTTGGAGAGTTCCGACGACCTTCCCTTGCCATCGACGACCGAGCCGAACTTCATGTCGGTGTCGGTGAGTTGCCGGAAGACCTTCGCGGCGGTCCCGGCGAAGGTCCCCTGCATGGCAAGCAGCTTCTCCTCGCGCTCGGAGAGGACGTGCGGACGGGTGCGGACGAGACGCTCGATGCCGATCCGATAGGGCGCCAGGATCGGCAGGGCGATCCAGGCATCGAGGGTCGCTGCCGGGATGGCGAGGATCTCGGGGCGGAGGAAGCTCGTCTTCTCCGCAAACGACGTGGCGACATGCTGGAAGCGGCCCACCATCCGCTGGGGCTCCGGCGCCCCCTGATCCTCGCTGGCCCGCAGATGCGCGTAGGTGCCGAGGCGGTCCCCCGTTCGATCGACCTCGACGTCGTAGGCGAGGCAGGCGGCGAGGTCATCCGGCGACCGGCCGAGCGTGCCGGCGAAGGCCACGAATCCGGGAATCGTCTCCTCCCAGGCAGCCAGCGCCGCCTCCCACGCGCCATCGGAAGAGAAAAGGCTGGCGAGATCCCAGGTATCCCCCTCGGCGACCTCACCTCGGACCTTCAAGGCGCCGTCGGTCCGCTCGGTGTTCACCATCGGGAAGAGTCCTGATTGCTGGGAGGGTGTTGGGGGCGGGAGGGAAACTGGAGCAGGGCACAGAAAGCAGAGGGCAGGCGGGGACCACGGCCGGCTTGTCAGAGCCGCCAGACGGCGCTGCCCCAGGCCAGGCCGCCGCCGAACCCGCACACGGCGATCGTGCTCCCAGGCCCGACGCGTCCCTCGCGCCAGGCCTCGTCGATCGCCAACGGGATCGAACCGCTCGACGTGTTGCCATAGCGGTCGATGTTGACCGCGAATCGATCGGCCGACACGCCGAGGGCAGCCCGAGTCGCATCGATGATCCGCAGATTGGCCTGGTGGAGAACAAAGCAGTCGATGTCGTCGAGCGTCAGGCCGGCGGCCTTGATGACAGCGCGGAGATTCTCCTCGGCCAGGCGGATCGCCCACTTGAAGACGGCCCGCCCATCCATCCGCATGTACTGCTCGCGCCGCGACAGTCCCTCGGCGGTCACTGGCTGCCTCGAGCCACTCATCGGGCAGACGAGAAGCCCGGATCCACGACCATCGGCGCCGAGCGAGAACGAGAGGAGCCCCCGCTCCCCGCCCTCAGCCGGATTCTCGATCCGCTCCAAGAGCACCGCCCCCGCCCCGTCCCCGAACAGAGGCCAGGTCTTGACGTCCTCGGGATCGACGACGCGGGAGTTGGTATCGGCGCCGATCACGAGCGCCTGCCGGCTCGTCCCGGAGCCGACGAACTGAGCCGCGGTCACGAGGGCATAGACGAAGCCGGCGCAGGCCGCCGTGACATCCATCGCCGGCGCCTCGATGCCGAGCCCCTCCTGAACGATGCAGGCGGTCGATGGGATCGACATGTCGGGGGTGAACGTCCCGAGGACGAGGAGGTCGACATCCGCCGGAGCGACACCCGAATTGCGAAACAGATCGCGCCCGGCCGCCGTCGCCAAGTCGCTCGTGGCCATCCAGGACGGGGCATGGCGACGCTCGCGGATTCCGGTCCGCTCGAGAATCCACTGCGCATCGCAGCCCAGCCGGGCGAGATCCTCGTTGGTGACGACTTCGTCGGGAACGGCATGGCCGACTCCGACAAGGCGGAAGCCGGTGGTCCGACCGAACCGTGAGGCTCGGGGCGCGGTGAGGATCTCAGACATCACGATCCCGCCGCTGGCACGGGCTCCGACGATGCAGGAGGCACCGGGACATCGGCAGGGACATCGGGCTTGGCCGGCTCAGCCTGCGGGGGAACCGGATCGGCTGCCGGAGGGGCTGCGTCGCCGACCGGAGCGTCGCCCGCCGGAGCCGGAGGGGCTGTGTCGGGGACCGGAGCGTCCTCTGCCGGGGCCGGCGGGGCGACGTCGGCGGGGGACTCGGCAGCGGCCTTGGCGCCCGCCTCATCCGGAGCGCCAGACTCAAGCGGAGCGGCGCCGGCAGGGGCGTCGGTCGCAGGGGCCGCTTCGTCCTTCGGCTCGACGGGCGGGAGCGTCGGCGCGGGGCGGGGTCTCGGCGGTGCGAAAGGCGCACCCCCACCGGCACCGAACGGCGATCCTCCCCCCGGCGGCCCGGCGTCGGCGGCGTCGGTCCCCTTTGGCTGCACGACGGCGGCACGGTTGAGGTGGATCTTCGCGTATTCCTTCGTCGGCACGATGTAGTACCAGTCGGCAAACCGGGCATTCAAGTCGCGAACGCGGCGCTGGGCCGCCTTCACCTTCGCGTCGTAGTCGTCCTGGCGACGCCGGTTGTCGCGTTCCACGGCGCGGCGGGCCTCGAGCGCCGCCTGGGCCTTCGCCTCGGCCTCATCGGCCGCCTTGAGTTGATCGGCGGCTCCCTGCTCTCCCCCCTCGGCTGCGGCTCCCTCCGTCGCCGGCGCTTCCCCCGGAACCTCTTCGAGCACGGGCTTCTCGAGGAGGCTCTCGTTGAACCGGGCCATGACGAGGAGATACCGCCCCGTGGCATCGTCGGCGGCCACGTCCTCGCCGCTGCCGTTGCCAATGGAGGTGCCGGCACCGAAGCGGAGGACGTACTCGACCCCATCCTTCATGCCGACGATCGTCTCGCCATCGGTCGAGAGGATGTCGCCCGACTTCAGCGGCAGGAAGCCACGCTGCTGCATGGAGCGGACCGCCTCCTCGTCGGCGGTGAACTTCTCCTCGGCCTTGAGTTCGGCCGACAATCCGGCTGGCTTGCGGACGACGTCGACGATCTTCAAGTCGCCCAAAGCGTTGCGCAGATCATTGAGCCGTGGCGATGCGAGTTCCTCGGCCTCGCCGAGGGTCTCGAGCTTCGCCTCGGGCCCGCCACCGAAGGCCTCGAGCCGAGCGAGCGTCCATCGCTGATCCTTGTCGTCGTACGCGACCTCGATCCGATCCTTGCGGTTTTGCTCGACTCGGATCCTTCCCCCCGACTCGACCGCACCGAGCGAGTAGTCGTCGAGGACGGCCCGCCGCACGTCCCACGGCGAGAGTTTGAGGAGATCCTTCTCGATCCAATCATCGAAGCGGGTCGTGAACTTCGACGTGTCGATCTCGACGCGATAGACCGGGTCCTGCCCGGCCTTCCGCACGAAGCGGAGCTTCTTTCCCCCGGCCGCGGACGTTCCCGGACGCTTGTCCTCCTTGCCGACCACGAGCCGCGCGAGCTTGTTGCCACCGGCATCGCGGATCTCGATGAGCTCGCCGACCCCCACCATCCCCGGCTTGATCTTCTCCGGATCGGGCTCGATGACGCCGTACGTCTCGTGATCCGCCGCGGAAGAACTGACGACGTCGAGGGATTCGAGGTCGACCAATTCCGTCGCCGCCGCGGCGAGATGATCCCTGGCGTCGGCTGGGTAGTTTTGATGCGACGGGAGCACCCACACCCCGCCGGCCTGCACCACCTTGAACGGCTGGAGGGTCGCGAGTTCCTCGTCGTACTTCACCACCTCGAGGCTGGCTGCCTTCTGGACGTCGGTGAGCTCCGGGAAGAGGATCCGCTCGGCTTCCGGCTTAACCTCACGGCTCTGATAGCGCGGCTGCGCGAGCCAGCCGAGGAGGAGCATGCCCAGACCACCGAGGAGGAACAGGGAGGTTCTCCCCCAGATGCCGCGCGACATCCCGCCGGCATCTTCCTCCACCCGGCGACGCACCCTGGCACCGGCTCCCCCGGCGGGCAGGGGCGGATGGACGTCGCTGCGATCGTGATGATTCCGGGCCTTGTGGTCGTCTGCCATGATCCTTCTCTCCGGGGAACTGTCCCGTCTCGGTCGGCTCTCGTGTCGGTCGGCTCTCGCATCGCGGGGACCGCCGACCGTCGTCGCTCACCGCAACCGTGTCTTTGCCACGCCCTCGCGCTCCTGGGCCCGCCGTCGGAAGTAGACGAAGAACGCCACCACCAGCGGCGGGATCGGCGGCAGGAGAACCGCCAGCCACTTCTGACGGTCCTGTTCCTGACGGACCTTGCCCCCGAGTTGGCGCTCGACCTTCTCCATCTCGATGTCCCGCTGCCGGGTGAGCTGCTCGGTCTTTGTCTCCAGCCGCCGCTGGGCCAGCGCCCGCTTCGCGGCCAACTGCTGCATCATCTGCATCGTGGCTTGGGGATCGGCGTCGCCGGTGGCCTCGAGATCCTTGACCTTCCGCTCGAAGTCCCCCACCTCCTTCTCGAGCTGGCCGTTGGCCTCCCGCTCGGCAAGGTCGCACTGCTCGATGAACTTCTGCCGCTCCGCGTCCGCCTGCTCGCGGGCATCGGCGACGGTCGCCTCGATGCGCTCGAGCGTGCGGTGCTTCGGCTTTCGTTTGCGGATCTCGAGGAACCGGTCGTCACCGGCAAGCGAATCGAGGATGTTGAGGGCGAAAGTGACGTTGTCGAAATCGAGCCCGAAGACCTCGTCCGGACGGTTGCGGAGGCCGAAGATCCGGCCATCGAGGAGATCGATGTCGGCGACGATGACAGCCTTGACGGGTGTCCCCTCGGTGCCGGCCGGGGGCCGGCGCTCGATCGCGGCCGCCAGCACCATCGCCTGCTTCCCCTGCTTCTCGAAGACCTGCAACTGCGCCATGTCGCCGCGGTTGCGCATCACTTGCTCGACCTCGATCGTCCCGGAACGGGTGCTCGTCTGGACCAGCGGCGTCCAATCGACATCGGCCGAGTCATCCCTGGCGACGGCCCCGGGGAACGGGAAGAGAACCTCTTGGAGGCCGGAGGTGACGGCACTGCTCTGACTGAAGGAATCGGCCAGACCCGAGCCCATCCCCAGATCGTTGTCGATGAAGACGAACTCATGGGGCATCTGCAGCTTCGGGTGGGGGTTGTAGTCCTGCCAGATGACGAGCGATCCGGCTCCCATCTGCCCCATTTCGGGCCGTCCCTCCCGTGCTGCCGGCTTCGCCCCGAGCACCTGCCAGAGGAGCCCGATCTCCCCCTTCGGCTGGGCCTGCGGTTGAAACATCGCCATCGGCCCGCCGGGGCCACGCCGCGGCTGGTCGGTCCCCGGGACGCCCGTCATGAGAACGGGGAGCGGATCCTCGAAGATTGCCACCGGCTGGCCATCCCGCACCGCAGCGACCAGATGCGCCATCTGCTCGGGACCGAGGGTCGAAGGCTGCACCGCGAGGAGGACGTCGTATTTCTCGGTGATCGGTGCCGAGGCATCGACCTGGACGACGTCGTACTGCTTCTCGAGCTCATCCACGATCGCCTGCCGTGGCCGCTGCTGGCCGGTCATCATGTCGACGCCGCCAAACAGATCGGCGTCTGTCGTGAGGACGCCGAGGCGCTTCCGCCCCTCGTTGCCCACGATGGAGATCGAGCGGATGAGCTCGTACTCGACCGGCGTCCCCTTGTCGAAGAACGGCACGACGACCTTCTCGAGGCCGCTGGTGAAGGCACATCCGAGGAAGATGTCCTCGTCGCGGTAGGTGCCGCGCACCCGGGACATGACCTTCACCGGCTCGATGCCGAACTGTTGCCGGGCCAGGGCCGCAGCATCGGTCTTCGGCTCCGTCGAGACCACCTGCACGTTCACCTTGCCCCGACCGAGTCGCTCGAACTGACGGAGCATGTTGAGGAGCGTCAGCCGCGTCTGCGTGTATTCCTCGGGGACGCTCGGGCTGACGTAGGCGGTGATCTCCACGGGGCGGGGGGGATTGAACTCCGTGAGGAGCCGGCGCGTGTCGGCCGAGAGGGAGCTGATCTGCTCCGCGGAGAGGTCGTGGCGGACATCCATTGCCCGGCAGACGAGCACCGATCCCAACGCTATCCCTGCCAGGCCGAGGGCCCGCATCACGAAATGAACGCCGAGCTTCGCGCCGTCGCGGCGGCCCGTCCAATGACGGCGACCGATGAGCACCATGGCGATGTAGAGCGCAACGGCCACGATGCCGAGAAAGAACGCCACCGACGAGAGACTGACGATCCCGCGACCGAAGTCGGAAAAGTTCTCGGCCAGGCTCCAGGCCCGGACACGGTCGGCCAGCTTCGGATCCATGACCGTCACCGCCTGGTCGGCCACGGCCAGCGGCGCATTGAGGATGAGGCCGAGGATGAAGGCGACGGTGAGGTTGCTGGTGAGGAAGCTCGCCACCATCCCGATCGCGAGCATCGAGAGCCCGACGAACCAGTATCCGAGGTAGTTGGCGAGGAACAGGCCTCCGTCCGGGGTGCCCCAGCGCAACAGGATGATGAGGTTGCAGATGCAAGAGAACATCAGGGCGACGGTGTAGATCCCGACCGTGGCGAGGTATTTCCCGAACACCACCTCCCAGTCGCTCGCCGGGATCGTGAGGAGCAGCTCGTCGGTGCCCTGACGGCGCTCGTCGGCCCACACGCTCATCGTGATCGCCGGGATGAAGACGAGAAGGATGTAGGGGAGATAGCGGTTGAGCTGATCGAGGTTGGCGAGATTGGAGTTGAAGAACTCCGGCGGCCAAAACGCCGCCAGCGACCCCAGCAGCACGAACACGCAGATGAAGACGTAGCCGGTGGGACTGGAAAAGTAGGCGACGAAGTTCCGCTTGAACACCGCGTCGAGAACGTGCCAGTTCATGTTGCTTCCCCGGACAGACTGTTGAACAGATCGGTTGGTTGGTTTTCGATCCAGGCGGCGATCCCCCGATGGGGCTCCGCCGGTCGGCTTGGGCCCCGCCCAGCAGGGAACACCGTGGCCTCGCCGGGCGTCATGACGACCGGGTCATCTCGTAGAAGCGTTCGTCGAGCCCGCGGCCGTCACGGACGAGATCCCCGGGCGTGCCGTCGAACCGCTTCCGCCCCTCGGCGATGAGGATCACGCGGTCCGCCAGAGCATCGACCTCCTGGAGGATGTGCGTGGAAAGGAGGATCGTCTTCTTCTCGCCAAGCCGGCGGATCGTCTCCCGGACCTCGCGAATCTGGTTGGGATCGAGCCCGCTGGTCGGCTCGTCGAGGATCAGGACATCAGGTTCGTGGAGGAGCACCTGCGCCATGCCGACGCGCTGCCGGTAGCCCTTGGAGAGCTTCGAGATCGCCTTGCCGATCACACTGCCGAGCTGACACTGCTTCACCACTGCCTCGATCCGCTCCTCCTTCTGCCGCTTCGCCATGCCGCGGGCATCGGCGAAGAACTCGAGGAGCGTGCGCGGCGTCATGTCGGGATAGAGCGGGCCGTTCTCCGGGAGATACCCGAGTCGGGTCGCCCCGGCGAGCCGGTCGGTCGACATGTCGTGGCCGGCGATCCGCGCCGTCCCTGCCGAAGGCGCCAGGTACCCGGTGAGGATCTTCATCGTCGTGCTCTTGCCGGCCCCGTTGGGACCGAGAAAGGCCACGACCTCGCCCCGCGGCACGCGGAACGAGACGTCCTCGATGGCAATGAAGGGGCCGTAATACTTGCAGAGGCCGTCGGCCTCGATCATGGCTTCTCCGCCAGGGCTGTGCGATTCAGACATGGCTGATTGGCTGTAGGGCTGGTGGGAGGGGATCGGAAACGACACATTCTTAGGTGGGAAGCCCCCACTGGGCAATCCCCCGTCCCCCCCCGGCTCGGCCAAGGCATGGCGACGCGGCCCGGGGAACGAAATCAGGCCGGCACGGCACTGCCGCCCGGGAGCGGCTCGTGCCATGGGCCGGCGGCGTCGCGGCGCCAGGCGAGATGACAGCGCCAGTCGTCGAGCGTGTCGGGATGATCGCGACGGACATGCACCCCGCGCGTCTCCTCCCGCTCCAGCGCCGAGCGGATCATCAATCGGGAGACCTCGAGCATGTTCTGGAGCTGCCAACCGGCCGGGTCGGCGAACTGCCGCGGCAGCACATACCGGCACCATCCCTCGACGGTGTCGCGTGCCTCCTCGAGCGAAGCGCCGTCCCGTTCGACGCCGACATGCCGCCACATCAGACTGCGGAGCGAGTTGCGGATGTCGGCCAGGTCGAGGCTGCCGCGCGTGTCGGGGACGCGGGGATTGGCAAGGGGGGGAACGCTGAAGTCGTCGGGGGGCCCGGCGAGGATCTCGGCGCTGGCGGCGCTTCCCGTCCTCGCCCCGTAGACGAGCCCCTCGAGGAGGCTGTTGCTCGCCAGACGATTGGCCCCATGGAGCCCGCTCGACGTCACCTCGCCCGCGGCGAACAAGCCCGGCAACGTCGTCCGCCCGATTTCGTCGACCGCCGCCCCGCCCACCATGTAATGGGCCCCCGGGCGCACCGGGATCCTGTCCCGCGCCAGATCGAGGCCGAACTTGCCGCAGATCTGCGCCATCCCCGGAAAGCGGGACAACACTTTGACGGGATCGAGATGGGAGAGATCGAGATAGACGTTGGAGTGGTGGGTGCGGGCCATGACGACGGTGATCGCCCGCGACACGACGTCTCGCGGCGCGAGTTCGGCGCGGGGATCGAAGTCGGGCATGAAGCGGTGGCCATCACGATCGACAAGCCAGGCCCCCGCCCCACGCACCGCCTCGGTGATCAAGCTCCGCGACCCGCCGGCGATGTAGAGGACCGTCGGATGGAACTGCATGAACTCCATGTCACGCAGTTCGCACCCCGCGCGCCAGGCCAGCGCCATGCCGTCGCCGACAGCCCCCTCCGGATTGGTCGACTCCCGAAAGAGTTGCCCGGCGCCGCCGGTGGCGAGGATCGTGCGCCGGGCCCAGACGAGCGTCTTCCCATGGGAGCCGTTCCACACCAGGGCCCCCCGGCAGGCCCCCTCGTGCGTGAGCAGGTCGATGGAGAACGTGCCGGGCCACAGCGCGATGTGATCGAGCCCCCGGACCCGTTCGATGATCGCCCGCATCACCTCCCGGCCGGTGGCGTCGCCGAGGGCGTGAACGATCCGGTGGTGGCTGTGCCCCCCCTCGCGGCCCAACTCGAGGAGGCCGTCACGCTCGTCGAATTTCGTTCCCCAGGTGATCAGCTCGGCGATCCGCTGCGGCGCCTCGCGGACGACCGAATCGACGACCGCGTCGTGACAAAGGCCACCCCCGGCCACGAGCGTGTCGGCCACGTGGTTGTCGAAGCGATCCTCCGGATCGACGACCCCCGCGATCCCTCCCTGCGCCCATTGGCTCGACGACGTGAGCAGATCGTCCTTCGTGACGACCGTGACCGACAGCCGGGGATCGACAGCCAGAGCCGCCCGGAGCCCGGCCACGCCACCGCCGAGGACGAGCACGTCGGTGAAACAGTGCTGCACCCGCTTCGGACCGAAGGCGACGAGGTACCTCGGGCCATCGAACACCTTGGTCATTCTGCGCTCGTCCCTTGAGTGTAGGCCTTGAACTGCTCTCGATACTCGCTCGGCGGACGGCTCCGCCGCCCCTCCGCCTGTCCACCCTTCACGTCCGCCGGCACATCCCGGCTACTGCGTGCTCCATCCGGGCGGAGGCCGAGGCTCCGCACGGCCCGGTCGAACTCGCTCCGCTTGACCGGATCGTTGCTCTTCTCGAGGGCCCGCATCGCCTCCCAACGCTGGAGAAACGCCCGGGCTTGATCCCGCGTCCAACCGAGTTCGTCGAGGAGCTCCGTCCGTCCCTTGTCGAGATCGTCCTTCAGCGCCCGAACAGCCAGATCGGCGGCATTGCGGGCATGAGCGGTGTCCTGATCTCCCCATTCGGCTTCGGTCTTGGGTGCTTCGCCGTCACGCCGCGGCGCCTGGTCGGGAGCCGGTCCGTCGCCATTCGACCAGCCTCCGCTCCCCGTGGGGCTCGCCGACGATCCGGGTTGTCCATCGGCTGGTTGCTGCGGATCGGCCCCCCCTCCCCCTTCCTGATCGCCTTCCTCCGCCCCGCCGGCCTGGGCGCTTCCCGGCGGTGATTTGGGCTGCTGAGACGGATCGCTGCCCGGCTTGGCCTTGCCGCCTGGCTTCTCTCCCCCCTCACCCTGCTCTCCCTCACCACCACTTCCTTCTCCCTCACCCTGCTGGCCCTCGCCCTGCTGGCCTTCACCCTGCTGGCCTTCACCCTGCTGGCCCTCCCCCTTCTGGCCCTCACCCTTCTGGCCCTCACCCTTCTGGCCTTCACCCTTCTGGCCTTCACCCTTCTGGCCTTCACCCTGCTGGCCTTCACCCTGCTGGCCTTCACCCTGCTGGCCCTCACCCTTCTGGCCTTCACCCTGCTGGCCTTCGCCCTTTTGGCCTTCGCCCTTTTGGCCCTCGCCCTTTTGGCCCTCGCCCTGCTTACCTTCCTTCGGCTGACGCTTCACGGTCTCGCCGGCCTCTCCGCGCTCCGACTCACGGCGCTGGTGCTCGAGGATCCGATCCATCGCCTCGCCGTCATTCGTACCGTCGGCCGCGACGGCATCGTTTTGGCG